>CAIWZS010000110.1 GCA_903917235.1 uncultured Planctomycetaceae bacterium | reverse complement strand
CGCCCGGCGATGGGATCTTCGTCACGCCACCGGTCGTCACCCAGCTCGCGACGACCGTCCCTCCGGCTCCTGGCGGCGGAGGGGTCGGTCAGGGAGCCAGCAATTCCGGCACGCTCACGGGCGGCCAGTTTGTCGACGGCGGCCTGGGAGCCGTGGGGATGCAGATGAAGGACGTGACCATCGACTGCCCGGTCGCGATCGTGAACAACGTGCTGTCGATCGTGGTGTCGGGCGTGGCGTCCCAGGGCGTCACGATCCGCGACGTGACGTTCGCCTGAGCGGTTCGTGCAACCGGTAGAGCAGCTGCCAGTTGAAGTCGTAGCGCGGGATGTCGAGGAGCGGCCGCCGTCGCTGCGGATCACCTCGTAGCGACAGGCCTTGCCACGGACGAGCAGATGCGGCAGGAAGCCCATGAAACAGCCCGGGAAAGGTATCATGCCGCCGGGGGATCGGGGAGCGGCCGGGGCTCCCGCCCCGCGGCCGCTGCCGCACCGATGATGGCCGATTCCGGAGTCCCGCCACGGAGGAACCATCCCATGCGAGTGATCCTTCTCGTCACCGCCCTCGCCATCCTCGGCGGGGCGGCCACCCTCATCGACGCCACGGCCCAGGAGCCGGCCACGAAGGCGAAGAACACCACAGCGCGGGAGAAATCGAGGCGCATCATCCCGCTGGTGGTCGTCGCGCCGGGCGAGACGAAGACCGTGCCTTTCTCGGTCGAGTGCACCGTCGGCCTGACGCGTGGGGGCGGCCTGGCGGTGGCCGAGATGGTGGACGGCGAGCGCCCCGCGCTCGGCCTCCCCCGCAAGGAAGACAAGACCTTCCACCGCGCCGGCGTCACCGTCACCGTGCCCGACATGTCGGAGGCGCCGAAGTTCGACGAGCAAGCCAGAGCCGGCCGCCTGGCGGCGCTGGCGAAGGTGCGGCCGGTGTTCGAGGTCACCGTCACGGCCGACGCCGATGCTGCACCGGTGGCGATCGACCTCCATCTCCTCGACTCCACCTGCTCCGGCCACTGCCACGCCGACTTCACCGTCGTGGTGGCGGCGTTGGAGGAGGCGAAATGACCCCCCTCTCCTCGCGCCGCGCGTTTCTGGGGACGGCCGCCGCTGCGACGCTCGTCGCCCGCCGTGCGCTGTCCGACGACGGCCGTCCGCCGGTGGCACGTCCCCGGGCCACCGCCTTCGACGCGCGGATCGAGCCCGACTGGGAGGAGCGGCTCGTGGTCACCTGCGGGCCGGCCGGCTCTGACGTCGAGGGCTTCGGCGCCCGGCCGATCCAGGCGGCGATCGATCTCGTCGCGGGGCAGGGGGGAGGGACGGTGCGCCTCGGCCCCGGCCGCCACGTGCTCCGCGCCGCGGTGCGGCTCCGCTCGGGTGTGCGCGTGGAGGGGTGCGGTGCCGACACGGTGATCACGAAGATCCCCTGCCACGAGTCGGGCCTGGCCGAGGATTCCGACTGGTACGACCGGGAGATCACGCTCGCGCCCGGCCACGGCTTCCGCGTCGGCGACTCGATCTGCCTCCGCGCGACCAATCCCCACGACGGCGGGCCGCTCGTCTTCAAGCGCCTCCTCGTGGCCCGCTCGGGCGACCGCTTCAAGCTCGACCGGGCCCTGCGCGAGAACGTGTGGAGTTCCGGGAAGCCCATCGTGCAGGCGCTCTTTCCGCTCCTCTGGGGAGAGGAGATCGAGGGTTTCGCCGTGGAGAACCTCCACCTCGACGGCGACCGCGCGCGAAACCCCGAACTCGACGGCAATCACGCCGGCTGCATCTTCCTCCAGGACTGCCGCGACGTGGCGATCCGCGGCGTGGAGGCCCGGAACAACCACGGCGACGGGATCAGCTTCCAGATCTGCCATGACGTCGTGGTCGAGGGCTGCACGAGCCGCGACCACTCCGGCCTCGGCCTCCATCCAGGCTCGGGATCGCAGCGGCCCCTCATGCGCGGCAACACCCTCTCGGGGAACGCCATCGGGATCTTCTTCTGCTGGGGGGTGAAGAACGGCCTCGCCGAGGAGAACGACTGCACCGGCAACGGCGTCGGGATCTCGATCGGCCACCGCGACACCGACAACCTCGTCCGCTCGAACCGCATCTCGGAGAGCACGACCACGGGACTCCTGTTCCGGCCGGAACGGGGCGCCTCCTTCTGCGGCCACCGCAACCGCATCGAGGAGAACCGCTTTGCCGACAACGGCGGCGAGGCCGCGGCGGTGATCGACGTCCAGGGAGGCACCGAGGAGGTGGCGATCGTGGGCAATACGATCTCCGAGTCTCGCGGGGCCGCCGGCCGCGTCGGTATCCGCCTCGGCGCCGAGACCAGGGCCATCCGCCTCGACGGCAACACGATCACCGGCGTCGCCACGCCGATCGAACGGCTCTCGTGAACCCATCTCCGTGATCCACACCGCGATCGATCTCGACCGGCCGGGCAAGCAGCGGGGCTTCCTCCAGGTGCCCTGCTCGCACAACCTCGGCGGCTGGGCCAACGTGATGGTGCCGATCACCGTCATCGTCCGCGGGAAAGGTCCCACCGTCCTCAGCCTCGGCGGCAACCACGGCGACGACCGGCGGTGGGCCGGATTCGAGAGCCTTGACTGCTGGTGGCAAAATGCTACCGTATCGATATGAGTCAGCCCGTGAAGCTCAGTGACGATCTGGTTCTCCAGGCCCGGACGGTTGGGGCTGTGGCTCGGCGATCCATCGCCGGTCAGGTGGAATACTGGGCCCGTCTCGGCAAATCGATCGAACCGTTGCTCCGTGGTGACCTGGCCCTGGCGCTGCAGCGGTCGGGAACGGTGCGGTCGCTGGCCGAGAGTATTCAATCCGTGGACACCGCTGTCGGCCGCGCCCGAGTTCGCGACTATCTCGAGTCTCGTCCGTTTCCGCATTTCGAACCCTGCCAGGACGAGGCGGGAATGCTGGTGAGGATCGACGAAGACGGCACCCGCACCCGAGGGCGATTCGCCAACCGCGAGTTCGTCGCCGCGAGGTAGGGGGCGGATGGATTGGCGATCCCTTCTCGACGCGAGGCCCGTCGTGGTGGCACTCGCCGGGTCGAACGGCGCGGGTAAGTCGACGTTTTTCCACTCCCACCTCGTCGATGCAGGATTGCGGTTCGTCAATGCCGACGATCTTGCCATCGAGATGGGGCTGGGTGCCTACGAGGCGGCCCAACTCGCGGCGTCGCTCAGAGCCGGTCTGGTCGAGCAGCGCGAGAGTTTCGTGTTCGAAACCGTGCTCTCCGATCCCGTCGGCGCGAAAGTCTCCGAACTGGTGGAGGCGAGCCGGAATGGGATTCACGTCGTCATGATTTTCATCCGGATCGATTCACCTGAAACGTCGAAACAGCGGGTCGCGATGCGGGTCATGCAGGGGGGGCACGACGTGCCGGACGAAAAGCTTGAAGCCCGATTTCACCGCACCCTCGCCAATCTCGAGCGGGCGATCGAAGCCTTGCCCGTCGTGATCATTTTCAACAACACGAACCTCGCGCGACCGTTTCAGCTCGAAGCCGTCCACGAAAAGGGCAGGTGGATCGGGCCACCAGCACGGCAGGCGACAGATCGCCCGCGAAGAAAGGCTTGAGGAGCAGCCGCCCGCTTCACGGCATATCCAAGCATGGCGTGCGCAAACGACTCAGCGGCCCGGCCAGATGGCGGCCAGAGCGAGCATCGCGGCGAGGCCCATGAAGAATGGCGCGGTCAATGGCACTTCCTCAATCATCACCGCGCCCTTGAGCGGCTCGTGAGCGGTGTGCTCCTGTGTCCCGGTGACCGGGTTGGATTTCCTGTACCAGGGGATATGAGGGTTCAGCAACAGGATTGACCAAGGGAACCAGCGTGTGCGGCTGGATGCCGAGGCGGAAGCCGCACACGCGTCGGCGAGCCCGGCCTGGGTCTGGTATCCCAACGAGCTGT
>CAIWZS010000109.1 GCA_903917235.1 uncultured Planctomycetaceae bacterium | reverse complement strand
CTGGAACCACTCGAAGCGGGCTCCCCACGACCATGCGTCGCTGACGCGGTAGTAGAGATACTGGTCGATGCCCGCCCAGAGCGCCGTGCCGCCATCGGCGAGCCCCTTGGCCTGCGTGCCGAGCCACTGGTGGAAGAGATACTCCCACCGATCCGCCGGACGCACCTCGAAGATCAGGCTGTAGCGCGTGCGATTGGCCCCGGCGAGCACCGGCGCCGGCTGGAAGAGCGGCGAGAAGTCGTTGGCCTCGTCGCCCGTGATGATCGCGAACGAGGTTGCGAGCGAGTTGTCGGAGTTCTTCACCCGCACGCGACCGAGGAAGTTGGCATTGCTGTAGGGCGATGCGAGGCCGTTCCAGCCGTTCACGAGACCGCCCTCGAATTCGAGGCTGTCGGTCGCGTTCCAGTTGACGAGGCCGCCCCAGTGCGTGAACGGTCCGGCGAACTGGTAGCTGTAGCTCTTGAGGTAGAAGAAGTTGCCGACCGCGGGCACGCCCTCGTACCCCACGATCGTGTAGAAGTGGCCGAGCTTCAGGGAGAGATCCTGGTTGCCCACCTCGGCGTAGAGCTGTGGGATCGCCAGGCCGTAATACTCGCCACTGTTCCAGTCGCGTGGGCCGGGGTTCGTCTCCCAGCCGAGCGACATGGCGAGCGGGAAGTCCTCGCCGTAGAGCAGGTCGGTCCGCGCACCGATGCCGTTCGAACCGTCGGTGGGCAGGGTGCGCTCGGCGACGAGATAGACCTGGTTCATCATCGGCTCGTTCGCACGGTCCACCGCGTTGTAGGGACCGTTGAACTTGCTCGCAGGGACGCCGAAGTTGCCGATGAAGCCGCCGTCGAGCCAGCCGTAGACGCCTCCCCGCTCCGACTCGCCGAACAGAAACCACTCCTGCCCGGTCGGGATCACGCCGGTCATCACCTCGTCCGTGAGCACCGGGTCGGACGACTCGAAGCCGCCCACCGAGCCGGGGACACCGACGAACCCCTCGTCCTGGGCTCGCACCGCACCGTCCCCTGCCGCCACCCATGCGCCGGCCACGGCGAGGCCGAGGAGCCACGCCAGCGCGCCTCGTTTTCCCCCACCACGCTCCACCGCGAGGACCATTCGGACCTCTCCGCCACGACGCCCGATCAACCCGTCGCCTCTGCCATCGACCGGACGACCGTCACGACCTTCACCCTCACTCGCCTCGAAGGCAGAGTCCACGTCCGCCTCGCGGACGATGGCGGCTGGGCCGTGACCGGAGGGGTGACCATTTCCCCCCGCTTATCCCGTCGGCCGAAGGGCTCGACCTGCCGGTACACGTTTTCGGACACAACGCGCACGGCGGTGAGGACGCGGTCGGTGCGGTCGGCATGAAGCCCCGGGTCACGCCGGCGGCGCCGCGTGCGGTCACTCCCGCATGCTCGGCGGCCGCACCTCGAGGTTGTCGAAGCGGCTGCGTTCGTCTCCGCCGTTGACGAGGCCGACGACGGTGCCGCCACGCGTGCCGCGCTCGAGCGACCGCACGAGCCGACCATCGAGGAGATAGTCGATTCGGTCGCCGCGGGCGACCGCCCGCAGCGAGAAGGCGCGGCGAAGCGTCGGCACGATCTCCCGCACCTCGTCCACCCGCTCGCCCGCGCTGATCCGATCGATGCGCACCTCGACGGCCGGCCCCTTCGCCTGCAGCAGGAACCGCTCCATCGACGCCGTGCCGTCGCCGCGCAGCACGATGCCCGCCGCGGCGTCGTTCCGCGTCTGTTCCAGGAAGACGTCGGCCGAGATGTCCACGTCGGCCGTGCCGACATCGACGAGGTGATAGGACGTGCCCTTCTCCCGCACGGGCCGCAGCAGTCCCCCCTCGACATGCCACGGTTCGGCGAGGATCGACGCCTGCCCGGAGTACAGCCGCTGCGCCGGGCCATCCGGGCGATTGAACGCGTCGCGGACGATCCACGGCCGGTAGTCGACCGCCATCGGTCCACCCGTCGCGAGGGCGCCGAAGAGCACGTTGAAGGCGTGGCGACGGAACTCGGCGAACGGCATCGCCGCGTCGGGTTCGAATCGCTCGGCCGCATCGGCCGCGATCCAGCCGCGGGCCGACCACGCGGCCAGGAGCGGCGCGAGCGGATGGCCGTGCGGCACGTCCGAGAAGAGCGGCGGGTCGGCAGTGAAGCGGCCGGCCGCGGGCTCGATCCCGGCCGCCAACGAGAGCGCGCGGATGAGCCGGCCTCGCGACACCCTGCCGTCAGCGGAGGTGCCGCGGACGACGTCCAGCGACGCAGCGAGGGCGCCTGCGGGAGCGGGGTCTTCCGTGAAGTCCCGAAACAGGGCCGCGAGATCGTGCTCCGCCTCGGCGACCGTCAGCCCCGACTCGTCCTGGAAGACGCCTTGGTCGTTGCGCCGTGGCACGCCACGGCAGCCGAGCATCTGCTCGACGACATGGGACCGCGTGCCGGCGATCGCGTCGTCGAAATAGACGAGCGACTGCCCGTGTCGCTCGAGGCCGGTGAGCTGCACCTTGCGCACGTCCACCTCGTGCGGAAGAACGCCGTCGGCGAGCGCGTGGTGCATGGCCACCGCGCAGGCATGCCCCTGGAGCAGGCGGCCCGTCTCCATCCGCGGGAAGGCGGCGTAGGCCTGGTGCGTGTAGGCGCCCGCCGAGGCGACGAGCAGGCCGGTCACCTCCGCCGGGCGCGGCACGAAGACGTCGAACGGGATGCACGGCGCGCCGAAGTCGTGGAAGCCGGCCAGACGGAGGAGCTGCATTCCCTCGGGACCGCTTCCGGCGACCCGCTCCCGGTGCACGCCGTGGATGTCGACGAGCATCGCGTTGAAGTACGCGGCCCGGGGATGCCAGTGCCGCTTTTGCACGAACCGCCCCGAGCCGTCGTCCTCGATGAGTTTTCCACCGAAGACGTGGTCATTGACCATCCGCCGCCCCTCGCGCATGTAGATGAGCCCGGGAAGCGGAGCGTCCCCCGCATGGGTCGCCGTGCCGAAGTCGGCGAGCGTGTACTTCGCGGGCAGGCCCTCGCGGAAGTCGCGTGACGAGAGCCCGTAGCGATACTCCTTCTTCACGTGCTGCAGGTGCCAGAGACCCCGAATGACGTGGGCGAGATGGGCCTTCTCGTTGGCCTCGCGGTCCCGCACGTCGAGCGACTCGAGCACGTGACGGCCATCGGGCATCCGCCATCCCTCGACGGTCGACAGAAAGTGATCGATGTTCCAGCGGCGGTGCGTCGCGTCGAGCGTCACGCCATAGACACCCTGCTCCCACCAGGCGAACTCGGCCGGGTCGTAGCCCGTCGGCTCACGAACGAGCACCCACGGGCTCTCGGGCGTGCCGGTGCCGAAGTCCTCGAGCGTCACGGACCCGTTCCAGCCCATCGTCGCCGGCGCGTCGTCGGCCTCGTGGGTGGTGCCCTCGACCTCGGGACCTCCCGCCACGAGCAGCGACCCGATCGGCTTCTCCCGCGTGAAGATGCGGCCGGCATACGACTCCTGGTCCCGGGTCGGATCCTCGCTCGACACCCGTGCCTCGCGTCGCAGCGTCGTGGTCGCACCCGCAAGAAACGCGACGTCCCCCTCGATCTCGGCATCGATCACGACCTCGGCCTCGATGACGACCCGACGCTCGGGATCGCGCCGGTGGCCGAACGTCACGGAACGCACACGCCTCGTGCCGGGATCCTTGTCGACCGCCACGGGATGCAGATCGGCGAGCACCGCGAGGCTCGGGAGACTTTCCGCCTGCCGTCGCGTCTCGGCGAAGAACACATGAAAGGGAGCGAAATAACCCTCGCCGTTGTTGCGGCCGTGCCGGCCGAACCCGGTGGTGAAGCGCGCGACGACGTCGTACTCCAGCGCGAGCCCGCCCAGATACCGCATCGGCAGGTCGCTGTCGGGATTGATCGCATTGGTCGACAGGCCGCCGATGTCGCGAGGGGCGCGCACCACCCAGATCGTGGGCATGCCGAGCCGACCCGCCGTGATCGCGGCGGCCGTGCCGGCGCTCGAGCCTCCGACGACGAGCAGCCGCGTGGCGTACGCGTCCCGTGCCGCGACGAAAGGATGCGGCTCCTCGGCGCCGACGATCGGCGGGGCGACCGCAATCTGGCCGACGGCCAAGGCGATCGACGCCCAGATGCTTCGTCGCATGGCTGCTCCACTGGTCCTTTCGACAACTTCGTGGGTGAGAGGATTCAGGAGGGGGTGCCGGTGCCCCGGGAGCCGGCGTGGCTGCCAAGCGCAGGCAGGGATGCCGAAGCGCAGGCAGCCTCGAGAGAGCGGAGGCCGGGAAGGCCGCAGCCATCGTCCGGCAACGGGGCACGGGCAGCCCCGACCCACGGCAATCCCGAATGGACCACTCCACTTCCAAGGGCATTCATCGGCTGTGGTCGCTCGATCGTGCGACGATCGCCCCGGCCGTGTCACGACGGCGTGGCCTCGGTCGCGTACACGCGGCAGTGTTCCAGATAGGCTTTTTCGTGCGTCGCAAGAAGATCCACGACGCTGGCCCAGAGCCACGAGGGCGCCTCGAGCGTCTTCGAGTGGTGGGCGTCGAGTTCCTGCTGCCAGGCCGAGCGCGTGGGCTCGTCCATCTGCCGCGCATGCGCCTTGCCGACGACGCTCGCGAGGAAGCGGGCGAGCTTCATCGCCTCGGCGCACGTGAGGTCGGCCACGTCGAACTTGAGATCCTGCGGCAGGAGCTCCCGGACGAAGACCGGTCGATCGAGCACCTTGGCGGCGAGCATCCGGTCGCCGAGAGCCGGCGAGAGGTGCCAGGCACCGGTGACCACACGCTGACCGTGGTCGGCCGGCATGTCCACGTCGGCGGGGTGCGGCGCCAAGGGAGGCACCGCCTCCTTGATGTCGACGAGGCACACTTCGCCCTTCTTGCCGCCGACCGACACGAGCACCGCGCAGCGGAGCAGCCCCAGTGAACTGCAGCCCTTCACCCAGTAGGCCGCGTCCACCACCTCGATCTCCGCATCGTCCTCGCGGGACTTGAGCGCCGTCACGAGCCTCCGGCCCGCATCGGTGGCGAAGAGCGCGACGACCGCCTCCCGCTCCTCGGGCGCGAGCGGCCAGAAGTTCCGTCCGAGGGGAATGGTCGGCGTCGTGCCCTCGATCCGCTCGCGGGCGAGATCCTTCCAGGTGCGCTTGTGGGCCGCCTTCATCGCCGCCTGCACGACCGCGGGCAACTCGTCGTCGGCATCGGCGGCCGGCGCGAAGCTCTGCTCGTATCCCTCGATGATCTGCTCCATCATCCGCGCGGTGGTGACGCCGGGCAGGTCGGAGCCCCTGGCGGCGCTGGCCATCGACAGCCCCAGCCGGATGAGGTCGTGCGCCGGGTTGCCAACGACGGTCTGGTCGAGGTCGCGGATCTGGATCGAGACCGTGCCCTTGGCACTGGCGATCGGACCGATGTTGCCTGCGTGGCAGTCGCCACAGATCCAGACCGGCGGTCCGGCCGGCACGGACTGCCCGATGTTGCCCTCGAGCCAGTCGTAAAAGTTCTTCGTGTTGCCACGGACATACGCGTGTGCCGAGCGGGCCATCTTCAGCTGCCGTCTCGCCTTGAGGGCCGCGGGACGCTCGGCGGGGGCGGGCAGTACGACTTCCTTCGTCGGCATGGCTCATGTCCGCGGGCTGGAACGACGCCACTGCATGCGGCGCCTCACGTCGAGCATCTTCGCCGCCTGTCACTCGCTCCACAAGCGGCCGAATCGAGCGGGGGCAGCGAGTGACGCGTGCGCCCCCCACTGTGGCACGGACGACCATCGCCATGCGTGACAACGCGTCACTGGCGGTGACGCGGGCGAGCCGTCAGACTCGTCCGAGGACGCGCTCCATGGCGCCGGTCGGCATCATCACCCCACGCGACGAGTCACGGCATGCAGGCCGCCGTCTTCACGACCTTCCGTACGCCGCTCGTCGTGCGTGACGTGCCCGTGCCGCAGCCACGTCCGGACGCCGCGGTGGTGGCCGTGCGGGCGTGCGGCATCTGTCGCAGCGACTGGCACGGCTGGATGGGACACGACGCGGACGTGCACCCGCCCCACGTCCCCGGCCACGAGTTCGCCGGCGTGGTCGCAGCGCTCGGCGAGGCGGTGCGCGGATGGCGGATCGGCGCCCGCGTCACGGCGCCCTTTTCGTGCGGCTGCGGCGACTGCCCCGAGTGCCGCTCCGGCAACCATCAGGTGTGCGACGCATACACCCAGCCGGGATTCACGCATTGGGGCGCCTTCGCCGAGTTCGTCGAAGTCCGTCACGCCGACACGAACCTCGTCGCCTTGCCAGACGGCCTCGATTTCGTCGCCGCAGCGAGTCTCGGCTGCCGTTTCGCGACCGCGTTTCGTGCGGTCGTCGACCGTGCCCGCACCGCCGCGGGCGAGTGGGTCGCTGTGTACGGCTGCGGTGGCGTCGGCTTGTCGGCGGTGATGATCGCCCGGGCGGCAGGCGCGC
The DNA here is from genome assembly GCA_903917235.1 of uncultured Planctomycetaceae bacterium. Classification (GTDB taxonomy): domain Bacteria; phylum Planctomycetota; class Planctomycetia; order Pirellulales; family UBA1268; genus QWPN01. Next base: position 1,404 of record CAIWZS010000109.1, on the reverse strand, counting down.
GGGTCGTCGCCGTGGACATGCGCGGCGATCGCCTCGAAGCCGCCCGCGCCGCCGGCGCGGAGGAGACAATCAACGCCTCCGGCGTCGATCCGGCGCGTCGCATCCATGCCATCACGGGTCGCGGTGCGCACGTGTCGATCGACGCGCTCGGAAGCCGGGTCACGAGCACCGCCTCCATCCGCAGCCTCGCCAAACGCGGCCGGCACGTGCAGATCGGATTGCTCCTGGGGGACGAGGCGGCCCCCCCGCTGCCGATGGACCTGGTGATCGGGCGGGAACTCGAGATTCTCGGCAGCCATGGCCTCCAGGCACCCGCCTACCCGCGCCTCTTCGAGCTCCTTCGCGCCGGCGGCATCGACCCGCGCCGACTCGTGAGCGACGTGGTGACCTTGGCGGAGGGTGCCGGACTGCTGCCCCGTTTCGATCGGTTCCCGCATGCCGGCATCACGGTGATCGATTTTCCCGACGCGTGAGCGGCATGCCCGCATGCGGTGCCGCCAAGGTCCGCGTCCATGCCGGGCCGGACGATCCACCGGAGGTGAGGGCCGTACCTGGGGCGCGACGACCGGTTCATGGCGAAGGGCTCGGAGAGGGCATAGGCTGTTCGCACCATATGGCCTGACACCGCCCACCTGACACCGAGAGTGCCTTCCATGATCTGGTCGTGCATGTTTCAGCCCGCTTCGTCCCGCCGTGGACGTCGGTTGCCGTTCAAGGCGTCGGTCGAGCGACTCGCACGCCGCGACATGCTCGCGCCGGTGCTCGCCATGCGAGAGCTGGAGAGCAATGACACGGCCGCCACGTCGCAGGAACTGCGCGGTTTCGAGCACTATCGCGTCACGGGCCGCGTGGCGAGTATCGCAGACGTCGATTCGTTCTCGTTCACGGCCGATGCGGGTGCGCGGCTGGCGATCGACGTGCGGGCCACGGGCCGCACGGGGCGGGCCGCTCGGGACTTCTCCCCGCGTCTCACCGTTTACGCCCCGGACGGATCGGTGATCAGCACGGCGCCGGCACGGGGTGCGGGGCACGCGCGCCGGGCCGAGTTCGCCTTCCTCGCCGCCACCGGCGGGACGTATCGGCTCGTCGTGAGCGGCCGTCAGCAGGAAGCCGGTATCGGCCGTCAGACCGGCGGGTACGCCCTGCGGCTCCGAACGGCCCCGCCCTCGTCGGATGTCGGCGAAGTCGCGCCGGCCGAGGCCGACGTGCTGACGCGACTGGCCCTCTACCGACCCACGTCGGCGACACCGAGCGTCGGTGACTGGCAGCCCCTCGTCGCCAATGACACCCGGCTGACCGGGAAAAACGTGTATGTCGCCGTGCACGGCTGGGCGACCGACTACGCCGGTGTGCCGGCGCTCAACGGGACGACGACCGATCCGCTCAAGTGGTGGCAGACGATCG
>CAIWZS010000108.1 GCA_903917235.1 uncultured Planctomycetaceae bacterium | reverse complement strand
GACCCCCCACGCCTACCGCTATCGCGACTGGGTCGTGCAGGCGTTCAACGCGGACATGCCCTACGACCGCTTCGTACGGCTGCAGCTCGCCGGCGACCTCATCGCGGATGCACCCGCCGACTACGCGGAACGCCTGGCGGGCCTCGGATTCCAGGGTCTCGGGCAGAGGTTCAGCGGCAACGCGGTGGGGATGGAGAAGAAGAAGGTCGCCGACGAACTGGACGACCGCGTCGACACGCTCACCCGCGGCCTGCTCGGACTCACGGTCTCCTGCGCACGGTGTCACGACCACAAGTTCGACCCGGTGCCGACGCACGACTACTACGCGCTCGCCGCGGCCTACAACGGGGCGTCGTGGAGCGCGGAGATTCCGCTCGTGCCGCCGGCGGTCGAGGCGGCGTGGCAGGAGTGGTCGAAGCAGTCGGCGGCGTTCGCCGACCGGATCAAGAAGGTGCTCGACGCCGAGATCGACCGCGTCGGGCGGGCGCAGGTGCTGCGGCTGCAGGCGTATCTCTTGGCGGCGTGGCGGGCACGCGCACTCGCTGCCCACGGGAGCCCCGTCGACCTGCCGGCGCTCGCACGCCGGTTCGAGCTGGAGCCGGTCTTTCTCGAGCGGCTCGTGAACGACTGGAACGCGGGAAAGCCGCCGCCGGACCCGCCGGACCTCGACCTGCAGGCGTGGCGGACCGCTGCGGACGCCGCGCTGCCGATGGCGGTCGTGAGCGCGGGCGATGCCGAGCCTCCAGCGGCCGTCGTCGCCGGCGCGGCCCGTGCCGCGACCGCGGCCGCAACGGCGCTCGCCGACCTCGAGCGGTTCGAGTGCGCGAAGCGGGACGGGGTGCCGCAGCCCACGGCGCTGCTCGGCACGACCGAGGCGATCCTCAAGCCGCTGTTCCAGAACGCCGACGCGGTGTTCCGCCTGAAGCCCGAGGAGGTGCCGCCGCTGCTGGCGGCAGCCGCGCGACAGGAGCACGAGGCCCTCACCCGCGAGCAGGCCGAGCACGCGAAGACCGCCCCACCGCAGCCGCCCCGGGCGATGGGCGTGACGGGCGGGGGGACGCCGATGCAGATCCACATCCGGGGCAACGCCGACCAGCTCGGCGCAGCCGTGGCACCGGGATTCCTCCAGGTGCTCGCCCGGCCGGCAGTCGCGGCACCGGTGGCGACGGGCGCGGCGACCACCTTCACCAGGCTCGACCTCGCCGAGGCGATCGTCAGCCGCGACAACCCGCTCACCGCGCGAGTCTACGTCAACCGGGTCTGGCACCATCTCTTCGCCCGCGGAATCGTCGGCACGCCGAGCAACTTCGGCCAGCTTGGCGACCGGCCAACGCACCCTGCACTGCTCGACACGCTCGCCGTGCGGTTCATGGAAAACGGCTGGTCGACGAAGTGGCTCGTGCGCGAGATCGTGCTCTCGGCCACGTACCGTCTCTCGAGCCGGCCCGATGCCGGCAACCAGAGGATCGATGGCGACAATCTCCTGCTCTGGCGCGTGACGCCCCGCCGACTCGAGTTCGAGGCCTGGCGCGACTCGGCCCTCGCGGTCTCGGGCCGGCTCGACCGCACGCCCGGAGGTCCGCCGCTCCTCGCCGACGGCACTGCCGAACTCCACCCCGAGAATCCCGCTCACGGCCGGCGCACGCTCTACTGCTTCGTGAGCCGCTTCAAACCGAATCCCACGCTCACGCTCTTCGACGTTCCCGAGCCGAACGTCACGAGCGAGAAGCGGACCGTGACGACCATCCCGCAGCAGCAGCTCTTCGCCCTCAACAGCCCCTTCATGGTGGCGATGGGCAAGGCATTCTCCGAGCGGCTCCTGCGCGAGGCTGATTCCGACGACGCGCGGATCGATCGCGGCTGGCGTCTGGCCTTCGCGCGCGGGCCGACGCCCGAGGAGCGGCAGGCGGCGCTCGACTACCTCGCGGCCACCGGCGGCGACTGGCAGCAGTTCTGCCATGCGCTGCTCATGTCCAACGAGTTCATGTTTCTCCCCTGACTCGCGAGGCTCCCGATGGAACCGCACGTCATCGCCCGCCGCGACCTGCTCGCCACCGCGGCCCAGAGCGTCGGCCTGCTCGGGCTCGCGACGACGCTGGGGAACGAGGCCACCGCCTCGGTGACCGGGCCGCTCGCGGCCCGGCCACCGCACTTTGCCCCACGGGCACGGCGGATCATCCATCTGTGGATGAACGGCGGTCCCTCCCAGGTCGACACCTTCGACCCGAAGCCCGCGCTCACGACGTTCGCGGGGCAGCGCCCCGAGTCGGTCGTCAAGCTCACCACGGAACGCAAGACGAGCGTGCTCATGCCGTCGCCGTTTCGCTTCTCGCGGCACGGGACGTCGGGCATCGAGATCAGCGAGCTCTTTCCGCACGTCGCCCGCCACGCCGACGACCTCTGCGTCATCCGCTCGATGCACACGAACACGCCAGTCCACGAGGCCTCCAACTGGCTGATGTTCACGGGCTATCCGCAGCCGATCCGGCCGGCCTACGGGTCGTGGCTGCTCTACGGGCTCGGCGCGCTCAACGAAAACCTGCCCGGCTTCGTCGTGCTCGGCGAGGGGCAACCGGTGAACGGGCCGTCGAACTGGAGCAGCCGCTTCCTGCCCGGCATCTACCAGGGCTGCCATGTGAAGGGTTTCGATCCGCGGCAGGTGCTCGACAACCTGGCCGATCCGCACGCGGCGCCCGAGGCCCAGCGGCGACGACTCGACTTCGCGCAGCGGCTCAACGCCCTGCACCTGCGGACCATGGGAGCCGACAACGCCCTGACGTCGCGCATCGAGTCACTCGAACTCGCCTACCGCATGCAGGCGTCGGCCGCCGAGGCGTTCGACATCGGGCGCGAGCCCGCCCGGCTCCAGGAACGCTATGGCGACCATGCGTTCGCGCGGAACTGCCTGCTCGCCCGTCGACTGCTCGAGCGGGGCGTCCGGGTCGTACAGATCTACGCCGGCGCCGGACAGCCGTGGGACACGCACGGCAACAACGCGGCCGGACAGCAGGCGCAGGCGAAGCTGGTCGACCGCCCCATCGCGGCGCTGCTCGACGATCTCAAGGGACGCGGCCTGCTCGAGGACACGCTCGTGGTGTGGGGGGGGGAGTTCGGCCGCACGGCGACCACGGAGGGGAAGGACGGCCGCGATCACAACCACTATGGCTTCACGATGTGGCTCGCCGGCGGCGGCGTGCGCGGGGGCCACGTCCACGGAGCGACCGACGAGTTCGGGTTCGCGGCCGTCGAGAAGCGCGTGCACGTGCACGACCTCCACGCGACGATGCTCCACCTGATGGGGCTCGATCACGAGAAGCTCACCTACCGCTACAGCGGCCGCGACTATCGGCTGACCGACGTTCACGGCCGGATCGTGACGGAGGTGCTCGCGTGAACATGCGCCCAGAGACGTGACGCACGCTCAGAACTTCTGGATCATGTCGAAGCCGAGCATCGTCTGCTGATTGGCGACGCCGTCGTCGTAGGGCGCGCGCGGACCACCATAGGGACCGCCGAAGAAGTCCCAGCGAAAGGCCGGTCGCATGAGGAAGTTGCCCGT
>CAIWZS010000107.1 GCA_903917235.1 uncultured Planctomycetaceae bacterium | reverse complement strand
GGTGTCTCCGTCTCGTCGAACGTCAACGGGGCGGAACTGCGAGCCGCCCGCATCGACCGCGTGGCGATGGAAAACGTCAGCATCGGCATCGAGATCGAGGACGTGGCCGGGGCGGTGCAGGTCTCGAAGACCACGATCGACCGTGCCGGAGTCGGTGTCGGGATCAATGAAACCCCGGCCGGCCTGCTCACGGGCGACATCTCGTTCACCGAGACGGTCATCAGCAACGCGACGGGATCGTCGTTCGCCGTGAGCGGCGGCTCCGCGACGATCGACTTCCGCGGACGGATGGAACAGACGAACGGTGCCGAGTTGATCGGCATCGCCGACACCACCGGCGGCGTCATCCGGCTGGCGGGCGGTGCCCAGGTGGGTTCGGTGGCCAATGCTCTCGTCCAGGACGGAGGCAACGGAATCTCCATCGCACGAACGGATGGCGACGTCGTCATCTCGAGTTTCGATCTGACGGGCAATCAGGCTGCCGTCGACGGGAACGGCGTCATCAATATCGCCGAAGGGACGGGCACGGTGATGCTGGTCAACGGCAGCGTGGCGGATGGATTCGGACCCGCGATCCAGATCACGGACAAGCCGCTGGGAGCGACCAGCGGCGGTGTCATCGTCCAGTCGACCGACATCCTCAACATGGCGGACGACCCAGACCTCGCCACGGCCACCGGCAATGGCATCAACGTGCGGTCGGCGCTGCTGAACACCAACGTTCTGCTCCAGGAAAACACGTTCAGCAACCAGGTGAGTCTGACGGCCAACGGAATCAACATCGTGGCCGGCGGCGGCAACACGATCGACGCGACGCTCCTCGCCAACGCCGCCCGCGGCAATCAGTCCGGCGACAGGAGCTCGGCCCTACCGGGCCCATCCACGAATCGAGCCCTCGTCGTCGATGCCTCTGCGGGGATCATCAACCTGAACGCCCCACAGAACGAGTTTCGCGGGATCCAGTTCACGACGCCAGCACCTGCCTTCACCTACCGCGGCATGCGACTCGTCGGCGGAGGCGGTGCGCTGCGGATCACGCAGCAGAATCCGACCGACTTTCAGACACGCAATGGGGGACTCGCCGACATCACGGGCGCACCGACGTTCCAGAATCCGGCACCCGCCACGCCGACAGCGCCCTGATGCATGGCCCGCCTGGGCACTCAGTCGAGAACCCCGCCGTCCGAACCTGAGCATTCATCGCGGCGTCGTCAGAGACGTCCTGCCAGACCTCGCCAGACGGCGATCGGGATGCGACTGCCAGCACGCCCCGCCGGTCGGCCGGTGAACGTTTCCGCCCCACTGTCCCCCGACGCGGACAGGATCAGCGAGCCCGCCGTGGCCGTGCCGATGCTCGCGCCCTCGACGCTCGCGACACGCATGACAAAGCCGCGGCGGGCCTCGACGGAGTGCGTCGCGACACGGACGAGGTGCTCGCGCACCGCGGGCGAGAACGTGAGTCGCTGCGACACGGTCGTGTAATCGCTGCCTGCGAGTGCCCGTGGCACCCCGCGAGTCGCGGCTTGACTGACCGTGCCGACCGTCGCCGAGATCACGAACTCGGGGGCATCGACGCCGTCAGGCAGTGCGGGAAACACGTCGGGGAAGCCGCCGATGCGCTCCAGTGCCACGCGAAAGACCGCCTCATCTCCTCCCCGGACGGTCGGGGCGACGGTGCTCACGGAGACGACGCGACTGTCGTCGTCGACGATGTATCCTGCAACCGCCAGGCTTTGCTCGTCGGTCATGCCATTGCGCACGCCCGACACGACGAGCATGAACGCCTCATCGTCCTCGACGTCACGGTCGCCGACGACCTTCACCGAGATGCGCTTCGTCGTCTCGCCGGGCAGGAACACGAGCGTGCCCTGGGTGGGCACGTAGTCGCGTCGGGCGACCGCTGTGCCGTCACGCGTCGTGTACGACACCATGACCGGAGCCTGCGCGTCCCCGACGGTCGTGACCTCAAAATCGGCCGATACCCGTTGGCCGTTCTTCTCGATGACGACCGCCGGCTTGATCGACACGAGCGGCGGCTCGTCGTTGACGATCGTGTACTGCGACGCGCGCTGCACGCCGAGGCGGCCATTGACCACGTCGGTGAGCGCGAACCCAAACGACTCGTCCTCCTCGAGGTCGAGATCGCCGTTGACCTGAACGGTGACGACCTTGACCAAGTCGCCCGGCTGGAACGTCACCGTACCGGATGCCGCGACGTAGTCCTCACCCCCCGATCGCCGTGTCGTCGACGGTCGTGTACGTGACGTCGATCGGTCCGAGCATCGGGGTCTTCGACAGCCGGATCGTGAACTCCACCGCGGTGCTCCCCGTCCGGCCCTCGCGGCCGCTCGGACGCAGCACCTGGACGCTGGCCTCCGAATTGAGGAGATAATCCAGCGAGCCAAGGGCGTCCAGTCGCCGATTCCCTGCGACGACGCCCCGGGTTCGTGGGTTCGTCAGACCGGACGCCCCCGGCACCGTCGGGATCACCTCGGCACCATCGAGGAGTGCGGCCTTCATGTCGGTCACGGAGGGCAACTCGCCCGTTGCATCGAGGTAGGCCGCCGCGAGGAGGCCGGCGACACCTGCGACATGGGGAGCAGCCATCGATGTACCTTGATACACCGCGTAGCCGCTCGGATCCTCGCTCGTCGGCACCGTCGACAGGATGCCGATGCCGGGTGCCGCGATATCGACCGTATTCGCTCCGTAGTTGGAGAAGTCCGTCAATCCATCGGTCTGATTGCTCGCCGCGACCGAGATCACGTTCGGCACGTCGTAGTTGGCCGGGTATGGTGCGACGGCGTCGTTGTTCGACGCACTGTTGCCTGCCGCCGCGATGAACAGCACACCCGCACTGTGGTTGAGCCTGATCGCCTGCTCGAAGGCGGAACTCGCTCCAGGCCCACCGTAGCTATTATTCGTCGCGACGATCGGAATGCCGCGGCCACGCATGGAGGTCACATAGTTGATGGCACTGGTTGCAGCGGTCGTGGTCGGCACGTCACCGAGTTTCAGCACCATGAGGGACGAGACCCAATTGACGCCTGCGACGCCGACGCCGTTGTTTCCCACGGCCCCCATCGTTCCGGCGACGTGCGTCCCGTGGCCCACGGTGTCGGTCAGGTCTGCATTGTTGTTCCCGAAGTTCCAACCGTTGATGTCGTCGACGTAGCCATTGCCGTCGTCGTCGATGCCGTTCCCCGCCGTCTCTCCGGGGTTGCGCCAGATGTTTGCCGCAAGATCGGGGTGCGTGACGTCAACGCCCGAGTCGACGACGCCGAGAACGATCGACCGACTCCCCGACGTCGTGTCCCACGTCGCCGGACCGTTGATCTGGTCCAGGCCCCACAGCGACCCATCGCCGTACCGGGGATCGTTCGGCACGGCAGCCCGCTCGAGAACGAAATTCGGCTCGATGAGGGTGGCGCCTCGGGATTGCCCCCAAGCCGTCACGTCCTGAAGCGAAGCGCCGGGCGCCCGCATCGAATAAAAGCCAAAATTCAGCGACTCGATCGCCCATCCCTTGGGCACCTGTGGGGCTCGGGACTGATAGCCCGCGGCATTGATCGCAAGCGGATTCGCCGGCGTCGGCATCTGAACGGTCCAACTGTCACGGATCGCCTCCACCTGACGGCCCTGCCAGGTCAGTGAGACGACATCGGACTCGGAGAAGCCGCTACAAATGGGATTCGCGGTGAGGTAGGTCCGTCGCTCGAGGGATTCGATGAGCGTCGAAAGGGTGGCCCGCCTTTCCTTCCGACCGCCCGCCGTCCGGGGCCTGCTGCGCGATCCCGTCAGGGTGCGACCGGCCATCGGCCGGGCTGCACGAGCCTCAGTGAGATTAAAAACCATCGCGTGTACCCCCGGGAACCCGTGCACATCCTCACTCTTCGGGAGGATACCGACGATTTCGTGACGCGACAACGAAT
>CAIWZS010000106.1 GCA_903917235.1 uncultured Planctomycetaceae bacterium | reverse complement strand
CGTTCAGGCCGAGCGAGGAACGCCTCGAAACGGCGCACGAAGGCGGGAATCATGTCGCCGGCCGCGAGGATCTGATCGAAGCCCTCGGCGGGATAGTCGTCGAGTGCGGTCTGCGCGACGAGGTAGTCGGCGATCCGCTGCCGCACGCGCTCGGCCGCCTCGCGGCGCCGCACCGCGAGCGTGTGGTGAAGTTTCGACTCGCGCTCGGCCAGGCCCGTCTCGAAGACCGCCTCCGCCTCGGTCGGCTCCTCACACCGGGGAAGAGTCGTGGGCCGGAGGTCCTCGGTGCAGCCGGCGAACACGCCGTAGAGCGCGTAGTAGTCGGCCGTCGGGACGGGATCGTACTTGTGATCGTGGCAGCGGGCGCAGGCCACGGTGAGCCCCATCGTCGTGCGGGTCACCACGTCGATGCGGTCGTCGATGATCTCGTGCGTGACACCGATGAACCGGCGGCCGAGCGTCAGGAATCCCATGGCAGCGGCCGCCGCCGGATCGTCCGGCGCCGCCTGGTCCGCGGCCAGCTGCAGCATGAGGAAGCGATCGTAGGGCAGGTCGGCGTTGAATGCGTCGACGACCCAGTCGCGATACGTCGGAGCGTGCACCCAGATCCGGTGCTCGCGGGCGTAGACGTATCCCTTCGTGTCGGCGTAGCGGGCGAGATCGAGCCACCGTCGCGCCTGCTGCTGGCCATACCCGGGCGAGGCGAGGAGCCGATCGACCAGCCTCTCGTAGGCGTCCGGCGCCGGATCGGACGCGAAGGCCTCCACGTCATCGGGTGACGGTGGCAGACCGGTGAGGTCGTAGGTGACCCGGCGGATGAGCGTGCGGCGGTCGGCCGGCTCCGCGGGCACCAGGCCCGCGTCGGCGAGGCCACGGGCGACGAACGCGTCGATCGGGTTGGCGCACCAGCCGGCGGGGATGCCCGCGGCGTCACCCGGTGGCGGCTCGACCGGCGCGACCGGCCGGAAGGCCCAGTGCGAGGCCGCCGACGCGACGGCATCGCGGGCTTGGTGCGAGTCGTCGGGCCAGTCGGCGCCGTCGCGCACCCACGCCTCGAGCGCGGCGACCTCGCCGGCGGGAAGCGGGTCATCGGGCGGCATCGCCAGGTCGTCCGTGCGGCGCACCGCCCGGATGAGCCGGCTCGCAGCGGGATCGCCCGCGGTGACGATCGGCCCGTGCTCGCCGCCGGCCGTGAATCCCTTGCGGCTGTCGAGCCGCAGCTCCCCCCACTGCTTGTCGGCACCGTGGCAGGAGACGCATCGTGCGACGAGGATCGGCCGGATCACCGTCTCGAAGTGGTCGAGCCGCGCGAGCCGAGTGCCGTCACTGGCATCGGCAGTCGCGGCGAGCAGCGCGGCGACGAACGCTCCGGTCCGCAGCGCCGCCCGGCCTCCCGCCCGGAGGCACGCGGGCCGCTCGCACGCCGGGCTGCTCGACACGTCGCCGGTGGGGATGGCGTGGCTCGACATGGCTTCACGCAGGGTGTCGGCTCGCAGAACGGGGAGGGCACGGGCGCGGTCGCGCGGTCGTCAGAGGAGTTCGGCCGGCACCTCTCCTCCCGGCACGAGGTGCGTCGGCCTGCCGGAGAGGTCCAGCACGTGGTCGTCCACCCGCAGGCCGACGGCGCGGTAGACGATCGCGCAGAAATCCTCGACACCGATCTTCCGGGACGTCGGGTACTCCGCCTTGTCGTTGGTGGCGCCGATGATCTGACCGTGCCTGTATCCGCCACCGGCCAGAAGGATGCTCTGCGCCTGCGGCCAGTGGTCGCGGCCGGCGTTGGCGTTGATGCGGGGCGTGTGGCCGAACTCACCGGCGACGACGACGAGCGTGTCGTCGAGCATGCCGCGGGTGGCGAGATCCTGGATGAGCACGCCGACCGCCCGATCGTGCCGCGGGAGTTTGTCCTTGAGGGCCGGCTCGATGTTCGAGTGATCGTCGAAGTAGCCGGTGTTGAGCGACACGTACCGCACCCCGGCCTCGACGAGCCGTCGGGCCAGCAGCGCCTGCTCGCCCCAGCCCGGCCCGTACCTCTCGCGGAGCGACGCATCCTCCTCGCCGATGTCGAAGGCGCGCCGCACGCGTCCCGACAGGACCAGGTCGAGCGCCTGCTGCTCCGCGGCGTCCATCTGCTCGAAGCTCCGTTCGGCGTCGATCCGCCGCGCGAGCCCGTCGAGCTGCTGCCGCAGGGCGATGCGGTTGGTGAGCCGTGCGTCGGACAGTCCGTCGCGCAGCGTGAAATCGCCGGCACTCGCGCTCGGCAGCATGCCCGCCTCGTTGCCGTAGCTGAAGCTGCCGCATTGCAGCGGGTTGTGCTGGACACCGAGCCAGGAGGCGCCGTGGAACCCGAAGCCGCCGTCGTTCATGTTCACGGCGGCGAGCGACCCGGGCTGCGTGGGGCCGAGCAGGTGCGAGGCGACGGCACCCATCGACGGAAAGCGGGGCTTGCGGTCGCTGCCGTTGGCTCCGAGGCGGCCGGTGAGCATCCAATGGGCCGCCGCCCAGTGATCGCCGTTGCCGTGCGAGAAACTGCGGATCACCGTGCACTGGTCCATCACCTTGGCGTGTTCCGGCAGCAGTTCGCAGACGTCGATGCCGGGCACGTTGGAATGGATCGGCCTGAAGGCACCGCGGAACTCCGCCGGCGCATCGGGCTTCATGTCGAAGGTGTCGAGCTGCGAAGGACCGCCGTGCATCCAGACGAGGATGACCGACTTCTTCGAGCGGGCCGCCGGATGGAGGCGGCCGCCCGACTCGGCTCGGAGCAGGCCGGGGAGACCGAGGCCGAAGGCACCGAGCGCGCCCACCTGGAGCATCGCCCGACGTGGGATGCGGTCACAGAACGACGCGGGACGGGAGGGTTCGCCCAGGATGGTGAGCATCGTCTGGCTCCTACGCGACCGGGATGGCGTCAGCTTCGCGCGGCCCGATCAATAAAGTCTACATCCTCGACCATTCTCCCGCAGGGTGTCATCGACGCAGTACAGGCGGCGACATGAGCCGTGTCGCGGGGCGCCCTCGGCACTATCCTGTCGATGGGTCCGCCGCCGCTCCCCGACGAGGCCCGTCTCGATCGGGAGCGGTCCGACGGGCATCCGCACGTCATGCCGCCGACACTCATCCTCGTGCCGACCGATCCGGAGCGCCGGTTGCTCGAGCCGGCGCTGTCGGAGGGTATGCATCCTGGCGACCGACTCGAGTTGTGCGGCTTCGGCCCCGTCGCGGCGGCCGCCCGCGCGGCACGACTCCTCGTCACGCACCTGCCCGCGCGGGTGCTGCTGGTGGGCATCGCGGGCCGGTTCGACGATCGGCTCGCGCTCGGCGCGGCGTATCGCTTCGCGCGCGTCGCCTGCCACGGCGTCGGTGCCGGCACCGGCGACGCGTTTCTGCCGGCGGCGTCCCTGGGCTGGCGGCAGTGGCCCGGCGGCGACGGCGATGCCGGCACGTCGGTCGGTGACGAGATCGACTGCGGTGCGCGCGGCGATCCCGATGCGACCGGCCTCCTGCTCTCGGCCTGTGCCGCATCGGCGACCGCGGCCGACGTCGCGATGCGGATACGGCTATTTCCCGCCGCGGTCGCCGAGGACATGGAGGGCTTCGCCGTGGCCCTCGCCTGCCGCCTCGCGGGCGTGCCCCTCGACATCGTGCGCGGCATCTCGAACGACGCGGGTGACCGCGACAAGGCCCGCTGGCGGTTGCCCACGGCGCTCGGGGCCGCCGCCGATCTCGCCGTCCGCCTGCTCGGTGAGCCTCCGATCGACGTCTCGTGAAACACAGCATCCGCCTCGCCATCTCGACCTGTCCGAACGACACGTTCGCCTTCCACGGCCTGCTCACGCGGGCCGTGGACTGGCGCGGCCTCGACTTCCAGGTCGACTTGCTCGACATCGAGGCGCTCAACACCCGGCTGCGGCACGGCGACTTCGACGTGTGCAAGGCGAGCTTCGCCGCGGCGATCGCCGTCGCGGGCGACGTCGTCGTCTTACCGACAGGCTCCGCACTCGGCTTCGGCGTGGGCCCGCTCCTGCTCGCATCCGAGCCGCACACGGCGCCGCGCGACGCCGGGCAGGTGACCCTCTGCCCGGGTGAGCACACGACGGCGGCACTGCTCTTCGAGATGTTTCATCCGCGATCGACACGGGTCGAGCACGTCGTCTTCTCGGAGATCATGCCGCGGCTGCGAACCCGCACGGCTGACTTCGGCGTCTGCATCCACGAGGGGCGGTTCACCTGGCGGGCACAAGGGCTCGATCTCGTCGAGGATCTCGGCACGAGGTGGGAGGCGGAGACCGGCAGCCCGCTGCCGCTCGGGGGGATCGTCGCCGCCCGCCGGCTGCCTTTCGACGTGATCGCGGCGGTGCAGGAGGTGATCCACGAGTCGCTCGAGTTCGCACTCCGCAACCGTGACGCGGCGCTGCCCACCATGCGAAGGCATGCCCAGGAGTTCGACGACCACGTGCTCATGCAGCACGTCGAGCTCTACGTGAACGAATGGACGCGCGACCTCGGAGCGACGGGCCGCCGGGCGCTCGACGAGCTTTCAAGGCGCGCCGCGACGGTCGGCGAGAATGGCGGCGGGGCGTCCGAGGCGGATCCGCCTCGGCTCGAGATCTTCGCCGGGTGACGGGGCGCGACGTGCGGCGGGGCTGGGGAAGGCCGCATGCCGTCGGCGGGCAACTATCATCAGCGGACGTGGCCACGCCCCCACCCGGGTCTCCTGCGATGCCAGTCCGCGCCGAGCACCTCCAATCCGCCTGGTGGCTGGCCGTCGCCGCCGCGCTCGTGTGGATCCTGTGGCTGCTCGGCCCGATCCTCACGCCCTTCCTGGCCGGGGCCGTGCTGGCCTACATCCTCAATCCGGCCGTCGACTGGCTCGCCCACCGCCGCCTCTCGCGGTCGACGGCGGCGGGGCTGGTCCTGGTCTGCGGATTCGTCGCCGGGCTCATGCTCGTCCTGATCGTCGCGCCGCTGGTCCGCCAGGAGGCCTCGGAACTCGTCGCCCGCGTGCCCGCGATGCTCGACCGGCTCGACGCCCTGCTCGCGCCGCGGCTCGAGGGGATCCTCGGTCGCGAGGTGCACGTCGATTTCGAGTCGATCAAGTCGCTGCTCAGCGAGCAGGTGCAGGGCGACGAGCGGCTCTTCGGCCGGGTGCTCTCCTCGGCGCGGACGGGCGGCCTCGCCGTGGTGGGGTGGCTCGGGAACCTGCTGCTCACGCCCGTCGTCCTCTTCTACCTCCTCGCGGACTGGCACACGATCCTCGCCCGCCTCGACCAGTTCGTGCCGCGCCGCATCCACCCGTGGGTGAGGACCATCGCCGGCGAGATCAATGCCGTGCTCGCCGAGTTTCTTCGCGGGCAGCTCGTCGTGATGGGCCTGCTGGCCGCCTACTACGCCGGCGCGCTGTGGCTGGGAGGCATCGACTTCGCCCTGCCGATCGCCCTGGTCGCCGGCGGCCTCGCGTTCGTGCCCTACCTCGGCTTCGGCACGGGCCTCGGCGTCGCGCTCGTGGCTGCCGTGCTCGACGACGCGGCGACGCGGAACGTCATCGTCGTGGCGATCGTCTTCGGTATCGGCCAGTTCCTCGAAAGCTTCGTGCTCACGCCGCGGATCGTCGGTGACCGGATCGGCCTGCATCCGCTCGCGGTGGTCTTCGCGCTGCTCGCCTTCGGACAGGTGTTCGGGTTCTTCGGGTTGCTCTTGGCGCTGCCCGCCTCGGCCGTCCTGCTGGTCGGCCTGCGGCACCTCAAGGACGCGTACTTCGCCAGCGGGTTCTATCGGGACGGCTGACCCGCGGTCGCGTGACGGCCGCG
>CAIWZS010000105.1 GCA_903917235.1 uncultured Planctomycetaceae bacterium | reverse complement strand
GCGTAGATCACACCCACGCGGGTGCGGTCTGTCGTGGCGGTGCCGTTCGGCGTGTAGTGCATCTGGAACTTGAGCCGGGCCCCCTTGGGCAGCTTCTTGGCAAAGCCTCCGGGATAGACGAGCGTGTTCTGGCCGGGCACGTACTCGCCCCAGAAACCCCCCCGCTCCTCGGCGGCGGCATCGCGCGTGTCGCCGGCCTCTTCATCGGCGCCGACGAGGTGGATGAGCGCGTGGTGCACCACATTTCGATCGCCCGGCTGCACCTCGATCGCCTGCACCCAGCGGTCCTCGGGCAGATGCGTCTCCACGATCACCGTCTGGTAGGGCATCACGCCCGTCGCCTTCACCGGCACCGGCTCGGCGAACTCGAAGACGGCGTCGGGTGTGCCGATCTGCCAGCCGTCGTCGGGATAGGGCCGTGGGGGCAGCGCGTCGGCGGGGTCACCCTCCGGCTTCGCCCCGGCGAGCCAGGCGACGAGGTCGGACCTGTCGCCCGCGGCGAGCGAGCGGTCGTTGGCCCAGGGGGTGTGGACGCGGCCCGTTTCCGGATCCGGGGCCGGCTTGGCGGCGAACCAGGGGGGCATCAGGCCCCGTTCGACGACCTGCCGCACCATCGGCGCGTGCGCGACGAGGTCGTCATAGGTGTCGAGTGGAAACGGGCCGGCGCCGCCGTCGCGATGGCATTCGACGCAGTGCCGCTCGACGATCCGCGAGACCCGGCCGTGGTAGGTGACGGCCGAGGTCTGGGCCGCGTCGGCGGGCGTCTCGAGCACGCATCCCGGCGCCTCGGTCGCCGCGACGAGCGGTGTGCCTCCCGCGCGGATCGCGGTGAGCGCGTCGGCGAGATAACGCCTGCGTGGCGCATCGAGCGAGTAGCCGAAGCCATACTGGTCGTCGATCGCGCCGTGGTAGGCGATCGTACGGTCGGTGGCGAGCACGACGACGTCGGTGGTGCTCGTCGCCCCGATTGCGGCGGCGAGCCGGCCACCGGCATCGTGGACGTAGGTGACGCGATCGCCGAACCGTGCGGCGGCGGCCCGCATGTCGGCGGGCGTGTCGGTCGCCACGGGATTGACGAGGATCCAGGCGACGCCGTCGGCCGTCGTGGCGGACAGGTCGACGAGCGTCGGCAGGTATTTCTTGCTCAAGGGGCAGCTCGTGCTCGTCATCGCGATGACCACGATCCGGTCGGATGCGATCTCGCCCAACGACCGGGAGGCGCCCGTGAGGTCGGTGAACGTCAGAGTGGCGATCCGGCGACCGATCCCGTGATCCCCCGGCAGCACGGGCTTCGGTCCCTCGCGCACCGGCGGCTCCGCGGGAGACGGGTTTGTTTTCTCCGCGGCAGCCGGCGTGCCCGTCGAGCCGGCCGAATCCCGCTTCACGAGATTCGCGAGTGCTCCTGAACGCACCGCCGTCGTGGCCTCGGGCTTCGTGATCGCCCCGTCGCCGTCGAGATCGAGCCGCTTGAAGAACTCCGCCGCGGGCAATTCGTCGGGCGTGACCTTCCCGTCGGCGTTCCTGTCGAGCTGGTCGAACCGCTGCTCGACACGCTGCTGGGCCCCGGCCCGGCGCACGGCCACCGCGCCGGTGCCGACGAGGATCGCGAGTGCCACGAGGAGCGGAATGCGACGCATCTGCATGATCGTCACCGTACCCGCCGAGCCTTGTCGTGGAAAAACTCCCAGACGCGCTGGGCGCCCGAGAACGCTTCGATCGGCGCGGAGCCCTCGCGGCGTGATCGCGATCCCGGCCACCCGTGTCCGCCCGCCGAGTCGACGACGAATTCGGTCACCGCCCCCTCCGGTGTCGCGGCGTGGACGGTCGTGGTCACCGTACCCCGGGTCTCGATTTCGGGCTCCTGGTCCGAGCGGTTCACGCCGACCCAGAACCGCACGACCTCCTCGAGCGGCTTGTAGGGGGCCTCCTGGGCGCGTCGCACGAGCGGATTCCGGCTCATGCCCCCCTCGAGCGGCACCTCGTCGTCCTTCGCCCCGTTGATGATCAGGATCGGGAGCGGCACGGAGGGCGTCGCGTCGAACGTGAACATGGAGGCGACGACCGGGGCCGCCGCGGCGAGCCGTTCCGGACGGGCCACGGCATAGACGAACGTCATCATGCCCCCGTTGGAGCCGCCCGTCATGAAGATCCTGGCGGGGTCGGCCCCATGATCCCGCACGATCGTGTCGATGAGCGTGTCGAAATAGGCGATGTCGTCGGCGTCCTGCACCTGGCGGCGGAGCAGGAATCCGGTGTTCCATGCATGGCGCCCCTCGCCGAACTCCGTCCCCTCGCCGTAGACGACCATGAAGCCTTCGGCCCTGGCGACCGCGTCGAAGCCGGAGTTGGCCCGCATCACGGCGGCGCTCCCCATGCCGCCGTGGAGCACGATGACCGCCGGCCGCGTGGTTGCGGCGATCGGCGCGTTGACGATCACCGCGCGTCGGTCCCGACCCTGCACCGTGAAGGTGATGTCGACGTCGGCCTGCCGCGCTGCCGTCCGGGCAACGGCCTGCTCCGCGAAGGCCTGCTTGTAAAAACCCCAGTTGGTGTCGCCGAGCGCTTCGAGCGTACCGAGCGGATCGTGGTCCACGCCGGGAAGCACCGTCCAGCTGTGGGGGATGCCGAGCCGTTCGAGATGCTCGTGAAACGCGCGGTTGTTGGCGAGAAGGTTGTCCTGGTCACCGCAGACCATGCGGACGAGCGAGCCCCGCGCGATCGCGTCGGCCTGCCGCTCGGCGAGCGTCCGCGGGCTCACGCTCCTGAAGTAGTCCGGATCGCCGCCGTAGACCCGCTCGAGCACCTCCTCGGCCCGTCGGCGACTGGCCCGCGGCGCGTCGAGGAGGTTTTCCTGCAGGGGGCCGCTGCCCATCATGGACACGGCACGGAAGAGGTCGGGGTATTTGAACCCGAGCCGCGCGGCACCGTAGCCGCCCATGCTGTAGCCGTCGAGCGCCCGGCCTTCACGACTGGCGATCGTGCGATACGAGGCATCGACGTGCGGCACGAGTTCCTTGACGATCACGGTCTCGAGCGGGGCCGAGCCGTCCTTCCAGTCGACGTACATGCCGTCGGGCATGCCGTTGACGAACACGACGAGGCAGGGGGGTGCCTTCCCATCCTGGATCGCCCTGGCGAAGCGGGCCGCGACCTGCGGAATGCCGGGGAGCCCGCCCCCCGAGCCGTGCAGCCAGTAGACGACGGGAAAGCGTCGCTCCGGCTCGCGGTCGTAGGCCGCCGGGGTGAAGAGGTGGTAGCTGACGGTGGCCTGCGCCGCGGCACTCTCGAAGGTGTGGAATGACACGCCCGGAGCCTTTACTTCCGGCGTCACCCAGGCCAGGTCGGACGCGACCGCGGCGGGCGCGGCGACCCGGGCGGGCAGTGCCGCCGCCGCGAAGGCGAGGAGGATGCCGAGCCGACGAAAACCGTGAAGCGTGTTCATCGCCATGGTTGAACGGCCGGTATCGCCCGCGGTTGCGGCACGCTGCAGAACCGTCCCGCGTGGATTTGTGCGGGTTCTGCCGGCGGCACGCTCGCCGCGCGGGCCGATCTGCCGATCCACGAGGTCGGTCGCGGCCGCTGGACCGCCGACCGACCGTTCTCCATCTCGGGCATGATCGGTCCGTCGTTCGCCACGGTGAACAGCCCGGGCGACGGCTCGCTGACGAGCAACGACACGCTCTTCAACGCCGGGGGCTCCGGCGGCATCGCCTTCGAGCGGGCCCGGGGCAGGCTCCGACTCGAGACCGAGGGGATGGGGCGCAGCACCTACGACGCCCCCTTCACCTCCCCGACCAACCACGTCGGCACCGGTTTTTTGACACCCTCGACAGGGTCGACTAGGTTCCGGGTAGAGCGTGGTGCGGACCGCCGGCTTTCTGCGAACCGCAGGTCGTGCGCCCGATCTCCCTTCGCGCAGGCGCCCACGTGCATCGTTCGTTCACTCGACGTGACCGCACGCGATCCGCGTTCACGCTCGTGGAGCTCCTCGTCACCATCGCCATCATCGGCGTGCTCGTCTCGCTCGCCGTGCCGGCGGTCCAGTCGGCTCGTGCCGCCGCACGGCGGTCGGCGTGTGGCAATCAATTGCGCCAGTGGGGCTTCGGTCTGCACAACCACGTCTCCGCCCAGCGGCGGCTGCCGGCAGGCTACCTGTCGGGCGTCCTCGCCGACGGCGAAGACGCGGGCCCCGGCTGGGGATGGGGAGTGCAGCTGCTGCCCTACGTCGAGGCGGGTGACGCGTATGCGCTCGCCGACCTGGCCCAGCCCGTCGGAGGTCCCTTCTCGGCGGTGCTGCGAGGGATGACGCTGCCCGGCAGTGTCTGTCCGGCCGATGCGACGTTCAAGGCGATGCTCGATGTGCAGGAGATCGGCACCGAGGCCATCCTGTGCCGGATGGCGGCCGCCAGCTACATCGCCAGTGCCGGGACGGTGCGACCCACCTGCAAGCTGTGCCGCGACCAGTTCGACGGGGCGTTTGGACGGAATCGTGGGGTCGAGCCACGCGAACTGAGTGATGGCTTGTCCAAGACGCTCGCCCTGGGCGAACGGTCGACACGGTGGGCCTCCGCCGCCCTCTGGGGCGTCGTCCCGCGGTCGCAGCTCACGGACAATCAGCACCCCGGCCAGTACGTGGCGGGCCCGGCGTACGTGCTGGGCACCACGTTCAAGGACGGGTTCAACATCGAGGAATCGGAGATCGAACGATCGGAGATGCTGACCAGTTATGCGGAATCGTTCGGCAGCGATCATGCGGGCGGCGCGAACTTCGGCTTCTGCGACGGCGGCGTGAGGTTCATCCGCGACACGGTCGATCCCGCCGTCATGAACGCCATGGCGACACGGGCCGGCATGGCCAAGGGCGGCCAG
>CAIWZS010000104.1 GCA_903917235.1 uncultured Planctomycetaceae bacterium | reverse complement strand
TGGCCGTCACCGAAGAGGCCACCCTGCGGATCGAGCGGGCGGCCGAGGAGGCGGCACGGGCGTTCTCCCGACCCGGGGCGCCGATCGTGCAGCTCGTCCACCGCGCCGTCGGCCAGGTGGCCGCCCAGGGTGAGGTGGGGCCCGACGCACGCATGAGCGGCAGCCACGTGGGCGCGGTGGCGGTGGAGCTCGTCGAGGGGGAGAAGCGGGACGTCACCAGCGAGCAGTTCATCAGCGAGTGGCGGAGGCTCGCGGGCGACTTTCCGGGCACGGAGTCGCTCGTCTACGGCACCGAGAACATCGGCCCCGGCGGGAAGACGATCGAGTTCAAGCTGCTCGCGTCGTCGCAGCCGGAGGCGGTGCGGCAGCTCGAGGCCGCCGTCGAGCGCTGCAAGGAATGGCTCGCGCGGTATCCGGGTGTCATCGACATCGACGACGACTCCCGGCCCGGCAAGTGGGAATACCAGATGCGCGTGAAGCCACGGGCGGAGGCGCTCGGCGTCTCGCTCGGGGATCTGGCCGGCACGGTCCGCGCGAGCTACTACGGCGAGGAGGTGATGCGGCTCCAGCGCGGCAGGCACGAGGTCAAGCTGATGGTGCGCTACCCTCAGGAGGAGCGCCGCAGCCTCGCCACGCTGGACGACGTCCGGGTGACCGGCCCCGACGGCGTGCAGCGGCCGCTCGGTGAGTTGGCCGACGTCACCGTCGCGCGTGGCTACTCCGAGATCAACCGGCTCGGCCAGAAGCGGTCGATCACCGTGACGGCCGACATCGACATGGCCACCAGCACGCTCACGAGCGGCCAGATCACCGCCGACATGGAGCGGCGGCTCATGCCGGAACTCGAGGCGGAGTTTCCGCTCGTCCGCGTCCGCTGGGAGGGGCAGCAGGAGCAGACGAACGAATCGCTCCGTAGCCTCGGCATCGGCTTCGTGGTCGCCCTCTTCGCGATGTTCGTGCTGCTCACGATGGAGTTCAAGAGCTACTTCCAGCCGTTTCTCATCCTCGCCGCGATCCCGTTCGGCATCGCCGGAGCCGTCTTCGGCCATGCGGCGATGGGGATGCCGCTGACGCTCTTCAGCATGTTCGGCCTCGTCGCCCTGGCCGGTGTCGTGGTCAATGACTCGATCTGCCTCATCGACTTCATCAACCACCGCGTGCGTTCGGGCCAGCCGCTGCGGCTGGCCTTGCGGGAGGCGGGCTGCCTGCGGTTCCGGCCGGTGATGCTGACGAGCGTGACGACGATCGGCGGGCTCATGCCGCTCCTCCTCGAGACGAGTTTTCAGGCGCAGTTCCTCGTCCCGATGGCCACCTCGATGGCCTTCGGGCTGATGATGACGACGGCGCTCGTCCTCATCCTCGTGCCGGTGATGTACACGTTCTTCGCGGCGACCGCCGACGAGGGACACGCGGAGGAGTATGCGACCGGCTTCGGTCCCGGGCGCCCTCCCGTGGACGAGGATGTGGCCGACCGCGAGTGGCTGCCCGACGACATGCGCCCGGCCGAGCCGGGCGTGCGGTCGCTCTCGGCGTGAAGCGATCTGCGGCGCACGCCGTACGCTCGCGCCCCCGAGCCGTTGCTCGATGGGCGCCGGATGCGGGCTACACGAGCCAGTGGCAGATGTCGCCGTCCTGCATGACGTAGTCCTTGCCCTCGACCCGCAGTCGGCCGTGGGCCCGGATCTCCTTTTCCGTCTTGTAGGTCTCGAGGTCCTCGAGCGAGTAGATCTCGCCCCGGATGAACTTCTTCTCGAAGTCGGTGTGGATGACGCCCGCCGCCTGCGGCGCGGTGGCCCCGACGGGGATGGTCCAGGCCCGCACCTCCTTCTCACCGGCCGTGAAGTAGCTCTGCATGCCGAGCGTGCGGTAGGTGGCACGCGCGAGGACGGCGAGGGCCGGCTCCTCGAGCCCGGCTCCCGCGAGCATCTCGGCGCGGTCGGCCTCGTCGAGCTCGGCGATCTCCGCCTCGAGCTTCGCGCACACGGCCACGACCTCGGCACCCGACCGCGTCGCCTGGGCCCGTACGGCCTGCACGAGGGGGCCTTGGCCGGTCACGTCCGACTCGTCCACGTTGGCCACGTAGAGGATCGGCTTCGCGGTGAGCAGGCCGAACTCGCGGACGGCGTCCCGCTCCGCCTCCGAGAGCGACAGCGTCCGCAGGGGCTTCTCGTGACGCAGGTGGTCGAGGCACTTCGAGAGTGCCTCGAACCTGAGCCGGGCCTCCTTGTCGGTGCTCTTGGCCGCCCGCTCGGCCCGGGGCAGCACGTTCTCGAGGTGCTGCATGTCGGCGAGGATGAGCTCGAGCTCGATCGTCTCCATGTCGGAGACGGGATCGACGCGACCGGCCACGTGGATCACGTCGGGATCCTCGAAGCAGCGCACCACCTGCAGGATCGCGTCGACCTCGCGGATGTGGGCGAGGAACTTGTTGCCGAGCCCCTGGCCTTCGCTCGCGCCCTTCACGATCCCCGCGATGTCCACGAGCTTGAGGGCCGCGGGGATCACCTTCTTCGTCGCGACGAGGGCCGTGATCCGGCGCAGCCGGTCGTCGGGGACGCTCACCATCCCCTCGTTCGGCTCGATGGTGCAGAACGGGTAGTTGGCGCTCTGCGCGGCCTGAGACATGGTCAGCGCGTTGAAGAGCGTGCTCTTGCCGACGTTCGGCAGTCCGACGATGCCTGCTTCCATGACGGGGGGCCGGGTTCGGGGGCGGGGGCCTGACGCGCGGTTATGATGCGCGAAATGGGCGATTCGTCACAGGGCCGATCGCGGGAACTCGACGCGGCGTTCTTCGCCCGTGCCGCCGACCGCGTCGCCCGGGACCTGCTGGGCGCGAGCCTCGCGGTGCGCCAGCGGGACGGCGTCGTCGTGCGGCACGTCGTGTTCGAGACGGAGGCCTACCTCGGTGCGCACGATCTCGCATGCCACGGTGCCCGGGGGCGGACCGCGCGGAACGCCGTGATGTTCGGCCCGGCCGGACGCTGGTACGTCTACCTGTGCTACGGGCTCCACTGGATGCTCAACATCGTCACCGGTCCCGAGGGCGTGCCGGCGGCCGTGCTCCTCCGGGGCGTCGGCAGCCACGAGGGACCGGGGCGACTGACGCGGGCACTCGGGGTCGATCGCACGTTCGACGGGCGTCCCGCGACGCGGTCGGGCGGACTCTGGCTCGAGGCCGCCGGCTCGCCCGTGCCGCGCCGGCTCGTGCGGCGGACCCCGCGGATCGGCGTGGGCTATGCGGGCGCGTGGGCCGAGAAGCCCCTGCGGTACGTCGTCGATCCCGCCGAACTCCTTATGATGAAGGGGCCGGTGGCACGCCGTGCACCCGTGAGGAGAAGGTCATGAGGCATTCGCGGACGCGTGGCGGGAGATCGATTCGGACGTGCGGCCTCCATGCGTGTGCCGCGACTCTCGGAGCAGTCACTCTCATGATGGCAGGGGTTGCGGGACGGGCGGCCGACACGACGGCGAAGGCGACGTTCGCCGGCGGGTGCTTCTGGTGCACCGAGGCCGTGTACGAACAGATCGAGGGAGTCGGCGACGTGCGGAGCGGCTACATCGGCGGCACCGTGCCGAATCCGACCTACAAGGACGTCTGCACCGGGCTCACCGGCCATGCCGAGGCGATTGAAATCGAATACGACCCCGAGGTCGTGCCCTTCGAGAAGCTGCTCGAGGTCTTCTTTGCCACGCACGATCCGACGACCCTCAACCGCCAGGGTGCGGATGTCGGCACGCAGTATCGATCCGGCGTCTTCTATCACGACGACGAGCAGAAGCGGATCGCGGAGGATGTCATCCGGCGGCTCGACGCGGCCCGCGCGTTTCCGGCGCGGATCGTGACGGAGGTCACGCCGGCATCGACCTTCTATCCGGCCGAGGATTACCACCAGGACTACTTTGCCAAGAACCCGTTCCAGCCCTACTGTCAGGCGGTCGCCGCGCCGAAGGTGGCGAAGGTGCGGAAGGTGTTCAAAGACCTGCTCAAGGAGAAGGCCGTACCGTGAGCGACGTGGCGGGCGACTGTCGGGCGGCCCTCGCCGCCGCCGCCGCGGGACGGTGGGACGAGGCGCATGGACTCGTGCAGCGGCACGAGGGCGACCCGGTCGCCGACTGGATCCACGCGGTGGTGCACAAGGCGGAGGGCGATCTCTCCAACAGCCGCTACTGGTATCGCCGTGCCGGCCGCCTCGCGCACGTGGACGACGACCCCGGTGGCGAGCTCGACGTGATCCGCGCCGAGATGAGGTGACGTCGCGGCGGGCTCGACTGGCTTCGCAGTTGGAGGCTGGTCGAACCCCGTCCTGTGTGGGTCGGGGGTGCCCATGCCCGTCGCCGGACGTTCGCTGCGGGCATCCTGCCCTGCGCTCACTGCGTGTCCGCTGCGCTTCGCCATCCTGGCTTCGCTTGCTCCCACAGCCCGGCTCTCAGGCATGGGCACCCCCTCCCTGGACGCCCCCGGACCGGTTGCAGCGGCCCCCGGCCCAACTGAAGCCCGCATCAACGGATCGCGCGAGGTGGCCCCGCCTCCCGATCGGCTGCAGCGGCCCCCGGCCGCGCCGCAGCCCACGCGTTCCGCGGAGCGCCACGGCCGCCCGGAAGGCGGCCGCGCGAGTCAGGGGCACCTTGGCTGCCCCTGACCCGCGGAGCGTGCACGGGCCATGGATGGCCGTGCACGCTCGCCGTTAAGCGTCAGCGTAACGTGCGCACAGCTCTCCCGCCTCGACCGGCGTGCCGGGGGTGACGAGCACCTCCGCGATCGTGCCGTCTCGTTCCGCGTACACGGTCGTCTCCATCTTCATCGCCTCGAGGCTGAGGAGCTTCTGGCCCTTCCGCACCTTGTCCCCCGTCCGCACCGCGACCGTCACGACGAGCCCCGGCATCGGTGCGCCGACCTCGCGCACGTCGCCGACGGTGGCCTTGGGGCGACGCTTCACCTCGCCGGCGAGGCTCGCATCGGCCACCGTGACGCTGCGGGGCTGGCCATTGAGCTCGAAGAACACCGTGCGCATGCCGTCGCCGTGGGGCTCACCCACGGTCAGCAGGCGGATGAGCAGCGTCTTTCCCGGCTCGATGTCGACGGAGAGTTCCTCGCCCGGCTTCGGGCCCTCGAGAAACGCGGGCGTCGGGAGCACGCTCACGTCGCCGTAGCGGGCCTGGTGCCGGGCGAACTCCTCGAACACGCGTGGATAGAGCAGCCACGAGACGACCTCGCGGGGGGTGGCATCGCGGCCGACGAGCGTCGAGACGGTCTTCGTCGCCTCCGCGACGTCGGCCGGAGGCAGGGACGCGCCGGGCCGGCCGGTCACGAGGTCCCCGCCGCGGACGACGCGTCGCACGACGTCCGCCGGGAATCCGCCGGGAGGCTGCCCCATCCGACCGGCGAGCAGATCGACGACCGATTCGGGGAACGCCATCTCCCGCGACTCGTCGAGCAGGTCGCGGGCCTCGAGGCCGTTGGTGACGAGCATCAGCGCGAGGTCGCCCACCGACTTGCTCGTCGGCGTCACCTTGACGATGTCGCCCAGGAGCGCATTGACGTCCGCATAGGTGCGACACACGTCCTCCCAGCGGTCCGCGAGGCCGAGCGCCTTCGCCTGCTCGAGGAGGTTGGTGAACTGACCACCGGGCATCTCGTGGAGGTAGAGATCGGCGTCGGGCGCCTTCATGCCGCACTCGAAGGCGGTGTAGTGCTCGCGCACGGCGCCCCAGTAGTGGGCGAGGTGACGGAGCGGCTCCGGATCGAGGCCGGTGTCGAGCGGCGTGTGTCTGGCGGCCTCGACGAGGGCGTTGAGATTCGGCTGGCTCGTCAGGCCCGAGAGGGGCGCGAAGGCGGCATCGACGATGTCGGCCCCGTTGCGGGCCGCCTCGAGCAGGCTGGCAAGCTGCCCCCCGGCCGTGTCGTGCGTATGGAAATGGATCGGGATGCCGATCTCGTCGCGCAGCGCCTTCACCAGCGTGCCGGCCGCGAAGGGCTTGCACAGGCCGGCCATGTCCTTGATGGCCAGCATGTGGGCCCCGAGCTTCTCGAGTTCCCGGGCGAGTCCCACGTAATACTCGAGGGAATACTTCGTCCGCCGCGGGTCGAGGATGTCGCCCGTGTAGCAGATCGCCGCCTCGCAGAGGGCGCCGGCATCGCGCACGGCATCGATCGCCACCTGCATGTTCGGCACCCAGTTGAGCGGGTCGAACACGCGGAACAGGTCGATGCCGCCGTCCGCCGACTCCTTCACGAACGAACGGACGACGTCGTCGGGGTAGTTGGTGTAGCCCACCGCATTGCTCGCGCGGAGGAGCATCTGGAAGAGCACGTTCGGGATCCGCTCGCGCAGTCGATCGAGCCGCTCCCACGGGCACTCCCGCAGGAACCGCATCGCCGTGTCGAAGGTCGCGCCCCCCCACATCTCGAGCGAGAAGAAGCCCGCGGCCAGCCGCGCGTAGGCGTCGGCGACGGCCAGCATGTCGTGCGTGCGCATCCGGGTCGCGAGGAGCGACTGATGGGCGTCGCGCATCGTCGTGTCGGTGACGAAGAGCGTGCGCTGCTCGCGCACCCAGGCCGCGAAGCGCTCGGGCCCGAGCTCGCGGAGCCGCGTCCGCGTGCCGGTCGGCAGGGGCGCGACGATGTCGCAGGCGGGCAGGGGGGCGGCGGCCCGGCGTGCCGCGGGCGGCCTGCCGCGCACGAGCGCATTGCCGTTGACGATGACATCGGCCAGATACTCGAGCACCTTCGTGGCCCGGTCCCGGCGGACCGGGAAGTCGAAGAGGGCCGGCGTCTCGTCGATGAACCGCGTCGTGCAGCGGCCGGCGAGGAACTCGGGATGCGTGAGGAGATTCACGAGAAACGGGATGTTCGTCTTGACGCCGCGGACGCGGAACTCCTGGAGGCAACGCTCGAGGTGTCCGGCGGATTCGCCGATCGTGAGGCCGCGGGCCGTGACCTTCACGAGCAGCGAGTCGAAGTACGGCGTGACCACCGCGCCGGAGAAAGCGGAGCCCGCGTCGAGCCGGATCCCCATGCCGCTGGCCGACCGGTAGGCGACGATCCGGCCGTAGTCGGGCAGGAAGCGGTTCTCGGGATCCTCGGTCGTGACGCGGCACTGGATCGCGGTGCCCATCGAGCGGATGGCGGCCTGCTCACCGAGGCCGATCTCCGGGTCACCGAGCCGATGTCCCTGCGCCACGAGCAGCTGGCGGCGGACGATGTCGATCCCGGTGATCTCCTCGGTCACCGTGTGCTCCACCTGGATCCGCGGATTGACCTCGATGAAGTAGAAGCGGCCCGTGTCGGCATCCACGAGAAACTCGACGGTGCCCGCGTTCTCGTACCGGGCCCGGCGGCCGATCGCGAGGGCCGCCTCGCAGATGGCATCGCGGAGTGCGGGGGCGAGGTTGGGCGCGGGCGCCACCTCCACGACCTTCTGATGGCGTCGCTGCACCGAGCAGTCGCGCTCGAAGAAGTGCACGAGGCCGCCGTGCAGGTCGCCGAGCAGCTGCACCTCGATGTGCCGGGCCCGCTGGATGAACTTCTCGACGAACACCGCCGCGCTGCCGAACGCCGTGCGGCTCTCGCGCTGGGCGCTCTCGAGGGCCACGGCGAGCTCGTCCTCGCCGCGCACCACCCGCATGCCGCGGCCGCCGCCTCCGTGGGCGGCCTTGAGGATCACCGGCCAGCCGAGGGTCCGCGCGATCGCCAGCGCGTCGGCCTGGCTCGCGACCGGGGTCGGACTGCCGGCCAGGATCGGCACGCCCGCCTGCCCGGCGAGGTTCCGTGCGGCGGTCTTGTCACCCAGCGTCCGCAGGAGCTCGACCCGCGGGCCGACGAACGTGATGCCGGCCCGGCCGCAGGCCTCCGCGAACTCGGGATTCTCCGACAGAAAGCCGTAGCCGGGGTGGATGCCATCGACCCCGTGCCGCTTCGCGATGGCGACGATGGCCTCGATGTCGAGGTAGCTGCGCAGCGGCTCGCCGGGACGCCCGACGAGATACGACTCGTCGGCCTTGAAGCGGTGGAGTGCGAAGCGGTCCTCGTGGGCGTAGATGGCGACGGTGCGAATCCCGAGCTCGTGCGCGGAGCGAAAGACGCGGATCGCGATCTCGCTGCGGTTGGCGACGAGCAGTTTCGTGATCGGCCGCATGGCAGGCTTTCCGTGCGTCTCGACTGCCGCCGCGGCGAGACGGGTGTGGGGCGGGGGCGAGAAAGGACCAATCGTACCGGCTGCCATCCGGGGTGACAGGGGCGGCGGGAACACCCGGTGCGGATCCGTCAGCCGCCTCCCGCGAGGCGTTCGTCGGCGTAGCTCGGCCGCAGGTACTCGGGCACGAGCGTTCCCGGATCGTCGTGGAGGCCGCGTGACGCCGCCACGAGCGCGAGCCGTGCCGCGTCGAGGGCGTCGCCGCTGCACGCGTCCACCGGCGGGAGGCGGACGTCGTGGCGCGGTTCGAGGCGCTCCCGTCCGACCGCGAGCGCCGGGCCGGAGGCCACGCACCCGCGTGGCAGGTGCGCGAGCCAGGTGTCGAAGGACTCGAGCACGGGTGGGTGGACGAGCCACGGGTGCGGCCCGTCTGCGGTGCGCGCGACCCAGGCCGCAAAGACGTCGCCGCGACCGGCATCGAAGGCCACGGCCATCGGCGGCTCCCCGCCGAGCGCTGCCGCGGTGCGGCGCGCGCTCACGGCGAATCCCGAGACGGCGACGAGCCGCGCGCCGGACGTCCACGCGATCGCCTTGGCCGTGGCGACTCCCACCCGCAGCCCGGTGAACGATCCCGGCCCGCGGACGACGGCCACGAGTTCGACGTCGCGGATCCGCCAGCCGAGCCGTGACGCCGCCGTCGTCAGCACCGCGCTCACATCGGTCGCGTGGCGACCGGCGGGGCCGAGCGGCAGGCAGACGGAGCGGTCGCCGTCGAGAGCAGCGACCGAGCCGGAGGCGAGGCTCGTGTCGATCGCGAGCGTTCTCATCGGCGGCCGCTCCGGCGTGCCCACCGACACGATCGACGGCGTTCTTGACCGCTCTCGGGGGCAGTCGTACCCTCCATGTGTCGCCGTCGCGGCGCCGCCACCTCACCCGGCGGGTACCCCCTGCCAGGGATCGGAACGATTGTGAAGCGGGCGATCATCAGCGACATCCACGGCAACCTCGAGGCGCTCCAGGCCGTCCTCGAGGATATCGAGCGGGAACGCGTCGACACCATCACCTGCCTCGGCGACATCGTCGGCTACGGTCCCGACCCGTGCGCCTGCGCGCGGCTCGTGCAGCAGCGGTGCGGGCTCGTGATTCTCGGCAATCACGACCAGGGAGCCCTCTTCGATCCCGACGGATTCAACGTGCGGGCCGACCGGGCCATCCGTTGGACGCGGGGCCAGCTCGAGGTCCACGATCGGCTGCCGCGCAACGCCTCCGACCAGATCAGCGATTTTCTCGGCGAGCTGCCGCGGTCGCACGTGGAGGGGGACGTGCAGTTCGTCCACGGCTCGCCGCGCCGCCCCCTCGACGAATACGTCTTCCCGGAGGACGTCTACAACCAGCTCAAGATGATGCACATCTTCGAGCTGGTCGGCCGGTACTGCTTTCAGGGGCACACGCACATCCCCGGCATCTTCACGACCGCGCCGGACTTCGTCTCGCCGGCGGTGCCGCGGTCGGACACGGAGGTCTGCCTGCCGCTGCCGCCGGACAAGGCGATGATCAACGTCGGCTCGGTCGGCCAGCCGCGCGACGGCGATCCCCGTGCGTGCTACGTGATCCTCGAGGACGAGCGACAGGTGCGGTTCCGGCGGATCGACTACCCGTGGGCCGAGACGGCCCGCAAGATCCACGCCATCCCCGACCTCGACAACTTTCTCGGCGACCGTCTCGAAAAGGGCCAGTAGGGCTGGGATGACGGACGTGTGCCGCCTCCGCCCGGGTGTGCTACACCAACGGCGATCGCACCAGGGATTTCGCAGCGCGGGAGACGGCTCGTGGAACGCAGGCATCTCACCTTCATCGCCGTGGCGCTGGCCATCATCGTGGCCGGTCAGGCGCTGCAGGCCTGGCTGCTCCCGCCGCCGGTGAAGCCCCCCGCGCCGGAAAACCGCGAGGTCGCCGAGCCGGAATCGCCGGCCCCGGCGCCGGAAGGCGCGTCCGCCGAGGTCGCCGATGCGGCCGCGGAGCCGAAGCCCGAGGATCCGGCCGGCGCGGATGCGGTGCGCGAGCGGCGCACGCTCGGGTCGCTCGACGCCGCCGACCCGGCGCGGATGCTCGTCACGCTCACCAGTCGTGGCGCGGCCGTCGAACGGATCGAACTGGCGGATCCACGGTTTCACGATCAGGACGACCGGTCAGGGTACGTCGGGCATCTCGCGCCGGTCGCCGGGGCCGCGGGGTGCCGGCTCGGCGTGGTCGGTGACGGCACACCGGCCGCCCGCGCCGGACTCCTGGCGGGCGACGAACTGGTGCGCGTCGACGGGCTGGCGACTCCCGATCCGCGCACGCTGCGCGATCTTCTGGCCGCCACGCGCCCCGGTCAGCGACTCGCGGTCGAGTTCGTGCGCGACGGAGACACGATGTCGTGCGAGCTCGAGACCGAACGGCGCCCGCTCGAGGTGGTGCGGCCCGAGCATCGTGCCGAACCGGTCGCCGACCCGGACGGCGACACGCACGATCCGCTCTCGTTCCTGCTCTCACTGGAACGCCGCGACGGCCGCACGCGTCGCGAGAGCGCGGCGGATCTGTCCGGACACGAGCTCGCGGATGTCGACTGGACGACGGCCCCGACGGCGGACGGCAGCGGCGTGCGGTTCACGCGGTCCCTCCCCGGCGGCCTGACCATCGCCAAGGAGTATCGGATCGCCGCGCCGCCTGACGCCGCGCAGGAGACCGGCTACCGGCTCGGTCTGACGGTCGAGGTGCGGTCGCCGGAGCGCGAGACGGTGATCGTGTACGCGCTCGACGGGCCCACCGGACTGCCGACCGAGGGATGGTGGTATGCGCAGCGGGTCGGCCCCGAGATGTTCGGCGGCCTCGCCGTCCGCGACGTCGTCATGCGGTTCACCGGCGAGAAGAGCGCGCTCGTCAGCGGGCTCAAGATCGCCGATGGATCGCTCGAGCACCCGTCCTCGGCCATCCTCGAGGGCAAGCCGCTCGCCTTCGCGGGCGTCGACTCCCTCTATTTCGCCTCGGCCGTCCTTCCGGTCGTCGGTGCCGACGCGCCGGATCTGGCGGAGGTGCGACCGCGCGCCGTCGGCAGCGTGCCCGAGGGGGCACGCCGCAAGCTCGTCGATGTGACCGCGCGGCTCGTGTCGCGCGAGCTGACCGTCGCACCGGACGCCCCGGTGACACACCGCTACGAGATCTTCGCGGGCCCGAAGCAGCCCGAGCTCCTGCGCGGGTTCGGAGGAGCGGGCGGCGGCATGGAGGACCTCGTCTACTACGGCTGGTTCGGCTGGGTCGCCCGCCCGCTCACGGCCATCCTGCACGGGCTGCATGCGGTCGTGCGCAACTACGGCATCGCCATCCTCCTGCTCACCGTGATCGTGCGCGGGGCGATGTTTCCGGTGAGCCGCAAGCAGGCGCTCTCCTCGCAGAAGATGCAGGTGCTGCAGCCGGAGATGAAGGCGATCGCCGAGAAGTACAAGAACGATCCCGAGAAGCGCACCCGGGCCACCCAGGAGCTGTGGCGGAAGCACAACTACAACCCGATGGGCGGGTGCCTGCTCGTCTTCATCCAGATGCCGATCTTGATGGGCCTCTACCGCGCGTTGGCCACCGACGTCGAGCTGCGGCAGGCGCCGCTCTTTTCGTCGGCGATCCGCTGGTGCTCGAACCTCGCGGCCCCCGACATGTTCCTCGACTGGTCCGGCTGGATGCCGTCCTTCCTCGTCGCGCCGGAGGGCTGGCTCGGCCCGTTCCTCAATCTCTTCCCGCTCGCGACGATCGGCCTGTTCCTCTGGCAACAGAAGCTCTTCATGCCGCCGGCGATGGACGAGCAGCAGCAGATGCAGCAGCAGGTCATGAACTACATGATGTGGTTCATGGCGCTCATGTTCTTCAAGGTGCCGTGCGGACTGTGCCTCTACTTCATCGCGTCGAGCCTCTGGGGCATCGCGGAACGCCTGCTGCTGCCGACGCCGCCGCAGGCGCCGTCCGGTGGAAGTGGCATGACGCCGGAGGGCGTGCGGGTCGTGGATGCTCCCGCGGTGCCGGTGCGCACCGGGGCGGCCGACGCCGTGCGGCAGAAGCGGCAGGCCCGCCGGAAGCCGCGCTGACGGATCGCGGCCGGCGTGACCCGTCGCCCCTGCAGGTGCATTCCCGGACGAGCCAGCCGCGACGGACCCGAGCCGATGTGGTCTGCGGACGAACTGATCGTCGCCCCCGGCACGGCCGATGGGTCCGGCGCGCGGTCGATCGTGAGGATCGCCGGTGACGGTCTCGCGTCACTCCTCGCGTCGCTCTTCGAGCCGTTCGACGCCGGGGGGCATGCAGCCGCCGCATCGCCACCCCGGGTCGTCTCGACGCACCTCGGCGGGCTCCTCGCCGCCGACTGGGGACCGCTCCCCGTGGAGGTGCTCCACTGGCCGGGACCGGGTGGGCCGATCGGCGGGCCCTTGGCGGAGGTGCACCTGCCGTGCTCGGCGCCGCTCGTCGACGCCCTGATCGCCGCGGCGTGTCGCCACGGCGCCAGGGTGGCCCGCGGGGGCGAGTTCACCCTCCGCGCCTTCCTCGCGGGCCGGCTCGACCTCGTGCAGGCGGAGGCGGTGCTCGCGGTGGTCGAGGCGGGTACGCCCGCCCAGCTCTCCGCCGCCCTCGACCGTCTGGCGGGTGGCTCCGGCGCGACCCTTCGACGGCTGCGGGACGACCTGCTCGACCTGCTCGCTGACGTGGAAGCCTCGATCGACTTCGCGGACGAGACGACCCCCGACGCGCCACCCGGGATCGACACGGAGGGCCGGCACGCGCTCGCCGCCAGGATCGAGCGCACGGCTCTCGACCTCGCCGCCGCGCGTGCCGCCCTCGCAGGGCGGGGCATCGCGGGCGCGGATGTGCCGCGCGTCGTCCTCGTCGGGCCGCCCAACGTCGGGAAGAGCAGCCTCTACAACGCGCTCACCGGGCGCGATGCGGCGCTCGTGGCCGACGCCCGTGGCACGACCCGCGACCGGCTCGAGACGCGGCTCGAACTCGCACTTCCGGATGCGGGCGCGGCGCCGTGCGTGCTCGTCGATGTGGCGGGCATGGTGGGCTTCGAGGGGGTGCGGCCGGCGCACGGCAACGGGCACGCTCCGGGGGTCGATCCTGCGGTGGAGGCCGAGGCGGTGGCGCGCCGCGCGCTGGCCGACGCCGATGTGGTCGTGGTCTGTCACGATGCGGAGGCGGGCATCCCTCCCCGTGCGGAGCCCTCGCAGCGACGGCCGCGGATCGACGTGCTGACGCGTTGCGACCGCGTCGAAGTCCCCGGCATGTGCGACCCGCGATCGTCGTCCGGCATCATCGCGACGAGCAGCGTCACGGGCGCGGGCCTCGCCTCGCTGACCACCGCCATCGCGACCGCCGTGTCGCGACTCCCGCCGCGCGCGTCGCCCGCGACGGTCAGGCTTGCGGACGGGCTCGACACCGCTGCGGCCGCGATGGCGGCGGCAGGGGAGATGATGGCCCGCGACGTCGCCGCGGGCAGCCTCGACGAGGCCCTGCTCGCCGGTCACCTGCGTGCGGCGGCCGAGTCGCTCGGCGAGGTGACCGGCGTCGAGCTCGGCCCCGACCTGCTCGATCGGGTGTTCGCCCGGCACTGCATCGGCAAGTGAGCGTCGCCCCGACGGCACGCCGCCCGGTGCGGTGGGTGTCGCAGGCCGTGGGCGGGATGGACGCGGTCCGCGGCCGGCCTCATCAGCTATGCTGCCGCGCGGCACCAGCGGCCTCCGCCCGGACGACCGCCCGTGGGTGACCATCCGGTGGCGCACGCGATGAAGATCCTGCGAGTCGAAAGCCACGTCTGCCACGCCCGCATGCGGAACTGGGTGTTCGTCAAGGTCGTCACCGACCAGGACGGGCTCTGGGGATGGGGAGAAGCCACGCTCGA
>CAIWZS010000103.1 GCA_903917235.1 uncultured Planctomycetaceae bacterium | reverse complement strand
GGCAGCTCGCACACGGCCGGGCGATGCCCCGCGTCGGCACCATGGGCAGGCTCTTCGACGCGGTCGCCTCGCTCGCGGGGGTGCGACAGGTGAATCGCCACGAGGCCGAGGCGGCGATGGATCTCGAGTCCCTCGCACGGGCGCACGTGCCATCCGTCGCGACGGGCGGCGGCTATCGGTTCGGCGTGGGCGGGCTTGCCGAAGCGCCCGACGCCGGACTCGTCGTCACGTGGCGTGAACTCGTGCGCGACGTCGCCACCGACGTGCTCGCCGGCGTCGAAGCGGCCGTCATCGCCTCCCGGTTCCACGCGGCCGTGGCCCGGATGGTCGGCGATGTCTGCGTGCGCATGCGGGCCTCCTGCGGCGGTCGGGTCGTCGGGCTCACCGGCGGGGTGTTCCAGAACGCGGCGCTCACGGAGGCCGTCGTCGCGGTCCTGCGGCACGAGGGGTTCGCATCGGCGCTCCACCACCGCGTGCCCCCGAACGACGGCGGCCTGGCGCTCGGGCAGGC
Source organism: uncultured Planctomycetaceae bacterium (assembly GCA_903917235.1). Taxonomy (GTDB): domain Bacteria; phylum Planctomycetota; class Planctomycetia; order Pirellulales; family UBA1268; genus QWPN01. Next base: position 6,004 of record CAIWZS010000103.1, on the reverse strand, counting down.
GGTGCTCGCCCGCGGCCGGCTCATGGCCGGCGCGCCTCCAGGAACGTGATCCACGCGTCGAGGCCGGCGCCGCTCTTCGCCGACGTCTCGAGGACGGTCATCCCGGGGCGCACCGCGGCGAGCGCGTCGAGGGCCGCGGCACGATCGAAGTCGCAGGCCTCGGCGAGGTCCGTCTTCGTGATGACCGCGACGTCGGCGGTGTTGAAGAGCCCGGGGTACTTGAGGGGCTTGTCCTCCCCCTCCGCGACCGACAGGAGCGCGACCCGCAGCGACTCGCCGAGGTCCCAGCTCGTCGGGCAGACGAGATTGCCGACGTTCTCGATGAAGAGGCAGTCGACGTGCTGCGGCGGCCATGCCTGCAGCTCGCGCCGCACCATGTCGGCCTCGAGGTGGCACAGGCCGTGCGTCATGATCTGCCGCACCGGCGCGCCGCTCGCGGCGAGGCGTCGCGCGTCGTGGTCGGTTTCGACATCTCCCACGATGGCGGCGACGCTCCTGCCGGCCCGGCGCAGCCGCACGAGCGTCTCGTGCAGCAGGCGGGTCTTCCCCGATCCGGGGCTCGACACGAGATTGACGACGACCATGCCGGCGCGCCGGAACTCCTCCCGCATCTCCCGCGCGATCTCGTCATTGCGCTTGAGGATGCTGGTCCGGACCTCGAGGATGCGTGGCTCGCTCATCGTCCGGCCTCCACGGTGCCGCCTCGCGAACCGACCACCTCGATCGACTCGACCTCGAGCTCGTGGCCCGCGCGCAGGTCGCCCGTTGGGCGGCCGCACGCCGGGCAGGCGAGCGGCACGACGTCGGTGAGGTCGGCCTCAACGCGGCACTGCGGGCACCATACCCGCACCGGCACGTCGACGACGCGCAGCGTCGCCGCCGCGAGCGGGGTGCCCTCGCGCGCCATCTCGAAGGCGGCCGCAAGCGCCCCGCCATGCACCGCGGCGAGGCGGCCCACCCGCACGGTCACAGCCGTCACGGCATCGCCCCCGGCGTCTCGGCAGCGTGCGGCCGCGAGATCCACCACGCGCATCGCGATCGAGAGTTCGTGCACGGCCTCCCGCCTCCAGCGCGTGTGACCAGGGCGGCGGCACACCCGACCGCGGCATTCTACCGGCATTCTCGCGGGCGCCCCGGCTCGAGGCGTACGATGCCGGGGACCCTTCCAAGGCCCGTGGACAGGACCGGGCGCGCGGCGGGCCGAGTCTCGCTCGCGAGCGACCGTTCCGGAGACGCCCCATGTCGGCAGCCGGGAATCAGACAGCGACTCGCGGGAGCACGCTCGTCATCGGCTGTGGCAATCCGCTGCGTGGGGATGACGGAGTCGGTCCCGAGATCGTGCGGCGGCTCGCGCGGTGCGTGCTGCCGGAGGATGTGCGGTGTGTCGACGCGGGCACGTCGGGGGTCGACGCGGTGCTGGCGATGCGCGGGGCCGATCGGGTGGTGGTCGTCGATGCCTCGTGCTCGGGAGTGGCGGCGGGGACGATCCGGGAGATCGAGATCGGCCCGTCGTGGGCGGCCCCGGCCGCGGGTCTGGCGGTGCACTCGATCCGCTGGGACCATGCGGTGGCACTCGGCCGCAGCCTGCTTGCCGATGGGTTTCCGCGGCGGATCACGGCGGTGCTGGTGGAAGGCCGCCGCTTCGGCGCGGGTGACGACCTCTCGCCCGAGGTGGTGGAGGCGATCGCAGCCGTGGTCGAGCGGCTGGCCGTCCGCGTGTCGGACGGCGTGGCGCGGCAGTCGCTCGATCGGGTGTCGCACGCGCGAGGGTGATCCGATGTGTCTGGCCATGCCGGGTCGTGTCGAGAGCGTGCGCGACGAGGCGGGCGTGCGGATGGGTCGCATCGACTTCGGCGGAGTCGTGCGGGACGTCTGCCTTGCATGCGTGCCCGACATCGCCGTCGGCGAGTGGGCGCTCGTGCACGTCGGATTCGCCCTCGGCCGCATCGACGAGACGGCCGCGCGCGAGACGCTCCGGGCGCTCGCCGCGATCGGCGGGCTCGCCGAGCCGACGCACGACGATCCGGCCCGTGAGCCGGCCGACGGAGCCGAGCGATGAGCCTCGTCGCCCCCTTCCGTGACGCGGGCACGGCCCGTCGGCTGCTCGCGGAAATCGCCCGGACCGTGACGAGGCCGTGGCGGATCATGGAGGTGTGCGGCGGCCAGACCCACGCGCTTGTGCGCAGCGGGATCGACCGGCTCCTGCCGACCGGGATCGAGATGCTCCACGGGCCCGGCTGCCCGGTCTGCGTCACTCCCGTGGAGACGATCGACCGCGCGCTGGCGATCGCGCGGCGCCGTGAGGTGACGTTCTGTTCGTTCGGCGACATGCTCCGCGTGCCGGGCACCGACGGCGACCTGCTCGGCGTGAAGGCGCGTGGGGGCGACGTGCGCATGGTCGCCTCGCCGCTCGACGCCCTCGACCTCGCCGCCCGGCTGCCCGACCGCGAGGTGGTCTTTTTCGCGATCGGCTTCGAGACGACGGCTCCGGCGACGGCGATCGCGGCTCGCCTCACGCGATCTCGCGGCGTCCGCAACCTCTCGTTCCTCGTCGCGCACGTCCTCGTCCCGCCGGCCTTGCATGCGATCGTGCGGTCGGCCGGCACACGCGTGGACGCGTTCCTCGCCGCGGGGCACGTCTGCAGCGTGACCGGCTGGCACCGCTACCGCGACCTCGCGACACGGTTCGGGGTGCCGATCGTCATCGCCGGGTTCGAGCCGGTCGACCTGCTCGAGGCGATCCGGCGCGCCGTCGTGCAGCTCGAGGCGGGCCGGCACGAGGCGGAGAATGCCTACCCGCGCGCGGTGAGCGAGGCGGGCAACGCGCTCGCCCAGGAGGCGATCGCCGAGGTGTTCGAGCCCTGTGACCGCGAATGGCGCGGCATCGGCACGATTCCGGCGAGTGGATGGCGGTTCACGGCGGCCTATCGTGACATCGACGCGGTGACACGCTTCCCCGCGTCGGCGTTGCCATCGGCGCGGCTCACCGTGTGCCGCAGCGGAGAGGTGCTCGTGGGCGCGCTCAAGCCCGATGCCTGCCCGGCCTTCGGGCGCGAGTGCACGCCGCGCACGCCGCTCGGCGCCACGATGGTGTCGGGTGAGGGGGCGTGTGCCGCCTACTGGCATGCCGGGAGGGCGCGGCCATGAGCGGCACGGCTCGGCACGACGCGGATGCGTCGCCGAGGATCGACGTGGGTGGCTGTCCCCTGCCGCACCATGACCGGGAGGTCGTGACGCTCGCGCACGGCGGCGGCGGCGCCCTGACCCGGGACCTCATCGAGAGGGTCTTCCTGCCGGCGCTCGGCAATCCCGTGCTCCTGCGCCGCGAGGACGCGGGCATCGTCGAGATCGCGTCCGAGGTGGCGCGAGGCGGTCGGCTCGCGGTGTCCACCGACTGCCACGTGGTCCAGCCGCTCGTGTTTCCAGGCGGATCGATCGGCGAACTGGCGGTGCACGGGACCGTCAATGATCTCGTGATGGTCGGGGCGGCACCGCGCTTCCTCACGGCGGGATTCGTGATCGAGGAGGGTCTGCCGATCACGACGCTCTCTGGCCTCGTCGCGCGGATGGGGGCCGCGGCGAGCGCGGCCGGCGTGGCCGTCGTGGCGGGCGACACGAAGGTGGTGGAGCGGGGCCGCGGCGACGGGCTGGCGATCGTCACGACCGGCATCGGCATCGTGCCCGGTGGCATCGCCCTCGGGGCGGCGGGTGTGCGGGCGGGGGACGTGGTGATCGTCAGCGGCACGCTCGGGGACCATGGCATGGCCGTCATGAGCGTGCGCGAGAGCCTGGGGTTCGAGGCGGACATCGTGAGCGACTCGGCGCCGCTCCACGAGCTCGTCGCCGCCCTGCTGGCGGCGTGCCCGGCGACGCGGATGCTCCGCGACCCGACGCGGGGCGGCCTCGCCGCAACGCTCAACGAGATCGCCACGGCCGCCGGCGTCGGCATCGAGATCGACGAGGCGGCCGTGCCGGTACGGCCCGTGGTGGCCGCGGCCTGCGAGATGCTCGGCCTCGACCCGCTCACGGTGGCCAACGAGGGCAAGGTCGTGGCGGTGGTGCCGGCCGAGTCGGCCGCGGATGCCCTCGCCGCGCTGCGGGCCCACCCGCTCGGGCGGGCGGCGGTCCGGCTCGGGCGCATCGTGCCCGACCACGCCGGCGTCGTCGCGCTGGCCACGCGAGTCGGCGGCCGTCGGATCGTGCCGCTGCCGATCGGCGCGGACCTGCCGCGCATCTGCTGATCGGCGGGGACCGTGGCCGGAGGAGCAGCCGCGAACGGTCCCATCGGCTCGCGACGGTCAGTGCCCCGAGAACCACGCGATGGTGGCGGCGATGGCGATCAGATAGGCGAGGGGAAAGGCCCAGCGGCAGATGTGATCGATCCGCCGGGCGCGGCCGGTGTGTCCCTTCCGCACGAGCGAGTCGATGGCGAGGCTCTGGGGAATCGTCGCCGACATCGTCACGAACGAGACCAGGAGCAGCGTGTCGGTGAACGTCAGGTACGACATCCGCGGCATGTGGTCGATCACCACGAACTGGTAGGCGACGATCGTCAGCACGCCGATGAAGGAGACGTTGAGCCGGTCGGAGAGCGACTCGGGGTCGATCCAGAAGACCGACCAGATCATCGAGACGATCACGACCAGCGGAAAGAGCAGCTGCCACACCAGTTGCCAGCTGCGGCGCTCGAGGTGGATCGTCGTCAGGAGCCGGGAGAACGTTCTTCGACCGTTCCCCATGGAGAGGAACGTCTCGTCCACGACCATCTCCAGGTGCCGGAGGATCCAGCCCGCGACGTTGACGTCCTGGTTGCGACGAACGAGCTCGTCGGTCGTGTCGGCGTAGCGCTCGTCGACCTCGAGCACGACCTCGTCCGTCGTGGTCCCGAACGGTACGAGGGCCGCCTGCAATCGCTGCCGGTCGAAGGGGTAGTCGTGCAGCTGCATCGGCGTCTCGAGTCGCACGGTCCGCTGCTGCATGAGGCGCACCCCGCCGTCGGGGGCGACTTCGAGCTTGACGGCCGTGATGTCGCCGAGGCCGACCTCGTTGACCAGCACCAGTTGGGGCCACCAACCCCGGAACAACTCCGAGAACTGGTACGGTCCCTGGAAGAGCTTGCGGTCGGTTCCCTCCGCGGCCGCATCGAAGGCCAGCCGCGGATCGTGCCAGCTCGCGACCAGCGAGATCTTGGCCTCGAACGACTCGCTGACGTCGTCGATGTCGATGACGTTGACGATCAGGATCGCACAGCGCACCCGCGTCGGCCGCGCGGGGGGATTCGGCATGCCGGGTTCGATCGCGGCCGCCGTCATCGCGCACGGCAGTGCCACGAGGCCGATGACGCAGGCTCGCAGGTGGCGGACGAGACGGGCCATGAAGGTGTTCACAGGCACGCCCGTGCGTCGCCGCGGGACGGACCGATGGCGACCGTGCACGGGCTCCGTGTCAGCGTGCGGCGTCGCGTGCACGTGGCCGGTGGGCGTCACCGCCTCGCGAGGGCGTCACGGATCTCGCGGAGGAGCACGACATCCTCGGGCGTCGTGGGCGTCTGCTCGACCTTCTTCTCCTCGAACCTGGCCTTCGCCGTGTTCATGATCTTGATGACGATGAAGAGCGCCACGGCGACGAGCAGAAAATCGATGACCGACTGGATGAAGGGTCCGTAGTTGAGGATGGCGTAGTCCTGGAAGGCCATCTCGGGCTTGCCGTCGACCATCACCATCGTGCCGTCGGCATTGAGCTTCGGCGACTCCGTGCGAATCTTGAGGGCGAGGTCGTTGAAGTTGACGCCGTACTTGCTCGTGAGCAGGTTGAGCGGCGGCATGATGATGTTGGCGACGAGCGAACTGATGATTTTGCCGAACGCTCCGCCGATCACGACGCCGACCGCCAGGTCGATGACGTTGCCGCGCATCGCGACCTCGCGAAACTCCTTCATCAGGCTCATGGGGCGAACTCCTCGGTGGTGTGCGGGCAGAACGGGACCAAGGGCAGCCCGACCGTG
>CAIWZS010000102.1 GCA_903917235.1 uncultured Planctomycetaceae bacterium | reverse complement strand
CCGCCCCTCGACCACGGCCGGCAGGACGAGATCGGCGACTCCGGTCGGATTCCCCGCATGCCTGCCGGCGAACAGGAAGCCCTGGAAGGAGGCGGCGCACCACACGGTCCGTCGCGCTCGGCCAAGCTCCGCGATGAGACGCTTGATCCGTTCCTCCATCTGGCCGACGAACGACTGACCCGCGACCAGGTCGATCGACCCGGCCCGCCAGACGCTCCAGCCCTGATCGCGCAATGCCCGCCAGACGGCACGCACCAGCGTCGACCGTCCCGTGCCGGGCGCGCCCACGAGCAGCACGGGCCGGGGCGGCACCCGCGTCAGGGCGGCGATGACCCGGCCCCGATTGGCCGCGATCGCCGCATGCTCCACGATGATCTCGCCCTCCACCGGGCCCTCGAACGTCCCGATGGCCCGCAGGAACCCGGTGTCGACGCGGCTCGCCTGCAGCTCGGCGAGCGACGCGAGGAACGCGTCGATCTGGGGGTGTGAAATCGGGCGGACGAGGCTCGCGAGGTGTTGGCAGGTCTCGTTGGAAAGCTCCACGCGGAGCGATTGGGGCGTCGGCACGTCGCCCGCAGCGAGGCGCTCGCGGACGAAGTCGGCGAGCATCGTGCGCATCGGCGACATGCACCACGATTCGTCGATGGCCGACAGCACGAGGCCGATGACGCTCTCCGTGGCTGGAGTGGATGCGGCGATCGCGCGCAGGGCGAAGAATCGCGTGTACGGATGGAAATCGTTGATCGCCATGAGGAGGCGATCACGGATGTCCCGGTCGATCGGGCGGCGGGCGAGCGCTTCCGCGGCGCACGCGGCGAGGACGAGCACGTCGCCGCTGAAAAAGCCGAAGAGTTCCGCGTCACTCACGGCCGCCACGCGCATGGTCTCGACGCACCGCTCGAAACCGGCCGCGCCGAGCAGGTGGGCGGGCTGTGCAGCCCGCTGGACATCGTCGAACGCGTCGGCCGCAGCCGCGTAGATGGCCTCCTTCGGATCGGGCGCCGTCTCGGTCCCGCGCACCGGCGCCGCCGCAGCCTCCTGGGCGCCGGGCGGCGGCGCGGCCGCGGCAGGCGCCACGTCGGGTCGGGATGCGCGCAGCGCTCGGGCGATCAGATAACCGCCCGCCGCGGCGCCGACGCCGAGCACCGCCACCGCCCCGGCCACCGCCCAGTCCATGCGCGACCTCCCGCGTCTCGCGTGATCAGACGAGCCCCCATCGCTTCCGCAGGAACCACTCCGTGCAGAGGGCGCCCGCGAGCAGGAGGAACATCGGCCACGTGTCCCACGGCGTGGCGGACCACTGCTCGAGCGCCTCGAACTCCGCGGGCCTGGTGGCGATGTCGCGGAACGTGCCCGGCAGGTCCTCGGGCGTCCGCACGCCGCCGGGAGTCGACTCGGCGATCTGCCGCATGAGCAGCGGATTCGACCACGGATTCGCCAATTCGACGTCCTGTCGGGCGACCGTGAAGCGGGCGGACCGCTCCTGCGCGGCCGCATTCGGGCGGGATGCGGTCACGACGATCGTCCAGTCGCCCGCCTCCACGCAGTCCGCGACGACGCCGGCATATCCGTCGCCGCTGCGGGCGAGACGCACCGGCCGACGCGCACCGCTCGGGCTCACGACGTGGGCCTCGATCGACACGTCGCGCGGAGCCTCGTCCGCGGCGGTGACGAGCCCCGCGTCGAACGGCAGCGGCGTCCCCGGCGCGATGCGTCGCTGCGCGGGCCGCACCCAGAGCGTGTCACTCTCGGTGCCGTCCTGCCGCGCGAGCCACAGCACCATCTGCCGCCAGAAGCGGCGGTGTGCCTCGGCCTCCCCCTGCATCACCCAGCGCCAGGTCGAGTCGGCCGCGAAGGCGAGCACGCGTCCGGCACCGTACTCCTGCGCGACCAGGAGCGGTCGACCATCTGCGGTGACGGCCAGCGGCTTCGCGGTCGGCTTGAGACGGCCGAGGTCGTTGGCACCGTCCAGTGCCGGGAGCGACTCCCACGCGGTCCGGGGATCGGCCCCGTCCCGACCGAGCCGCAGGATCGAGACGCCCCCGAAGCGGGGATCGGGCAGCATCTTGAGCGGCCCCTGGAGATGCAGGCCCGCCCGGACCGGCTGGTCGAAGGGCTGCCTGGCGAGGCGGTCCGGCTCGAAGGGCAGCAGCGGGCCGAGCCGCGAGCTTCCCCAGCCGCCCGCCTCGAAGGCGTGGAATCCTCCGAGCATGCCGATCCCCGCGCCGCCGCGCACCTTCGCGAGGATGGTGTCGAGGTCGTCGGGCCGCAGCGCCGTCGAGTCGAGGTCCCCCACGAGGAAGACGTCGAAATCGGCGGAGAGGGTCCGGCCGAGATCGACGGGCCAGCGGTCCCTTCGCGTCGAGTCGATCCACTGGAAATCCACCTGCATGTCGGGACTCGCCGCCAGCACGCGTCTCAGGAACCGCTGCTCGACGCGCGGTGCCCCCTCGACGTAGAGCACCCGCAGGCCGCCGTCCACGACCTGGACGAACGTGGAGAGTTCGTTGTTGGAGAGCACCACCTCGCCGTCCTGCGGCTCGACGCGCAGCGTGACCTTGCGCTCGCCGAGCGCCTGTGGCGTCCACTCGAGCCGCACCGGCTCGTCGATCGCCTCTCCCGACGAGGTCACACGGGTCGTGTTGACCTGCACCATGCGGCCGTCGTCGTCCTCCGCGAGGAGCGTCACCTGCGCCTCACGGCCGGCCAGGCCCTCGAGCCGCACGCGCCCCACCACCTCGAGCATGTTCCTCAGGTAGACGGTCTCCCCGACCGCGAGGCTCGTCACGGAAGCGTCGCGCCCCTGCCCGCCGCCGCGCTGGCGCCCGAACGTCACGCTCCACAGCGGCACGCCCGCCTCGCCGATCCGGCGCGCCGCCGCCTGGGGGGGCACGTCCCGCGGCGCGTAGGCGTGGTGGGCGCCGTCGGAAAGCACGAACACGCCCGCGACGGTGCGGCCGGCCACATCCCGCACCGCGTCCTCGAGGGCCGAGCCCAGCGCCGTCTCGCCGTGCGAGTCGCCACGCCGCCAGTCGCCGAGTTCGAGCGGTCTCGTGCCGGCGCCTTCGAGGGGGCGAAGGTCGCGGTCGAACAACCACGAGACGATCTCGAAGTCCCCGGACCGTGACAGTTCCTCCGCGGCCGGGGATGCCGCCGCCAGGGCGGATCGCATCTCGTCCCAGCGTGACCGGCCGTCCGGACCGTCGGGCACGGTCATGCTCTCCGAGGCATCGGCGAGCACGATCACCACCGATGCCTGCCGGGACTTGCGCACCGAGACGATCGTCGGCCGCACGAGGCAGAGGACGAGCGCCAAAAACGCGAGCAGGCGCAGCGACACCAGCGCGGTCAGGCGACGGCCGCCGGCACGCGTGCGATCGGGGGGCACCGCCACGAGCACGGCCGCGAGCAGGAGCGTGACCAGCGCGACCACGCTCCACGATCCCACGGGATCGAAGTGCACCGAGAGCTCGTCGAGCGTCGTGGCTGCGATCATGCGCCGAGCCCCGGCAACGGGGGCGGACCGGACCGGGGCACCGGGTGCGGTGATGGCGAGGCTGGCACGGGTGGCGGTGACGGCGGGAGGCGTGGCGCGGGAGGCGCCGCGTCCGCATCTGCCTGCCGGTCCTGAAGATCGGCCGCCTTGAACGCCGCCGCGGCACGCGTCTCGTCCTCGTCCCGCGGATCATGAAACCTGTTGGCCACGATCCAGTCGGCGGCCATCGCGAGGGCCGCCAGCAGGATCACCCATCCGAAGAGCTCGGCACCGATGCGGTCGAGCTCGACGTCCCGCGCGAGCTCGTCCTCCGACCGCGCGAGCCGTGCCTTCGGCCCGAGGACAGCGGCGAGCTCGTCGGGCCCGAGGCGGCGGAAGTCGGTGGCGGACGGGTCGAGGTTGACGCTGAATCCGGTGGTGACACCCTGGTCACGGCCACCCGCCTGCACCACGTAATTGCCCGCCTCCCGTGTGGCGGTGAACGTCACCGTGCCGCGCAACGGATCGACCGCCGCAGGGAAGTCGTCGCCGCCGGGAGTGCGCACGAAGGCGGTCGGGACGTCGCGTCGGTCGAGCGGCACCACGGCCGGCGTGCCCGCCACGATGTTGCGCTCGGCGGCGGTGTCGATCGCGTGCAGCAGCATCTCGTTCGCGAGGATCACGAAGGGCCACGGCTCGAAGCCCGTGGCGAGCGAGTTCCACGCGTCGGGGTCGTCGGCCCCCTGCGAGACCGGGGTCGTCGCGATCACGACGGTGCCCCTGCCCAACCGACGCTCGAGCACCGCCGGCAGGCCGTTGCGAAACGCGACCACCGGCGTCGTCGTACCCGCCGATGGCTCGGCGGCCCCGATCGCTTCAGGCGTTGGGGCCGGAGCCGGGGCGGCGTCCGACGCGCCTGCGGCGGCCTGCTCCGCGGCGGGCTCGTCAGGCACGAACTCCCAGTGCCTGAGCACGGGAAAATCCTGCCAGGGCACCGCATCGCCGACGCGACGAAACGCCGCGAGGAGCGGGTGATCGAGCGTCGCGGGCGCGAGGTAGTTGTCCCCCGCAGGCGTGCGCCAGACGCGGACGACCCGGCCGCCCAGCACCGCCCGCGCCTCCGGCGTGTTGAACGCCTCCGGCGAGCCCGCCTGCGGGCCGAGCCACACCACGAGGCCGCGCCCCGTCGCGACCCAGCGGCCGAGCGCCTCCCACGTGCGTGCGGCCAGCGGCGGCGGATCGAGCAGGACGATGCCCCGGGCGGTATTCCAGTCGGCCGTGTCGAGATTCTCGAAGGACGCCCGCTCGAGCGCGAAGCGAGCCTGGCCCGACCGCGCGAGTGCGGCGGGTGCGAGCGCCTGCGCGAGGAAGAGCCCGGTGCGCTCGCCAGGCGCGGGCGACGCCACGATCACGCCGGCAGGCGCACCGACGACCACGGTGAAGGACCGCACGTCGTCGGACGCGAGATCATCGCTGCCGTCGATGACCACGCGTCCCTGTCGTGTCCCCGGCTCGAGCCCGGCGATGTCGAAGTCCACCGCCGCCGTGCCCGCCTCCCTCCATTCCACCGGCTTCACGGCGCGTCGCGCGTACCGGCCGTCGGGCATGCGAATCTCGACGGCCACCGACCGCGTCTCGTCCGGGCCGGTGCGCGCGAGGGTCGCCGACAGGCCCACCGGCGTGCCCGCCGCCACCTGATCGCTCGCGAGCGCGACCGACTCGATCGCGAAATCCCGCGGGGCGGCCGCGGAGACATCGACGTAGAGCGTGCGGATGCCGGTATCGGCATCCCGATCCGGCGAGTCGCCCGCCCGTTCCCACGCCCCGCGCGAGCAGTCGGTGAAGACGTACAGCTCCCGCCGCGGCTGTGCCGCGGTCGCCAGCAGCCTTCGCGCCGAGGCGATCGCACCAGGCAGCGTCTGCTGCGGTGCCGCCGGCGAGAGACGCCCGATCCGCGCCTCGGCCGCGGCGGGCGATGGAGCGAAGGCCGCCGGCTCGCCCGAGGTGTCGACCACCGCCACCGTGCTGGCCGGCGGCAGCGTGCCGAAGAGGACGCGCGCCATGGCGGTGGCCTGCTCGAGCCGCGTGCGGTTGCCCTCGCGCAGGGCCATCCGCGGGGCGGTGTCGAACACGAAGGCCGCCGCCACGGGCGCCTCGGTGTCCGCAAGCCAGCCCGCCCCCTTCAGCACGGGGCGCGACAGGGCCGCCGCCAGGAGCACGAGGGCCGCCATGCGCACCACGAGCAGCAGGATGTGGCGCAGCCGCAGCCGCCGGCGGTTCGCCACCGCGCGCTCCTGGAGCAGCCGCAGCGCGGGGAAGATGTGCGGCACCGGCCGCCGGCGCATCGCGAGGTGGAGCACGATCGGCACGGCCACGAGGGCCGCGCCGCCGAGGAGCGCCGGGGTGAGGAAGGAAAGGCCCATGACGGATGGGAACCGGAGGCGAGCGGTCAGAAGCGGGTGCGACGGCTGACGAGGTATTCCATGAGCGCCCTGTCGAACTGCATGCCCGTGTCGAGCGGCACGTAATCGATGCCCATCCGCACGCAGTCGCGCCGGAAGCCGTCACGGAAGTCGCGCACCGCGTCGAGGTAACTGCGGCGGGCGGCGTCTGCATCGACGACGAGCTTGTCCTGCGACTCCGGCTCGACGAGTTCCACCATGCCGTCGAAGGGAAACGTCACCTCCGCCTCGTCGAGGACGTGAAAGAGGATCACGTCGTGACCGCGGTGCCGCAGTCTCAGGAGGGCGTCACGGATCGGGCCCGCGTCGGCGAGCAGGTCGCTGAAGATCATGACGAGGGAGCGGTGCCGCAGCATCGCGCCCACCTGCACGAGGCTCGTGGCGATCGCACTGCCGGAGCCGGGCTTGACCTTCGCGAGCACCGACAGCACCTGCGCGATCTGCGACCTGCGCGACCGGGCCGGCAGGGCCGCGTGGAGCTTCTCGTCGAAGATCATCAGGCCGCACGGATCCTGCTGGTGGACCATGAGCCAGCAGAGTGCGGCCGCGAGCGAGATCGAGTAGTCGAGCTTCGTCAGCTGCTGCCGGTACGAGTAGGCCATCGACGCGCTCGTGTCGAGCACGAGGTAGCCCGTGATGTTCGTCTCCGCCTCGTACTTCTTCACGTAGTGCTTGTCGGTCTTCGCGTACACCAGCCAGTCGATGTCCTTCGGGTCGTCCCCGGCCGCGTACTTGCGGTGTTCGCTGAACTCGACCGAGAAGCCGTGGTAGGGGCTGGCGTGGAGCCCCTGCAGGAACCCCTTCACGATGAACTGCGCGCGCAGGTCGAGCCGGGCAATGCGGCGGACGACCTCGGGCTTGAGGTACTCCTCGACGGGGCGGACCATCACGTCCCTCCTCGGCGCGCGGCGCGTGCGGCCCGGCCGCCCCGCACCGGCCGCCTCACTTCACGAGCTTCGGGATGTCGGGGTCGGGCGTCTCGCGCACGAGCCGCTCGATGATCGACTCGCTCGTCAGCCCTTCCGCCTGGGCCTGGAAGTTCGTGGCCACACGGTGCCGCAGCACGGGGACCGCGATTCTCCGGATGTCGTCGAGCGACACGCTGAAGCGTCCGTCCATCGCGGCCATCGCCTTGCCGCCGTGGATGAGAAACTGTCCCGCGCGCGGGCCGGCCCCCCAGTCGACGAGCTCCGCGACGTACGGGGGTGCCTGGGGATCCTTCGGCCTCGTGGAGCGCACGAGACGGGCGACGTACTTCACGACGTACTCGCTCACCGCGACGCTGCCCACGAGCTTCTGGATGTTGACGATCGCCCGACCCGACAGCACCTTGCGCACCTCGGGCGTCTCCGACCGCGTCGTGGCCATGAGGATCTGCTCCTCCTCGCCGGCCGTCGGATAGCCCACCTTGATGTTGAACATGAAGCGGTCGAGCTGGGCTTCGGGCAGCGGATAGGTGCCCTCCTGCTCGATCGGATTCTGCGTCGCGATCGTGAAGAAGGGATCGGGAAGCGAGTAGGTCTCCTGCCCGACGGACACCTCCCGCTCCTGCATCGCCTGCAGGAGCGCCGCCTGGGTCTTGGGCGGCGTGCGGTTGATCTCGTCGGCCAGCAGGATGTTCGTGAAGATCGGACCCTCCACGAAGCGGAAGCGACGGCGCCCCCCCTCGTCCTCCTCGAGCACGTTCGTGCCGGTGATGTCCGACGGCATGAGATCGGGCGTGAACTGCACCCGCTTGAAGCCGACGTCGAGGATGCGGGCGAGCGTCGACACCATGAGCGTCTTCGCCAGGCCCGGCACCCCCTCGAGGAGACAGTGGCCCCGCGTGAAGATCGCCGCGAAGAGCTGCTCGATCACCTCGCCCTGCCCGACGATGACCTTCTGCAGTTCGTCCTGCATCAGCTTCCGGTGCTGGGCGAACTCCTGGAGGATGTCGTCGAGTGTCTTGGGACGGGATGCGGTCGACACGCGGGCGATCCTTCTTGACGGGTGACGAGGAGCCTGGTGACGGAGGGCGTCTCGCGATCCTGCCGGGCGACCGCGGCGGCCGGCCACGCGCATGTCGGCCGGCCCGGGAATCCGACGGGCTCCCCGCACCACCGCAGTATCCGGTCTGTCGCCGGCGACGGCAATCACGACGCGTGCGTGCGGCGGCTTCAGCCACCAACGCCCCGGCCGTCGAGCAAGGTTTCACCATGCACGGGATCGAGGTCTCGACTGGTAGGATGTCTGCATGAGTGACCGCCGCGTGCCGCAGCCGACGATCCTTGCACGACCGGCCTGGCGCGACGGCAGGCGGCGATCGAAGCGGCGTGCCCTGTGGCGATTCCTCGCCGTCCTCACGCTCGCGCTGGGCTCGCCCGCGGCCCGTGGCGCCGACCCGCGCGAGCCTCCGCTGCCGCCGGAGGCGATCGAGCGGGCGATCACGAAGGCTCGCGACTGGCTCGTGAAGCAGCAGCAGCCCGACGGCTCGTGGGTGTCGATGCGCGCCGACGACAAGAAGGTCGGGGCCACCGGCCTCGTGCTCCTCGCACTGGCCAATGCCGGACTTCCCGCCGATCATCCGGCGATGCGCCGCGGCATCGGCTGGCTCGAGGTGCAGGTCCCCGACGAGACCTACGCCGTCTCGCTCCAGACGATGGCACTCACCATGATCAAGCCCAACGTCGCCACGCTCGAGCGCAACGTCGCCTGGCTCGAGGACGCACAGCTGAAGGATGGCCGCGCGTCCGGATCCTGGACCTACGGGAAGGCCCGTGGCGCCGGTCACGGCGACAATTCGAATTCGCAGTTCGCCCTCCTCGGCCTGCACGAGGCCGCACGGGCCGGTGTCCGCGTGTCGCGGGACACGTGGGTGCGGGCGCAGCAGTACTGGACCGCGGCGGCCAATGGCGACGGGTCATGGGGCTACACGCTCGGCACGACCGGCGGATCCGGGAGCATGACGTGCGCCGGCATCAGCAGCATCTGGATCACGTCGGAACACGTCGGCGCACCCGACGCCCGCGCGGCCGCCGACTCCGTGTCCTGCTGCGGTGGCGGCGGCTCCCCCAAGCCCCTCGAGCGGGGCCTCCAGTGGCTCGGCCGCCGGTTCTCCGTCGTCGAGAACCCCGGCACGGGAGGCCAGACGTGGCTCTTCTACTACCTGTATGGCCTCGAGCGCGTCGGGCGCTTCACCGCGCGCCGCTACATCGGCGAGGCCGACTGGTATCTCGAGGGGGCGCGAATGTTCGTCTCCGCGCAGGACGCCCTCACCGGCAGGTTCACCGCGCCGCGGATGGAGGATCCCGTCGTCGCGACGAGCTTCGCGCTCCTGTTCCTCGCCAAGGGGCGCAGGCCGGTGCTCGTGGCGAAGAGCCGCCACGGGCCGGAGACGGACTGGAACCGCCACGGCCACGACATCGCCCACCTCGTGGAACACGTCGAGACGCGCTGGAAGACCGACTATCCGGCCGGCCTGTCGTGGCACGTCCTCGATGCGCCGGACGCGCGTCGTGACGATCTGCTGCAGGCGCCGGTGCTGTGGATCTCGGGACGCGACGCGTTCGACCTCGGCGCAGACGCGGCGGCGAGGCTGCGCGGCTACATCGACGAGGGGGGCTTCGTGTTCGCCGAGGCCTGCTGCCCCAAGAGCGGCGATTTCGACGCGCGGTTTCGCGCGTTCGTGCGCGAGATGTTTCCCGAGCCGGAGTACGACCTCCACCTTCTCCCGCCGGAGCATCCGGCGTGGAATGCCGAGGAGATCGTCCCGCCCGAGCTGCATCGGCCGCTGCTCGGCGTCGACTACGGCTGCCGCACCTGCCTCGTCTACGCGCCGCCGAGCGACGCCGCGGGGCCCGGTGCGCCCGTGCCGAGCCTCTCGTGCCTCTGGGAACTCGGGGGCCCCTCCCGCGATGCACTCGCTCCGGGAGTGCGGCGCCAGGTCGATGCGGCACTCGCGATCGGGGCGAACGTGCTGGCCTATGCCACGAACCGGGAGGTGAAGCGCAAGGACGAGCTCTTCGCGCTCGACCGGGCGGATGACCGGCCCGCCGACGACTTCGCCCGGGGCCAGCTCACGATCGGCAAGCTCAAGCACGGTGGCATGTGCGACGCCGCCCCGGCCGCCCTCGCCAACATCCTGCGGGCGGCCGCCCGGGAGGTGGGGATCCGTGTCGACGACGCCCCCGGCCAGATCGATCCCTCGGACGAGAGGCTCTTCGATCATCACCTCGTGTTCATGCACGGACGGCAGGGATTCTCGTTCGACGCCCCACGCCGCGAGCGGCTCGCGACGTTCCTCGAGCGTGGCGGCATGCTGCTGGCCGACAGCGTGTGCGCGGCCTCGTCCTTCACGCAGGCGTTTCGGACCGAGATCGCCGCGATGCTGCCCGACCACAGGCTCGAGGAGATTCCCGCGGACGACCCGATCTTCACGGCCGCCGAGTATGGCGGCTACGACATCCGTGAGGTGACGCTGCGCGAGCCGGCGGGGGGCGGGGACGCAGCCCTCGGCGTCCGCAAGCGCACCATCACGCCACGGCTGGAGGGCGTGCGCATCGGCGACCGCTGGGCGGTGATCTTCTCACCCTTCGACCTCTCGTGTGCCCTCGAGAAGCAGAACTCGATGGAGTGCACGGGCTACGGCCGCGACGACGCCGAGCGGATCGCGCTCAACGTCCTGCTCTATTCGCTGAATCACTGATGCCCCGACCGCGTCACGGCGTCAGCGTTCCTCGCTGCCACCGGTCATGTGGCTGGCGTAATAGAGGAGCGTGAGGACGCTCTCGAGCGTGGCGGCGACGTAGGTCCACGCGGCCGCGTTGAGCACGCCGTTGACGGCCGGCATCTCCGCCGCGGGCACGATGCCGAGGGAGACCAGCTGTGCCTTGGCGCGGTTGCTCGCGTCGAATTCGACCGGCAGGTTCACGAGCTGGAAGAACACGACCGCTCCGAACAGGGCGAGCCCGATCCAGGCGACGGGCTTGAGCGCCATCGCCAGACCGATGATGAACACGAAGAGTCCGAGGCTGCTGCCGACATTGGCGACCCCGACGGCAGCGTTGCGAACGGCCATCAGCGAATACCCCTGCGCGTCCTGGAGGGCATGCCCCGCCTCGTGGGCCGCGATCCCGACGGCCGCGAGCGACCGCTTGTCGAACACCTCCGACGACAGCCGAAGCACCTTCTTCTGCGGGTCGTAGTGGTCGGTGAGGGTGCCGGGAACCGCCTCGATCTCCACATCGGTGGCGCCGGCGGAATCGAGGATGTAGCGTGCGGCCGCGGCTCCGGTGAGGGGAGCCGGTTCCTGGGAGGCCGCCGCGAAGGACGCCCGCACCCGCCACTGGGCCCACATCGCCAGCATTATGGCCGGAGCGATCGCGACGAAGTACATCGGGTCGAAAATCATGGGCGGGTTCCTGTGGAATGAACGCGGACCGTCGGCGATCGATCCCGACGTATTCTAGACGGGTGGCCGGCGTCGACGGCCCGTCGAACTCCCGGATCCCAACCGCTCGTTCCGCCGCGCCCGGCCGATCCCATGTCCTACGTGCCCCGCTTTCGGCCTGTTCGCTCCGGCCCCGCGTTCGCTCCGGTGTCGCCGTCACGGCCCGCGACGGCGAGATCGTGGACCGCCGTGCTCGCGACGATCGCGATGCTCGTCCTGTCCGCGGCGGGCTGCACGACGGGCGCGGGCTCATCGGCTGCCGCCGCGGGCCAGTCCGGCGAAAATCGTGCCGCGCTGTGTGCCCGGATCGACGCCGCTCTCGCCCACACGCGGGATGCCAGGCGACTCGACGCGTCGGTGCACGGCGCGTGGCAGGTGGTGCACGGCATCCTCGCATTCGGTGACGCGCTGCCGATCGCCCATGACGGCGACGAGGGCTCCGCCCTGCGCTACCTGCTCGACGGGGGCACGCTCGAGGGCTGGATCCTGCGATCCGACGCGGACGGCCTGCTCGCCGTCGTCGAGCCGGGGAGCACCATGGGGCAGGGACATCCCGACCAGTGGATCGGATACCTCTCGCAGTGCGGCGTGACGAAAGCGACCGCCGGGCCCGCCGGCCGGGTGACCGGGGGACTGCCTCTCGACACGCCGCTCGTCGTGCGGGAACGCCGCCACACGCTCGCGACGCTGCTCGAGCGTGCGAAGCGCGACATCCGCCCGGGCCAGGAGGCCACCTGGACGCTCATGGCGCTCTCGGCGTACGAGCACCCCGACGCGGCCTGGACGGCAGGTGACGGCACGAAGTGGGACGTGGATCGCGTGGTGCGCATGGAGGCGGAGGCCGAGATCTTTCGCGCCGCGTGCGGCGGGGCGCATCGACTCTACGGGCTCGCGGCGGCACTCGACGCGCGACGCCGCGCGGGGCTCCCGACCGACGCGGCCGGCAGTGGATGGAAGGCGGCCGGAGCGGTGCTCGGCGACTGCATCGAGCGTGCCCGACGATTCCAGCAGGCGGACGGCAGCTTCTCCACGCACTCCTTCGAGAGGCCGGGCACGTCGCCCGACGTGTTTTCGAGACTTTCCGCGACGGGGCACGTGTTCGAGGTGCTGGCGCTCGCGCTCGACGACGAACGGCTCGCGGAACCCTGGGTCACCCGGGCGGCGGAACGGCTCGTCACGCTGCTCGAACGCACCGCGGACATCGACGTGGAGTGTGGCGGGCTCTACCACGCCGCCCACGGCCTCGCCATCTATCGGTCGCGCATCTGTCGGTGAGGAACGCCCACGCACGACCGAAACCGACCGTGGCTCAGTGCCGTGCCGAAAGGCCCGAACGGACCGCGTCGACGAGCACCGCGAGGTCGCCGTGCCAGTCGATCATGGTGCTCGTCTGCGCGTGGAGGTCCTTCCACTGCGCCGTGCCGGCCGCGAGTTCGTCGGAGCCGATGACGAGCGCCGTCGGAAACCCCCGCTTCGCCGCCAGCTTCAGCTGCTGCCCGAGCTTGCGAGGCTCGGGATACAGCTCGACCGCCACGCCTCCGGCCCGCAGCGCCGCGGCGATCCGCAGGTAGTCGACGAGGTGCCGCTCGTCGAAGTACGGCAGAAACACGTCTGCCGGTGTCTCCCGCGCATCGAGGCAGCCGAGCTCCTCGAGCCCTGCGAGGAGCCGGTCGAGGCCGAGCGACGCCCCGATGCCCGGCAGCGGCTGCTTCGTGTACAGACCGGCGAGATCGTCGTATCGCCCGCCCGAGCACACGCTCCCGAGCGTGGGCAGATCGTCGAGGAACGTCTCGAGGACGAGCCCCGTGTAGTAGTCGAGGCCCCGGGCGATCGACGGATCGACGGCGAGCCGCCCGCCCCCGACACCCCCCTGCTCCGCCCGCTCCACGAGGACGCGGAGCGCGGCCACGCCCGTGCGACCGATCTCCGTCTCGCCCACGAGTCGCTCGAGGGCCGCGAGCACCGTGGCCGGCGGACCCGTGAGGCTTGCCATCTCGAGGAGCGTCGCGGCCGCGTCGGCGCCCACTCCCTGCGCCGCCAGTTCGGCCGCGACCGATTCGGCGCCCACCTTCGCCAGCTTGTCGAGGCTCCGCAGCACGTGCGGGCCGCGTGCGGCGAGCCCGAGCCGCGTGAGGATGCCGGTGAGCACGCGGCGGTCGTTCAGCCTGATCGTGAACCGCTCGATCCCGATCGCCACGAAGAGGTCGTGCACGACGAGCACCATCTCGAGATCGGCGACCGGACTCGTCGTGCCGATCGTGTCGAAGTCGCACTGCACGAATTCCCGGTAGCGGCCGCGCTGCGTGTTTTCACCGCGCCAGACCGGCGCCATGTGGTACCGCTTGAAGGGCAGTCCGAGCTCATGGACGTGCTGCGCGGCGAAGCGTGCGAAGGGCACGGTCAGATCGAACCGCAGGCCGACGTCGCGGCCGCCGTGATCGCGGAATCGATAGAGCTGCCGGTCGGTCTCCTCGCTCCCCTTGCCGACGAGGATCTCCAGGTACTCGAGCGCCGGCGTGTCGATCGGCGCGAAGCCGTACGACCGATAGACGCGGCGCGCGATGTCGAGTAGGCGCTCGCGCGCGAGCGCCTGGGCGGGGAGATGGTCCCGAAATCCCTTCAGCGTGCGCGGTTCGATCATGCGGGGAAGCCTGTCCGTCGCGAGGCGGTCGCTCGCCGTCCGTCCGTCCCGGCGACCGACGACCGCGGGCTCGACGCTCAGAGAATGGGAAGCAGTGCCGGCTTCGGGCCACGAATCGACCTGCCGCGGCTCTTCCGGCGCCGGCCGTCGCCGATCCGGTCGCCATCCGGCCCGAGCACCGCGTCCATGTACTCCACCACCTGCTCCGGCGTCTCGAAGTACTGGTCGTAGACCCAGTCGTCCTCGTACTCGCACTCGTCGGTGGTGTAGGCCCGGCAGATGTCGGGGCGCGTCTCGTAGATGCCGCACCGATGGTCGTCCCGCAGGTGCTTGCACGTGGTGTGGACGCACATGTACCAGTCCCCCTCCTCGGTGAAGACGGTGGCATGATCGTGCAGCAGGAACCAGCGGATGTAATCGAACTCCTCGCGGGTGGTCGGCGTCTCGAGGGGCAGGGCGAAGTAGTTGCAGCACTTCGCGGTGCAGAACTCGCAGAGCACGCGGTCCTGCGGAACGTCCTCGCGCTTGGGCTTGGACGGCAGGAGCGGCAGGACGACGTCGGCGGTGGACACGGGACTGCTCCTCGGAAGGATCGGAGACGGGGACCATATATATAGCGGGCGTCGGCCGCGTCGCGACGCCCGCGCGGCGAACCGTCGATCCCCACGGGTGCACGGCACCCGGCGTCGTGTAGACTGCCGCCGTCGCGGCTGAAGCGACCACGAGCCACGGCCGCACGGCGGCCGGTGGTCATCCAGGCCAGGAAGGGAGTCCATCGTGCCCAAGCGCTGGCACGTCCGTCCCCACGACCGTGCCGTCGTCGCGGCACTCGAGCGCCGGGCAGGCGTGCCGCCGCTCGTCGCCTCGCTGCTGGTCGCCCGCGGCATCGACGATGCCGAGCACGTGCGGAGCTTCCTCTCGGGCACGCTGAGCGATCTCCACGACCCCGAGACGCTGCCGGGCGTCTCCGACGCTGCCGATCGGATCCTCGCCGCGGTCCGTGCCGGCCGGAGGGTGGTGGTGTACGGCGACTACGATGCCGACGGGATGTGCGCGACGGCCATCCTCGTGGGCTGCCTCGACGCGCTTGCGGACGACGCCTCGCACGCGCCGAGTTGGTACGTGCCGGATCGTCTGGAGGAGGGCTACGGGCTCAACGCCTCCGCGCTCGAGCGGCTGCGCGCCGATGGCGCCGATCTCGTCGTCACGGTGGACTGTGGTATCGCCAGCGTCGCCGAGGCCCACCGTGCCCGCGAGCTGGGGCTGGAACTCATCGTCACCGACCATCACGCCTTCGGCGACGAGCTGCCCGCCGCAGACGTGCTCGTGCACCCGCGGCTGCCGGGCCGATCGGCGCCCTTCGGCGAACTGTGCGGTGCCGGCGTGGCATTCAAGCTGGCGTGGGCGATCGCGACGCGGGCGAGCGGCGGAGGAAAGGTGACCCCGCGGCTTCGCGAGATGCTGTTGCGCTCGATCGGGCTGGCGGCCCTCGGCACGGTCGCCGACGTCGTGCCGTTGCTCGGCGAGAATCGGCTCCTCGTGCGACACGGCCTCGACAGCCTGCGGCAACGGGGCGGTGCCGGACTGACGCGACTCGTCGAACTCGCCGGCCTCGCCGACCGCTCGCGCCTGGAGAGTGAGGACGTCGCGTTCCGGCTCGCCCCGCGACTCAACGCCGCCGGCCGCATGGGCCATGCGGCGCGTGGCGTCGAACTGCTGACGACCGCCGACCCGGGCCGCGCCGTCGCGCTGGCGGACTTCCTGCACGAGCTCAATGCCCAGCGCGAGACGGCCGAGAGGAGCATCACGCTCGCGGCCACGAAGCAGGCGATCGAGCGGTTCGAGCCGGACACCGACGCCGCGCTCGTGCTCGCCGACCGCGGCTGGCAGGCGGGCGTGATCGGGATCGTCGCCGGCCGCCTCGCGGAGCGCTGGCACCGGCCGGTCGTGATGATCGCCCAGGATCCGCTCGGCACGCGCCCCGCGACGGGCAGCGTGCGCAGCGTGCCGGGGTTCGACGTGCATGCCGCGCTGCACGCCTGCCGGGAGCATCTGGTGACCTGCGGCGGCCATGCGGCGGCCGCCGGGTTGCGGATCGAGGACGGGGCCATCGAGGCGTTTCGCGAGGCGTTTCGGGCCGAGGTGGATCGCCGGCTGCCCGACTCGCTCAGGCGCGCCGAGCTCGTGCTCGACGGAGAGACGACGCTGGCGGGCGTGACGCTGGACGCGGTCGAACAGATCGAGCGGCTGGCCCCGTTCGGACAGTCCAACCGGCGGCCGGTGCTCTGCGCCTCGAGCATCGCGCTCGCCGAGCCACCCCGCGTCATCGGCAGCGGCGCACGACACCTCGCCATGCGGCTCGTCCAGCACGGCACGCAGATCCGCGGCGTGGCGTTCGGCGGCGCCGAGTGGCTGCCGCACCTGCCGCCGCCCGGCCGGCCGTTCCACGTCGCCTTCAAGCCGAAGATCAACGAGTACCGCGGCCGGCGCACCGCCGAGATGGAGATCATCGACTGGCGACCGGACGGCATCGATGTGGGCCAGGCCCTGCCGCCGCTCGCCCCCGCGGCTGCCCTCGTGCAGGCGTAGAATGGGGGCTTCGACCCCGCGGCGCCATCGGCCGCCCGGGCATCCTGCGGAGATCGCTGCATGCATTCCCGATCGCTCGTCATCGGCGTCGTCCTCGCGTCCTGGCTGCCCTGCGCGACGCGGCTGCGCGCGGACGACTGGCCGCAGTGGATGGGCCCCCGCCGTGACGGCGTGTGGCGCGAGGCCGACGTCGTCGAGGCGATCCCGGCGGGTGGCCTGCCGCTGCGTTGGCGGATCACGGTGAAGGCCGGGTATGCCGGTCCTGCCGTGGCGAACGGCCGCGTCTACCTCATGGACTACGATCGTCGCGAGGGCACGCTCGCCAACGATCCCGGTGGCCGCTCGACGCTCGCGGGAAACGAGCGCGTGCTGTGCATCGACGCGGCGACGGGCGAGATCGTGTGGAAGCACGAGTACGACTGCCCCTACTCGATCTCCTACGCCGCCGGCCCACGGTGCACGCCGACGGTCGCCGACGGCAGGGTGTACACGCTCGGTGCCGAAGGGCATCTCACGTGTCTCGACGCCACGACCGGCGCCGTCACCTGGAAAAAGGACCTGCGTGCGGACTATGGGGCCCCGACGCCCATCTGGGGATTTTGCGGCCACCCACTCGTCGAGGGTGATCTTCTCGTCTGCCTCGTCGGAGGGCCCGGCAGCGTCGCCGTCGCATTCGACCGCCACTCCGGTCGCGAGGTGTGGCGGGCGATCACCGCGAGCGAGAGCGGGTACTGCCCGCCGACGATGATCGAGAGTGGCGGTCAGCGGCAGCTCGTCATCTGGGATGCGGACAAGCTCAATGCACTCGACGTGGCCACCGGCCGCCTGTTCTGGTCGCAGCCGCTCAAGCCGTCGTACGGCATGTCGATCATGGCACCGCAGGTGGCCGACACGAGCCTCGGTCGCATCCTCTTCGCGAGCGGCATCGGCCAGGTCGGCGCGCTCTACCGACTCGCCGAGCGCGGCCCGGGCGCGGAGATTCTGTGGCGCGGGAAGCCCAAGGAGGCGATGTACTGCGCCAACAGCACGCCGTACGTGGCCGGTGACACGCTCTACGGGTGCGACTGCGAGACGGGATACCTGACGGCCGCCGACGTGACGACCGGCCGGCGGCTGTGGGAAACGGGGGCGGCGACGATGGGGGATCGGCGTGGACGACACGGAACGGCGTTTCTCGTGCGGCATGAACCGGCGCGCGACACCGACCGAGGCGAGGCGGGCCCGCCGGCGCGGACCTGGATTTTCGCGGAGACAGGCGACCTGATCGTCGCGCGGCTGACGCCGGAGAAGTACGAGGAATTCGGTCGGATGCGGCTGCTCGAGCCCACGAACGAGTGCTTCGGCCGCGAGGTGGTGTGGAGTCACCCGGCCTTCGCGGGGCGAAGCGTCTTCGCCCGCAATGACGTCGAACTGGTGTGCGTTTCCGTGGAGAAGTAAGGCCGCGCGGCACGTCGGCCCTGTCGGCATGCCGCTGGCGTTGTCCCTGAACCACTCCGGGTGTAGTCTTCCAGTCTCCCACGATGCGGATGACCGCCGGGGCCTCCCGACCTGCTCGGGCTCGTGCCTCACGCGGCTCATCCACGTCACTTCGGGGCGTAGCTCAGCCTGGCTAGAGCGCTACGTTCGGGACGTAGAGGTCGCACGTTCAAATCGTGTCGCCCCGATTCACGAAAACGCCTGTTTTTCCGCAGAAAACACCTGCCGACGGTCGGCAGCGCCCTTTTGGGAAATCGTCAAACCGGTCCCGTACCCGATTCCGTACCCGTTTTCGTACCCGATTTCCTCGGGCTACTGGGTCGGTCGGACCGTGCTGATGGTCCCTCGAGGGTGCAGCCATGGGGCGTCGGGTTTGCGGCGTGATGCCGCAGGTTCGTCTCTACAAGCGGACCGGCATGGGGCGGGTCCGGATCGGCGATCGGGACTTCTACGTGGGGCGCTTCGGGACGCCGGAGGCGCAGACCCGCTACCTCGAGCTGATGGTGGAGCACGGCTACCTCGCGGCGTCGCCACCGGTGGCGAAGGTCGCGGCTGAGCCGGTGGTGAGCGAGCCTGTGGCGGTGGCTCCGGTCAGTCTCCCGGCTGGCGGCGAGGACGTGCCTGCCGGGCTCACACTCGGCGAGCTGTGCAACATGTACCTCGTCTATCTCGAGGAGCAGCGTCCGCAGGGTCGGCAGTGCTCGAGGTGGAATCGTGGCCTGGCGGCGGTCCGGGCGATGCGGCCGCTGGCGACGATGCAGGCGTCGAAGTTCGGAACGCGGGCGTTCCTCGAGGTCCGCGAGCGTCTGATCGCGACGCCGCGGAAGGTGCAGCCACGAAAGCCGGACGAGGAACTGGCACCGACGACGGGCAAGCGGTCGCGGCGTCGAAAGCCGGTCAAGCCTCGCAAGCCGCAGGCGGTGGTGCGGCTGTCGCGTCGGTGGATCAACGACGTGATGCAGGCCGTGCGGCTGATGTTTGATTGGGCGGTGCTCCGCGAGCTCGTGCCGGACGATCGCGTGGCAGCGTTGCGGGTCGTGAAGCCGTTGAAGCGAGACGAGAGCAAGGTCCGCGAGATCCCGAAGCGGAAGCCGGTGAAAAAGTGGGTCGTGCGGGCGACGCTGCCCTACCTCACGCCGGAGGTCGCGGACCTGGTGCTGTTCATCCGGTTCACTGGGTGCAGGCCCAGTGAGGCGGCGTCCCTGCGGCTGTGCCGCATCCGGGATCGCGAAAAGCGGTGCTGGCGGTACGTGCCGAAGCGGCATAAGACGGCGCACCGGGGGAAGCAGCGTCATATCCCGATCGGGCCGAAGGCGCGGGCGATCGTCGAGGCTCACGCGGCAGGACGTGATGCTCGGGACTACGTCTTCACGCCGCGGCGGAGTGTGCGACGCGTGGAGCCGGTGGCCGGCGTGCTGCCGATGAAGCAGTCGCGACCGTCGCCACGGGTCGGTCGCCGGTTCACGAAGGACGCGCTACGGATTGCGATCCGGCGAGCGGTGGACAAGGCGAACGAAGAGCGTGAGGAGCAGGGCCAGGCTCCCCTGCCCT
>CAIWZS010000101.1 GCA_903917235.1 uncultured Planctomycetaceae bacterium | reverse complement strand
TGGGCCGGAGACCCCGGGCTCGGCAGCTGGGGCCGGGCCGGGGGGCCTCTCATCACCCAAAAGGGAATGCACGTGGCGTGCCAGATCGCTTTTTTCTTTTGTGACGTCACGACTCGTCGGATGCGGAGCGGCGCACGGCCTGTGGAACCCGGGAAGAAGCCTTTTTCGATCGGGCACGCTCGCGCGCACCTGTCGCGTCGCAATCTGAGACCCGTTCGCCGACGAGTGTCGAGCGAACGCCGCGTTTCGCAGCGCGCGCGGCATTTCGCGTCCCCGGATCATGGTCTCGGTCGGCGGGACCTCGGGCCGGTATCATTCGCCAGCCGCGTGCCAGCCTTCTGCACCGGTGCCACTCTTCCGCACCGCCTCTCGAGACGCTCGTGAATCCGCGCCTGCCAGCCTGCGTCGGTCGCTACCTCTGTGGCCCGGGCCATCCGCTGCTCGTCGTCGCCGGACCCTGCGTGATCGAGAGCGAGGCGCTCTGCCTGAGCATCGCCGAGGAGCTCGCCGGGATTGCCCGGGAACTGCCCGTGCAGATCGTCTTCAAGGCCTCGTTCGACAAGGCGAACCGGACGAGCGTCGCGTCTTTCAGGGGCCCCGGCCCCGAGGATGGGCTGGCGATCCTCGACCGCGTGCGTGCGGCCACCGGGCTGCCCGTGACCACCGACGTGCATCTGCCCGAGCAGGCCGCGGCTGCGGGGCGTGTCTGCGACATGCTCCAGATTCCCGCCTTCCTCTGCCGTCAGACCGATCTGCTCCTCGCCGCGGCCGCGACCGGTCGCGCCGTGAACGTGAAGAAGGGGCAGTTTCTGGCGCCGGGCGACATGCGGCACGCCGTGGCGAAGCTCCTTGCCGGCGGCTGTCGCGACGTCCTGCTCTGCGAGCGGGGCACGTTCTTTGGATACGGGCGCCTCGTGAACGACTTCGGGGGGCTGCCGACGATGCGGGCGCTCGGGGTGCCGGTGATCTTCGACGCCACGCACTCGGTGCAGCGGCCGGCGAGCCTCGGCGAGGCGACCGGAGGCGACCGTGCCCTCGTCGAGCCACTCGCGCGGGCGGCAGCGGCCGTGGGGATCGATGGTCTGTTTCTCGAGACGCATCCCGACCCGGATGCGAGCCCGAGCGACGGGCCGACCATGGTGCCGCTCCATGAACTGCGCGCGGTGCTCGCGCGGATCGTCCGCATTCACGAGGCCCGCCTGGCCGGCGAGGATGGGAGATGAGGCACGCGTTCGTCGCCCGCGCCTCCGGCGTCGCGCGTCCGATCTCGTCGGCATGTTCGGTCGGCCTCCTCTGTTCGATCGTCGTCTGTGTGGTCACGGCGTCCGGGTGTGGCCGTCCTGCCGGTGACGGGGGTGGCTCGTCCGTCTCCCCGGCGGTCGTGCCGCGTCCCGTGGCGAGGGTGTCGCGGGACAAGATTCTCGAAAGCGCGCTCGCCGTGCTCGACCGTCTCGACGACTTCGACGAGGCGCGCGGTGCGGAGCTCGTCTTCGATCGGATCAACCAGTGGGCCCGTCTGGCCCCGACGGACGCGGTCGCGGCATGGCGGCAGGATCCCCTCGCCGAGACGCTTTCCGCGCGGCTGCGTGCGGAGCTGACGGAGATCGTGCCCGACGCAAACGGCTTCGCCATGGGCGATGTCGTCTTTCTTCGGGATCAGCGCTGGCTGGCGGACATCGCCCGGGTGGCACGGGGTGAGGCGCGGGACGATCTCGAGGTGGCTCTCGCGCTCTTCGAGTGGACGGTGCGGTCCCTGGCACTCGTCGGCGATCCTCCGACCGCACCGACCGCGACCAATCCGGGCACGCGGTGGTGTCTGCCGGGAGAGATCCTGCTCGCCGGTCGAGCGAGCGGGCCGCAGCGGGCATGGATTTTCCTGCAGCTGCTGCGCCATGCGGGTCTCGACGGGGTCATGCTCGGCCTCGGTGGCGGTGCGGAGCAGGCGCCGCGCAGCTGGCTCCCCGCGGTCCTCGTCGATGGCGAGCTTCACCTCTTCGAGCCGGTCTACGGCATGCCCGTTCCGGGGCCGGACGGCGCCGCCGTGGCGACCCTGCGCCAGGCTGCGACCGATCCCGCGATCCTGGCCGGCTTGTCGCTGCCCGATCGGCCCTATCCCGTGCAGGCCGCCGACCTCACGGCCCTCACCGTCCTGGTCGCAGCCGACCCCTTGAGCCTCTCGCGAAGGATGGTGGTGCTCGATCCCGACGTGCGCGGCGCGAGGGAGATGCGCGTCGCGGTCGATGGGTCACGGCTGGCGGCCGCCGCGAACGCGGTGGTGGAGGCATCCGGGGTGACGCCGGCCGCGCCCGCGCTCTGGGAGTTTCCCTGGGAGACGCTCGCGCGACGCCGATCCGAGGCGACGCGCGTGGCGGAGGCCGTGCAGCAGGAGCTCGCGCCGCTCCAGGTGCCCTTCGTGCCACAGGCGGGGGCGGACCGTCCGGAACTGCTGCGGCCCCTGCTGACCGCGCGACTCCGCGAGTTTCGTGGCGAGCTCGACGGGCCGCAGGGCGCGAAGGCGGCCTACCTGGCAGCGCGTGCCGGCCGCTCCGCGGTGGCGTCGGCCGTGGCGGGATTGCCCGCCGCGCAGGCGGAGGCTGCCCGCACCCTGTTCACCCGCATGAAGGAGGACGCCGCGTACTGGCTCGGCATCCTCACGCTGGCGGAGGGGGAATACGACGCCGCCATCGACTACCTCGGCCGCATGACCGTGGAGGGATCGCCCGACAGCCGCTGGACCGACGCGGCGCGGACGAACCTCGCCCGCGCGCTCATCGCCGTCGGGCGCACCCGCGAGGCGGCCGCCGCCCTTCGCGAGGATCTCTCGCCGCAGCGATTCGGCAGCCGGGTGCTCGCGGACCGCCTCGAGCGCGCGGTGGACGCCGGAAAACCGGTCGTCGAGCCCGGGACGCGCGCCGCGTCGGTCCCGAACGAGTGAACGCCGCGGTGGCGGCCGCCAGCGTTGCCCCGATGGGCTCCGAACGGTAGGCTACAGGGCTTCCCGCAAGGGTGTCCCGACCCACTTCGTGAGTGACGTTTCGGCCATGAAAGACGGCATCCATCCCCAGTACGTCGACACCGTGGTCCGCTGCGGCTGTGGCAACACGTTCGCCACGCGCAGCACCGTGCCCGAGATCAAGGTCGACATCTGCAACGTGTGTCATCCGTTTTTCACGGGCAAGCTGAAGTTCGTCGATACGGCCGGTCGGATCGAGAAGTTCAAGACCAAGTTTGCGGGCGCCGGATACGCCAGCCTCAAGAAGGCGAAGGGAACCGCGAAGGCTGCCGAGGCGCCCGCGTCCTGAACCGTTCAGGGGTGTGACGGCGCCGGCATGGCATCCTGCCGTGGTCGACTGCCCAGGCGTCATCCAATCGCACCGCCGGCCCGGGAACGGTGTCCGCGGCGGTGTGATTTGCGTGTCGTTCGGGTGGTGAAGCCGTGCGGGAGCCGACGCGCGGTTCGGTCGACGGGAGTGGTGAGTCATGCGCGACGACCTCGAGGCGACGCTCGCCCGCTTCGAGGCGCTCGAGCGGGCGCTCGCCGACCCGGCCGTGCTCGCCGACGCCCAGCAGCTTTCGGCGGCGGCCCGGGAGCACGGGACGCTCGCGCGACTCGCCCGTCGCTACCGGGACTTCCGCGGCCTCGAACGGCAGATCGCCGACCTGCGCGAGCTGGCCGCGGGCGATCCCGAGATCGCGGCCCTCGCGGCCGCCGAACTGCCCGCGCTCGAGGCGCAGCGTGAGCGGGAGTGGGACGCCATCGTCGAGCTGGGGTCGGACGACGCGGATGCCGACCGGCCGCGCTGCATCGTCGAACTGCGGGCCGGCACGGGCGGCGACGAGGCGGCGCTCTTCGTGCGCGACCTCTACGAGATGTATCGACGGTACGGCACGGAGCACGGCTGGCAGTTCGAGGTGCTCGACGCCAGCCCGACCGAACTCGGCGGCTTCAAGGAGCTCGTCCTCGGCGCGTCGGGGGACGGCGTCTACCGCCGGCTCCGGCACGAGAGTGGCGGGCATCGCGTGCAGCGCGTGCCTGATACCGAGACGAAGGGGCGCATCCACACGTCCGCCGCCACCGTCGCGGTGCTGCCGGAGCCGGAGGACGTGGAGGTGTCGATCGCACCGGACGAGTACCGCAAGGACATCTTCTGCGCCAGCGGCCCGGGCGGGCAGCACGTCAACAAGACCGCCTCGGCCGTGCGCCTGACGCACCTCGAGACCGGCATCGTCGTGCAGTGTCAGGACGAGAAGAGCCAGCACAAGAACCTCGCCAAGGCGCTGCGGGTGCTCAAGACGCGGCTCTACGAGCATCGCCGCAGCATCGAGCACGAGAAACGGGCCACCGAGCGACGCACGCTCGTGGGATCGGGGGATCGCAGCCAGCGCATCCGCACCTACAACTTTCCGCAGAACCGGGTCACCGACCATCGCATCAACGAGAGCTTCACGCTCGACCAGGTCATGGCCGGCCGACTGGGGCTCGTGATCGACGCGATCGAGCGGCACGTGCGCGAGGCGCGGCGCAGCGCGATGGAGCCGGAGCAGACGGCAGGTCGTTCCCCGTGACGCGGCGGGCCGGAGAGCGGGTGGCCCGCATGTGGGGTGAGGGCCGGGATCCGGCGGTCGGGAGGCATGCATGAGCGCGAGCGATGCGGGGGAACCGGCGACGCCCGGTGCGTCCGAGGCACCCTGGACGGTGGGGCGGCTGCTCACGTGGACGACCGGCTGGCTGACGAGCCGGGGCAGCGAGTCGCCACGGCTCGATGCCGAAGTGCTGCTGGCCCACGTCCGCGCGTGTCCCCGGATCGCGCTCTACACGGCGTTCGGCGAGACGGTGCCCGACGGGGAGCGGGCGCGGTTCCGCGACCTCGTGCGCCGTCGCGGCGCGGGGGAGCCGGTGGCCTACCTCGTCGGGCAACGCGAGTTCTTCTCGCTGGCATTCGCCGTCAGCCCGGCCGTGCTCGTGCCGCGGCCGGAGACCGAGGGGCTCGTCGTGCGGGCGATCGATCTCTGCCGCGCCGCGCCCGCCGGGATTCGGCTGCTCGACGTCGGCACCGGCTCGGGTGCCATCGCCGTCGCGATTGCGAAGCACGTGACGACGGCGCGGCTCGTCGCGACCGATAGCTCGCCGGAGGCGATCGCCGTGGCCCGTGACAACGCGGGGCGTCATGGCGTGGCGGACCGGATCGAGTTCGTCACGTGCGACCTCGTGCCGTCCGGCGGGCCGTGGGACGTCATCGTGTCCAACCCCCCCTACGTGCGCGAGGACGAGTTTCCCTCGCTCCCGCCCGACGTGCGGCTGCACGAGCCGCGGACGGCGCTCGTCGCGGGACCGACGGGCGTGGAGGTGGTGACCCGGCTCGTCGATGCGGCCGCGCGCGTGCTGGTGCCGGGTGGCTGGCTCCTCGTCGAGATCGGCCCGACGGTCGTCGCGGCGGCGGAGGCTGCGGTGGCAGCCCGGCCTGAACTGGCCGCGGAGCCGACGCTCAAGGACCTCGCGGGCCGCCCGCGGATCGTCCAGGCGAGACGACGCTGAAGGCCTCGCCCCGGGCGGCCGCGGCGCTCGTCAGCCCGGTTTCCGAAGACCCGATTGCCCCCGGACGCGACGGCGCCCGTCAAGAAGAGTGGGGACGGTGGGTGTCGCCGCGGGCGGCCCGCCCCCGTTCGCCGTCGGGCGGGCGGTCCCGACCATCGGACCGGGAGGTTTCGGATGACCGATCACCGGGGAGCCGTGTGGTTGCACGTCGCGACATGGCGGCGGCTGCTGCCCACGAACACGCTCGCAATCCCGGCAGCACGCGTCGCCACCATGCTCGCCGCGACGTGGAGGCGGCTGCCGCTGCGCGAAGACCCGCTGCCGAGTCGTCCGCTCGTGGTGGTCGCGGCCTGCCTCGTCGCGGGGTGCGCCTGGGGATCGTGGGTGCCCGGCACGGTGGGCCCGCCGCCGGGTGTTTCCGCCCACTGGCGGGCCGGCGCGCACTGGCTGGCCGGGGTGGCATGCGTGATCGCGTGGCATCGCGCGGCGTCGCGCGGCTTGGCCAGCCTCGCGGTGGCGAGCCTCTGTCTGGCCGTGAGCTCGGGCGCCGCGGCGTGGTCGGTGGCGAGGTCGTCGCTCTTCCCCGCCGATGAGCTCGCCTGGCACCTGTCCACGCGACCGGTTCCGGTCGCGATCCGCGGCACGGTGCTCGAGTCGCCGAGTGCCCTGCCGCCGGCATCGCCCGATCCGCGGCTCGCCGCCGCGATCGGGCCGTCGAGCCAGGCGTCGCTGGCCGTGTCCTCGCTGCGCGACGGCGCGAGGTGGCGGGCTGCTTCGGGAGTGGCGACCGTGATCGTGGGTGTGGCACCGGCCGACCTGCCACCGCTCGTCGTGGGCACCGAGGTCGAGCTCACGGGCCGGGCCCTGCGTCGTCCGCCCGCCCTGAATCCGGGCGAGTTCGACGCGGCCCGGCGGGCTCGGCTCGACCGCAGCCTCTCGATCGTGCGGGTGCGGTCCGCGGCCGACATGCTCCCGCTCGCCCCGCCGCCGGCATGGTCGGTCGCGGCCGCGGTCGATCGTCTGCGGGCGGGCGGGGCCGCCGCACTGCGGGCCTGCGTCTCGGCCGAGCGCGTGCCGCTGGCCGACGCCCTGCTGCTCGGCAATCGGAGCCTGCTTGCGCGTGACGAGGCCGACCGGTTTCTCGTCACCGGCACGATCCACATTCTCTCGATCTCGGGGCTGCACGTGGGCCTCATCGCGATCGCGCTCTTCGGCATCGTGCGCTGGCTGCCGGTGCCACGGCCTGTCGCGCTGCTCGTGGTCGCGTCGTGCACCGGCCTCTACATGGTGCTCGTCCGCGCCGAGACGCCGGTCGTCCGTGCGACCGTGCTCGTCTGGCTCGCCTGCGGTGCGGCCGCGGCCGGTCGCCATCCTGCGTCGCTCACCGGTCTGGCCGTCGCGGCGGTGGTGGTGCTCGTGCGGCGGCCGTCCGACGTGCTCGAGGTCGGCCCGCAACTGTCGTTCCTCGCCACGGCGGTGCTCGTGGGGGTCGCCGCACTCGACCGGCAGCGGCGCGCGCGGCCGCTCGACCCGATCGACCGCCTCATCGACAGGAGTCGGCCGCCGTGGCATCGGTGGCTGCGTCGGCGCTGGTCCGCTGCGGCCGCGCTCTGCCTTGCGGGAGCGGCCGTCTGGATCGTGACGACGCCGCTCGTCGCGGCCTCTTTCCACGTGGTCAGCCCGGTGGGCCTGGTCCTCAACGTCGTGATCGCCCCGCTCGTCTCCGTCGCGATGCTGGCCGGATTCGCCTGTCTCGCGGTGGCGGCGTTCTCGACCACCCTCGCGGTCGGACCCGGACTCGTGTGCGACGCGGCCCTCGCGGTCGTCGATCGTCTCGTGGCGTGGGGCGCGCTCGTCCCCGGCGGCCACGTCTGGGTCACCGGACCGCCGTGGTGGTGGGTCGTCGGGTGGTACGTGCTGCTCGTGCTCATCCCCTGCCTGCTCGCGGCGGTGCAGGTGCGGAGGGCTCCGGTGTGGATCGGCACGGCGGCGGCATGGTGCGTCGCCGGCGTGGTCGCGACCACGGCCGCCCGGCTCGTCGCGCCCGCGCCGGCCGAGCTGCGGGTCGTGGTGGCGTCGATGGGCCACGGCTGTGGCATCCTCGTCCGCGCGCCGGGCGCACGCACCCTGCTCTACGACGCCGGGCGGCTCGGCGCGCCGGCGGCGGCCCGTCGGGCGCTGACAGGCCTGCTCTGGAGCGAGGGGATCACCCGCATCGACACGGCCGTCGTGTCGCACGCCGACGCCGACCACTTCAACGCCCTCCCGGACCTGCTCGACCGCTTCACCGTCGGGGAAGTCGTCGTGCCGGAGCCCTTTCTCCAGAGCCGCTCGGTGCAGGCGATCGACCTTGTGCGTCGCGCCGCGGCGCGCGGCGTCCCGGTGCGCACCACGCGGGCGGGCGACTCGTTCGCCCTCTCCGCCCTGTGCCGCGTGCGCGTGCTCCATCCGCCGGCGGAAGCCGCCGCCCGCCCCCTGCCCCACGACCCGGATCACCGTGCGGCCGACAACGAGACGAGCCTCGTGCTCGCGGTGGAATCGGCTGGCCGCCGGCTGCTCCTCACGGGGGACATCGAGCGGGATGCGCTGCGTCGCTTCGTGGCTGCAGGCGTCGAGCGGTGCGACGTGCTCGTCGCACCGCATCACGGCAGCCGCACGAGCCTTCCGCCCGACATCGCCCGCGTCACCCGTCCCTCGTGGGTGCTCGTGAGCGGCAGCGGCAACGGTGCCTGGCCCGAGGTCAGACGCGCGTACCTGCACGCGGCCGCTTCGCCGGCGCCCGCCACCGAGGGTGAGTCGGTCTGTGTCGTAAAGACCGGCGACGAGGGGGCCGTCGCGCTGTCGCTCACGGCGGGGGGCATCACCGCGGCGCGGTGGATGGGCAGGTGGCGGGCCGGGGGCGTCACACGACGACCACGGGGTTCTCCATCCGGCCGATGCCGTCGATGTCGATCGACACGCGATCTCCCGCGGCGAGCGTGAACGACTCGTCCGGGACGACGCCCGTGCCCGTGAGCAGCACGACGCCGTGCGGAAACGACTGTGAACGCCAGAGATGGCCGATGAGGTCGTCGAACGACCGGCGGATGCGATCGACCCCCGTGCTGCCGGAAAAGACGGTCGTGCCCCCCCGCTCGATCGTGACGCTGATCGACCAGCGACGGATCGCGGACTCGTCCGCGCCGAGCACGATCCACGGTCCGAGGGCACACGAGCGGTCATAGACCTTGGCCTGCGGCAGGTAGAGCAGGTTTTCGCCTTCGATGTCCCGCGAACTCATGTCGTTGCCGATCGTGCAGCCGACGAGATGGCCGTGCGCGTTCATGACGAGGGCCAGCTCGGGCTCCGGCACGTTCCATGTGGCGTCGCCCCGGATGCCGACGGCGGCGTCCGGCCCCACGGCCTTCTCCCCCAGCGCCTTGAAGAAAATCTCCGGCCGCTCTGCGTCGTACACCCGGTCGTATGCGGTGGCGCTGAAGTCGGATTCCTCCATGCGGGCCGTCTTGCTCCGCAGGTAGGTCACCCCGGCCGCCCACACCTCCTGCCGCTCGACCGGGGGCAGGAGCGTGACGTCGGCGAGCGGGAACCGGACCGTGCTCCGCGCGACGGCGCTCCGCGCGGTCGCGGTCGGATCGGCCGCGTCGAGGATCGACGCGAGCGAGCCCACACCCGCCGACGCGAGGTCGATCACGACGTCGTCGGTGGTGACGGCGCCGATGCCGGTCTCATCCCCGCGCGGGCGACGAAAGCGGCAGATGCGGAGCGGGTCGCCGGAGCCTGGTCTGGACGCCGACGGGCCGGTGGTCGATCGCTGCGTGGTCATGATCGGTCATGATCCTCCGGGAGGGGCGCACGGCGAGGGTCGGGTGGCGGATGCCGCGGGACGTGGGTGCCCACGTCAGACCAGCGCCCGCGGTGGTACTGTACCCCATCGCCGGTTGATCCTCGCCCCACCGTCCGCGTCGGGGCGGACGGCTCGTTCCCTCGGCCGCGAGCATCTCCCATGACCCCCGCGCCTCTGCCGGATGCAGGCTTCGACCCCTTCGCCCCGGACGACCCGGCCGTCTACGAGGTGCGCACGTCGGCCCCCGGCCCATCCGGGTCACTGCCGCTCACCGAGTCGCTCCTGCGCGACAGTCCCAGCGGCGACATCTTCGGCCTGTCGCAGAACGTCGGCATGGGCTGGAGCCCGAGAGCGGCCGCCGACGCGCAGTTCCTGATCCTCTCGACGCAGGGGGGCGTGCGGGCGCCCGATGGAGCGCCGGTGGCGCTCGGCTACCACACGGGTCATTGGGAGATCGGCCTGCTCGTCCAGGCCGCCGCGGCGGAGCTCAGGCGGCTCGGGACGATCCCGTTCGCCGGCTTCTGCTCCGATCCGTGCGACGGTCGCACGCAGGGCACGACCGGGATGTTCGACAGTCTTCCCTACCGCAACGACGCCGCGATCGTGCTGCGTCGGCTCGCGCGGTCGCTGCCACTGCGGCGCGGCGTGGTGGGCATCGCGACGTGTGACAAGGGGCTCCCCGCCATGCTCATGGCGGTGGCTGGCCTTCACGACCTCGCGGGGATCGTGGTGCCCGGCGGCGTCACGCTCCCGCCGACCGACGGCGAGGATGCAGGGAAGGTGCAGACGATCGGCACCCGCTTCGTGCACGGCCAGCTCTCGCTCCAGGAGGCGGCCGACCTCGGCTGCCGGGCCTGCGCGTCGCCCGGCGGCGGCTGCCAGTTCCTCGGCACGGCCGCGACCGCCCAGGTCGTGGGCGAGGCGCTCGGGTTGTCGCTGCCCCACTCGGCACTCGCCCCCAGCGGCCAGCCGGTCTGGCACGACCTCGCCACGCGATCCGCCCGTGCCGTGGTGGGGCTCGCCGCGGCCGGCAGGACCACGCGCGACATCCTCACGCCGGCGAGCGTCACCAACGCGATCACGGTCCACGCCGCGTTCGGCGGCTCGACCAACCTGCTGCTCCACGTGCCGGCGATCGCCCACGCCGCCGGTCTGCCGCTCCCGACCGTGGATGACTGGATCGCGGTGAACCGACGCACGCCACGGCTCGTGAGCGTGCTGCCCAACGGCCCGGTGCACCATCCGACCGTGCGGGTCTTCCTCGCCGGCGGCGTCCCCGAGGTGATGCTCCATCTCGACCGGCTCGGCCTTCTCGACACGAGCGTGACGACGGTCAGCGGTGCGACCCTCGCGGAGGTGCTCGCGTGGTGGCAGGGGAGCGAGCGGCGGCGACGCTTCCGCGATCGGCTGCACGCTGCCGACGGCGTCGATCCGGACGACGTGATCCTGCCGCCGCCGCGGGCGTCCGCGCGTGGCCTCCAGGGCACGATGGCGTTCCTGCGCGGCACGATCGCCCCCGATGGCGCCGTCGTGAAGGCCACGGCGATCGACCGCACCGTGATCGACGACACCGGCCGCTATCGCCACGTCGGCCCGGCCCGCGTCTTCGCCAGCGAGGCGGCGGCGATGGCCGCGATCAAGGCGGGCGCGATCCGGGCCGGCGACGTCCTCGTGCTCGCGGGCATCGGCCCGCTCGGCACGGGTATGGAGGAGACCTACCAGGTCACGAGCGCGCTCAAGCAGCTGCCGATCGCGAGCCGGGTCGCGCTCGTGACCGACGCGCGGTTCTCCGGCGTCTCCACCGGTGCGTGCATCGGCCACGTCGGCCCGGAGGGCCTCGCGGGCGGCCCGATCGGCCGGCTCGTCGACGGTGACGTGATCGCCATCGAGATCGACACCCGCACGGCGACGGGCAGCGTCGATCTCGTGGGCCACGGAGAGCGGACGTTCACCGTCGCGGAGGCGGCCACCGAACTGGCGCGTCGGCCGCAGCGGCCCGACCTCGCCCCGAATCCGCGGCTGCCCGACGATACGCGGCTCTGGGCGGCACTCCAGTCGGCGTGCGGGGGCATCTGGTCGGGATGCGTCTACGACGCCGACCGGCTCACGCAGCTGCTCGCGCGGCGGGACCCGCCGACCGCGTGAGCGCGAGCCCGATCGCGATGAGCAGGATCTGGCTGGCGACGTAGCCGGCGAGGAGCATGAGCACGCCGCTCGTGAAGCCGTAGCTGTGCAGGCCGATGCCGAGCTGGTTGGTGCCGAACCAGCTCCAGGCCGTGATGATGTTGCCGGCGATGGCGAAGAGGGCGAAGCCCCGCGGGCCGATCCACCGGTCCCACCGGGCGTGGAGCACCGCGGCGTTCCAGAGCACGATCATGAGCGCGCCGTTCTCCTTCGGGTCCCAGCCCCAGAAGCGGCCCCAGCTGTCGTCGGCCCAGAGGCCGCCGAGAACCGTGCCGATGAAGCTGAAGAAGAGCGCGAAGCAGACGACTCCGTAGGTCATGCGGTAGAGCCGGTCCTGCACGGCAGCGACGCGCGTCGCATCGTCGGGTCGCACCCGCTCCGTCCACGCGCGATGCACGATCGCGCAGGTGCCGAGGAGTCCGGCGAGGAACGTCGCGCCGTACCCGAGCGTCACGGTGACCACGTGCGTGGACAGCCAGAACTGGGTGTCGAGCACGGCCTGCAGGACGTGCATCGTGTCGCCGGTGTCGAGCCCGTAGGCCACCATCAGCGTGAGCGCGCCGGCGAGTGACGCGGCGAGATTCCCGATCCCCATGCGGTGGAGCGACTCGAGGCCGAGGCCCGCGAGCACGCACGCCCAGCCGATGAACACCGCCGACGAGTAGAGATTCACGACGGGCGGCCGCCCCGTGAGGTAGATGCGGGCGGCGAGGGCGAACGTGTGCAGCACGAGCGTGCCCACGAGCAGCCACGAGACGAAGCGGTTGAGCGGCCCGTGCCACGCGAGGAAGCTCGTGAAGCAGAGGACGGTGGCGAAGACGTAGAGCCACTTCGCGATGTCGGTCGGATTGAATCCGTTGAGCCACGCCTCGAATGCGGCCTTCGGGGCGACGGGCTGCACGGCCGGGAGGTCCGCGATCGAGCGGCGGTACGCCGCGAGCGCCGCGTTGAATGCGGCGGGAGGACCGTCCACGGCCCCGAGCACCTCCGTGAACGGCAGGAGCGCGGGATTGAGCCGATACCCGGGCTGGCCCTCGCGGCCGTCGAGCATGCGGGCGACGACGGCGGTGACGACGGCGGGATAGATCGCCTGCCACTTCGTGGTCGGCCCCGATGCCTCGCCATCGTCGGCCATCTCGAGCGGCGGAATCACCGCCGGGGGATGATTGTCCTCGAGCATCCGCGCGCCCTGCATCAGCCGGCGGATCTGTTCGAGAGCCTCCCGCCGCGCGGCCTCGTCGGTGCCCGTCACCTGCGGCAGTTCCGGGGTCTCGTACGCGAAGCGCAGGAGGTCGTAGGCCATGAGCTTCTCGTTGATCTCGCCGTACTTCTTCTGCACGAACGAGCGCTGCTCGGGGGGCACCTCGCGGGCCGCGGCGATCTGCTCGCGAAGCGCCTCCCTCCCCTGCTCGAGCTCGGCCGCCGCGTAGCGGTGCCCCTTCCGCCGCGTGAGATCGAAGAGATCGAGCACCTCGAAGGCGTCGATGCGGAACACCGGTGCGCGGCCGACCCACTCGGAGCCCGACATGACGCCGAGCAGCCACTGCGTCGCCGACACGCGGCCGTGCGGACCGGCACCGTCATCCGGCATCGTCACGCTCGTGCGGCCGCCGAGCAGCTGGAGCGTGTTGCGGGCCACGGTGTCGAGCGCCTTGATGCGGCCCTCGTGCAGCACCGGCAGCGTCCCGGCGCCGCGCCAGTCGGCGGCGTCGGCGGGCGTGGACGGCGTCCGGGCCGCAGGGAGGACGCAGGCGATCACGAGGCCGACGGCCAGTGCCGCCGGCAGCCATCCGATGCCGGACGCGGGCCGATCCGTGACGCCTTCGCGAGGCTGCCGCCGCCCGCGTCGGCTCCTGCCCGCGGTCCGGTCGTCCGTCAGGGCGACCCCCGGCTGCATGGCGTGCTGCGCCTCCCGCTCGTGCCGGTCCGCGAACCGCATGAACGTGCCGCCGAAGTGGGCGAGCATGCCCCAGAAGGCGAGCACGCACGCGACGTAGGGGATCAGCCAGCCCGCGTTCTCCACCACCTGGAGGCCGGTCATCTCGCCCACCTGTCCGCCGCCCAGATCCACCTGCGAGTACTGGCTCTGGTAGAAGGTCTCGCCGCGATAGCGGACGGGGTTGTTCATCCAGATGCGGCCCTTCTGCTCCGCCCCCGATCCCGTGTCGGTGAAGGTGACGTACGACGAGTAGTCGCGTGGCGTCTCGCTGGCCGAGTAGTCGATGCGCCGCACGTCGTCGAGACGGACGGCGTAGGGCTTGTACTCCCGCCGAAACCGCAGCTGCAGCCGCCACGCGCGGCCGTTCGCGTCGACCGTGTCGCACTCGTCGCCGCCGGCACCCATGAAGAGCTGGCTCTGGTCGTTGAGGAATTGGGTCGCGAGGAACGTGCCGAGGTCGCGGCCCCCCTCCCGCTCGACGAGCTGCACGTACGCCGACGCGATGTTCGTGCGTGACGACGTGCCTCCCTCCGGCGGCCGCCGGGTCGCGAGGAAGCGCGTGCCGAGGCCGGTCGTCGCCGCGTTCTCGGCGACCGGCCCCACCCGCATG
The DNA here is from genome assembly GCA_903917235.1 of uncultured Planctomycetaceae bacterium. GTDB lineage: Bacteria > Planctomycetota > Planctomycetia > Pirellulales > UBA1268 > QWPN01. The sequence goes on along the minus strand of CAIWZS010000101.1, from coordinate 6,646 downwards.
ACGGTCGAGTTGGGGAAGTACTCGAGCACACGGATCGAGAACGGCAGGCCCTCGACCGGGATCGCCTCGCCCCCCGCCCGGGCGGCGAGCAGCCGGCCCGAGATCACGGTCACCTCCTCGGTCTCGCCCTCGCCCGAGGCGATCACGGCCAGCTCGGTCTCGTCGGTGCGGCAGGCCATGCTCGAGGTCTGTCCCTCGACGAGCGACATCCGCTCCTCGATCTGTCGATCGCCGAAGGCGAACTGCCCGAACATCAGGAGGCCGACGGCCACGTGGATGAGCACGTTGCCGCCACGGGCGCCGAACACCATGACGAGCCCCGCGAGCAGCACGAGCGACGCGGCGCTCGACTGCATGAGCTGCCACATGATGCGCAGGCCCGGCTCGTTCATCCGCCACGCGTCGCCGCCGAAGAGCATGAGGCCGGCGCCGACGCCCACCGCGGCGGCCGTGGCGGCGAGCGTGAGGCGCACGAGCCGACGGCGGCCGGGAGCACACGCCGCCGCGGCGAGGCCGACGGCGAGCAGCACCGCGCCCCCCTGCATGATCCGCCACACCGTCTCGTAGTCGATGGGCGGTCGGCCCTGCAGGCCGTCGGTGCGGTGGCCCGTGAGGATCACCGCCAGCGCGAGGATCCCACCGGCCGCGGAGACGAGGGTGCCCCACACGAGCCGCTGACCGCGGGCCGCGACGTGAAACCTGGTGACCTTCGCGGCGACGAGGTTCACGAGCAGCACGAGGCCGATCGTCGCCCCGCCCGGAAACGGAAACCAGCCCGTGAGGGTCGACTCACCGAAGATCGTGACAGGGAAGAAGTCGGAGAACGGGATGCGGGCCAGCCACGAGTTGAAGTACTCGGCCTTCACTTCGGGCAGGTTCTTCTCGTCCTGCGCGAGCGTCCCCACGAAGAGCAGGAACGTGGCCGCGAGGAACATCACGACGGTGATCTTGAGCGAGCCGGCGGCCCGCAGCAGGGCCCAGGCCGATTCGGCGAGCGAGGCGCGCTCCTCCGTGGCGGTCGAGATCACACGAAAACGGGGAAGCGGCAGCGTGCCGGTGGCCATGGTGTCGAATCCTGTCGTGGCGGATCAGTTCCAGCGGAGGGACGAGACGAAGCGCGTGAAGTTGGACCGCTCGCGGAGGGCGACGTCGGCCTTCCCCTTGAACTTGACGAAGAGCGACGAGGTGTCGTCGAGGGGCACCATCGCGCCGAGGATCGCCTCGCGGTCGGCGGCCGGCGCGGCGACGAGCAGCACGACGGTCGCCTCGGTGCCGTCCACGTCCACGGTCTCCGCGTCCGTCAGTGCCCGGTCCACGGCGTCCGCCACGGAGGCCGCATCATCGTCGGCGAGCTGCTTCTGCCACCGCTCGACGTTGCTGCGGAGCGACCCGGATGCCGGGATCACCGTGACCTCCCGGCCCTCCGCCGGGTCGCCGATCGTCACCGTGGCCAGCCGCATTCCGCTGGGCCCGGAACCGTCCACCCAGCCATCGGGTAGGTCGTACCGCAGCCGCGTCGCCGACGGTCGCTCCGCTCCCCCCTCGCCCCTCGCTGCGGAGGCGATGGGCGGGGCCGTCGTGCGGGGCGCCGTGTAGGAGCGGATGTCGCCGGGCCGGACCGCCGCGTCATCCCCGCAGCCGACGAGGCCCAGTGCCACGGCGCAGACCGTCGTCGACGGCAGGCGAGCCCGGGCGACGGTCGCCCGGGGGAAAAAGCGTGGGGCAGGCACGGCACGACGCCTCGGGCGGGGATCATCGGCGGCATCCGCGGGAGCAGCCGCCGCCCGCTTGGCCAACGAATTCTAGCAGGAACGCCCGGGCTGGGGCGTCGTCACCGCGGCCCTCGGCCCGGTCGGGGAGCGAGGAACGCCTACTGCCAGCCGAAAATCTGCGTCAGGCCGCCGATGAGCGGGGCCGAGAAGGGCGTGCCGCCGGGCGAGCGGATCGTCCACGCGAGGTCGAACATCACGAGCCCGGCGAAGAACAGCACGAGCGAGCAGCAGACGAGCCCGACGATCTGCAACGCGTTGAACGTCGTGTCGATCGAGTACTCGAAGTCCCCGGCGGAAGCAGCCGCCGCGGCCGCGTCGAAACTGCTCGACGCGCTCTCGTCGAACGAGACCGAGGCGGAGTCGTCGCCGACCGCCGCGCCGAAGAAGCTCGAGTCGCCGGTCGATTCGGTCGCCACGACGACCGATGCGCTGTCGTCATCGCCGACGCCGCCGAGATCGAACTGATCACCGACCAGAGAGCCGCCCCCGATGCCGGAGGGACCGCCGATGCCCGAACCTCCAGCCAGTGCGGAGGCCCCGCCGATGCCGGAGTCGCCACCGATATCGATTCCCGATCCCGCGGCCGCGCCGCCGATGCCCGAACCGATCTCGAGATCGATCCCCGAGCCCTTGAGATCCCCGTCCTCGAGCGAGATGCCACTCTCGAGCGGCCCCGAGAGGGCCGCGCCGATGGCGGAAGGATCGGACAGCCCGGCGATTCCGGACGCGGCGGGGCCCGCCGCCCCCGGCAGTTCGACGGTGCCGCGGGGGGCGTCATCGATCGCGAGCTCGTCGAGTCCGGAGAGCGCCGGGGACGACGCCGAGGCCACCGACTCGAGCAAGAGATCGTCGTTGCCTCCGAGGGCCGCGTCGTCGAAGAGACTCACCGCCTCCTTGTCGTCCGCGCCACCCACGAGCGTGCGCGAGCCGTCGAGGCCGCCGGCGTCGGCTTCACCGAGCGCCCAGTCGTCATCCGCGAGCTTCAGTCCGCTCTGTCCGGCGCCGAGGCCGCTGCCGGTGCGGGGGCCGCCGGCCGCGCCGCCGTCGTCGAGGTCGAGCTGGATCGATTCGGAGTCCTCCGACCCCTTCTCGTCGGCGATCTCGGCTGCCAGACGGTCCACGTCGTCGGCCTTGAACTTGACGGACGCCCCGTCGCGCATCGGAAAGAGTTTCTTGCGGTCGACGAGCCGGTTCACCTCGTCGGTGGTGGTGCCGAGCCGCTGAGCCACCTCGTCGATCGACAGGAATTTTCCAGCCATGACATCCCCGCGTGCCAGGATGGGAACCATCTCGGCGTGAATCGTTCTTCGGCCCGCCGACTCTCCCCATGTTACGTCCCGACGCTGCCGGCGGCACAGCCGTCACGGTCGGTGAGGTCGTTGTGAGACGATGTCCGGCGGTTTCCGGCGGACGGAGCGACTCCGGCCGGTCATCGCCCGGCGGCCGGCGGCTGGCTGCCCTCGAGCATGCGGCGGAGCGCCGCAGGCGTCGGCTCCTGGGCATTGAAGTCCTCGAGCACGAGATCCCAGGAGAGATCCCGCGTGCTGCGGAGTGCCACGGTTCCCGCCCCCGTATCGACGTGATACACCGCGGCATGCCGTGTGGCTGAATCGACGACGATCAGCAGGCGCCGCCCCTCGTCGATCGTCGATTCCGACACCCACAGCGGCCCGGCCTGGGCACCCCGCGCTCCCGCGCGCTGCGTGGCCACGCCCTGCGCCACGGCGAATCCGCAGGCGAGGGTCGCCACGACACATGTGATGAGGACGGCATCTCGCCGCCAGCCCCGCTCCGACACGTCGGCAGCCTCCGTCATGCGGGTTCCGGCCCGGGAGGCGACGGTAGGAGGTGGCCTTCGACGCCCGCAAGGCCGATCGGGACGGCGACGCGCACGGGTCCCGTTCCTCCCGGGACTGCGCCGACCGCCGGGCTTGCCGTGCCCGCGGACCCTCCCCTGCTCGTCCCGCCCGCCGGAAATCCAGCGCGCGATCTCCCTTTCGATGGGGCGGACCGTTTCGATTCAATCGGTCGCGTCGAGTGTGACGAAGGAAGGGGATGTGCGGCGGCCCGCCGCGATCCACGTACGTCCGGGAGGCTTGCTCCGGTGTCGAGACTCAACGCCCTGTCCGTCATGCTCCTCGGCTCGCCACTCCTGTGGGGTGGGGCGCTGGCCTTCTGCTTCTTCGCGCTCATCCACGCGGGCGTCATCGACGACCCGAACGTGGTGCGATACCTCGCGGGCCACTGGGTCGAGTACGTCGAGGTGGCGCTCTTCTGCGTCGGCCTCGCGGCGCTCGTGCTCAAGGGCTACGACATCCACCGTCAGGGACGTGAGCCGGTCGAGGACCTGCTCGAGCCGATTCCGCCGGGAGGGGTCCCGCCGGTGGAGGCGAGCCGCCTGGCCGAGTCGCTGCCCGAGGCGGATGCCTCGGGGGCGTACCTGCCCACCCGGCTGCGCGAGGCGATCGACTACGTCGTGCGCACAGGCTCGGCCGACGCCCTCGAGAATCATCTCAAGTATCTCTCCGACGTGGATGCCTCGCGTGCCGCCCAAGGCTACGGCCTCGTGCGGTTCATCGTGTGGGCGATTCCGATCATGGGATTCCTCGGCACCGTGATCGGCATCACGGTGGCGATCGCCAACCTCTCCCCGACGCAACTGGACAACATCTCCGGCGTCGTCGCCGGCCTCGGCACCGCCTTCGACACCACCGCCACGGCCCTTGGCCTGTCGATGGTGCTCATGTTCCTGCAGTTTGTCATCGACCGACGTGAGCAGCGGCTGCTCACCCGTGTCGACGACGCGGTCTGGCGCTCGCTCGCCGGTCGCTTCCAGTCGCTCGGCGGCAGCGAGGGCACGGCCCTGGCCGTCGCCCGCCTCGGCGAGTCCCTCAACCGTGGGTCGGCCCGGCTGCTCGACGCCCAGGAGCAGGCGTGGCGCGCCCTCGAACGCACCGCCTCGAACGGCCTGCGGCAGGTCATGGAGCAGTCCGGCACGACGATGCAGTCCACCCTCACCGACGCCCTCGACGCCTCGCTCGAGCGTTGGGGGGAGTCGCTCGCCCGCACCCACGACGCGCTCGCCGCCCGTCGCGAGGAGCGCTGGACGGTCGCCGCCGAGTCGCTCGCCGCGGCCATCCGCGGCCTCGAACGGCACCACGAGGCGCTCGCCGAGCAGACGACCGTGCTGGCGGCCGTCGTCGATGCCACGCGCGACGTCACCGACCTCGAGCGGAAGCTCGAGACCAATCTCGCCGCGCTCGCCTCGACCGGCCGGTTCGAGGAGACGCTCGGCATGCTGGCGGCCGCCGTGCAGCTGCTGGCGGCCCGGGCGGGCGACGCCGCGTCGGAGCCGCGCCGCGTCGAGCTGGCCGCACCGCACCGCACCGGAAAGGCCGCATGAGCCGCCGCCACGTCAGCACCGCGCCCACCGTCTCGCTCTTCCCGTTCCTCGCCGTGCTCCTCTGCACGATGGGGGCGCTCCTCGTGCTGCTCGTGCTCTTCAGCCGGGCCGCCGAGGACGGGAAGATCGCCCATGCGGCGGTGGCCGACCGGTCCCGGGCCGAGGAGCTCGAGCTGGCCCGCGACGAGTTCGCGTGGCGGCTCGAGCAGCTCGCCACGATCCGCGAAGAGACCGCAGCCGACCTCTCCCGGGTGCGGATGCAGCTCGCGGGCATCGAGGATGACTCGCGCGCGCTCGAGGACGAGTTCAAGCGTCTCGACGAGACGATCGCGGCGCTCGAGGCGGATGCGTCGGCCGCGGAGGATCCCGATGCGTCGCTCGACGACCTCGAGAAGCGGCTGGCCACCGCACGAGACGCGCTCGAGGCCACCCGCCGGGATGGCGCGAGCCGGCCTCCCGCCTATGCGGTCGTGCCGTACGAAGGGCGACAGGGCACAAGGCGGCGACCGCTCTACATCGAGTGCTGCATCGACGGCGTCTTCCTCCAGCCGGAAGGCATCCGGCTGGGACCGGGCGACTTCGAGGGTCCACCCGGGCCCGGGAATCCCCTCGCGAGCGCCCTGCGGGCCGCCCGTGAGCACATCGCGATGCACGGCGACGGCGGCAGCGATCCCGACGTGCAGCCCTATCCGCTCCTGCTCGTGCGCCCCAGCGGCGTGATGGCCTACTACGCCGCCCGCGAGGCGATCCAGTCGTGGGGCAACGAGTTCGGCTACCAGTTCGTCGACGAGGACTGGCAGCTCGAGTATCCGCCCGCCGATCCGGCGCTCGCCGCGGCGGAAGCGCGCGCGGTGGAGGAATCGCGCCGCAGGCTCGAATGGCTCGCCCAGGTGCGGCCGCCGCAGCCCACGCGACCGACGCAGCAGTATCGCGCCGCGACGACGCGCGGCGGCATCGTCGCGGAGGGCGGCCCCACCGTGCTCGGCGACCGTTCGCGGTTCGATTGGAAGGAGCAGCAGGCGGCACGCGGCCGCGGCGCGGCGGCTGGCGATCCGTCCGAGTCCGCCAGCGCCCTCGGCTCCGGTGGCGGGCCCGGCGGCAACGGGATCGGATCGGGTGCAGCCGGCGCAGGCACGGGTGCCGCTCCCGGCGGCTCGTCGCTCGCGGGTCATGCGGCCGGCGCGGGAGATGGCGGCGGGCTCGGTGGTGGCGCCGGCGATCGCTATGCGGGTCCCTCGCGGTTCTACAGCGGCCAGCCCGGAGGCGCGGCTGGATCCGGGACCGGGGGCGGGCCGGGCTCCGGCGCGGAGGGCGAGACTGGCACGGCGACGTTCGGCTCCTCGGCCGGCGCGGATGCGGGAACGGGTCCGGGCTCGGGTGATTCAGCCAGCGGTGCGTCAAACTCGACGGCGGGCGGCTCGAGCACCGCATCGGGTGGCACGTCGGGAAGCACCCAGGCCGCCGCCGGCGG
>CAIWZS010000100.1 GCA_903917235.1 uncultured Planctomycetaceae bacterium | reverse complement strand
CGCGTCGGGGAGCGCCGGGCCCGCCGCGGCCTCGTCGTGGAGCAGGCCGGCGAGTCCGAGCATGCCGAAGCCGCCGCCGGCGCGGCGAAGCAGTTCGCGCCGCGGCAGCCAGGTGGAAGGCGCGGATGCGGGTTCGGTGGAAGCGGACATCCTCGGTCCCTCACTCGATGTGCAGTGTTTCGTTGAGACCCATGAGCACCTGGCAGAAGTCGGCGAGCGCGGCCATCGCGGCGACCTCGCCACCGTCGGCGTCGTGGGCCGCCGTCTGGGCCGCGAGGAAGGCCCGGGCGTCGGCGAGTTCTTCCGTGGTCGGACCGCGGCCCACCGCCGTCCGATACGCGGTGGTGATCACCCGCGTCGCGTCGTCGGGCGGGCCCGACCCGGTGGCCGGGGCAGGCGCCGTCGACGCATCGGCAGCCACGCGGGCCGCGAAGCCGCGGGCCCAGTTGCGCACGGCGGGCGCGTTCATGATCGTGAGCGCCTGCGGTGCGGTGGTCGTGACCGGTCGCCTCGCGAGGCCGGAGATCGTGTCGGGCGAGTCGAAGGTGCGGAGGAAGGCGGGGAGTCGGCTGCGCTTCATCTCGAGATAGAGGCTGCGTCGCGGGGTCGATTCATCGCGCCCCGCACGGCCGTAGAGCGCGGGATCGAGCGCGCCGGCGAGGGAGAGGAACGTGTCGCGGATCGCCTCCCCCTCGAGGCGGCGGCGGTTGAACCGCCAGACGAGCCGGTTGTGCGGGTCGACGGCCTCCCTGGCCGAGTCGGCGTCGCTCGACTGCCGGTAGGCGGCGCTCGTGACGATGAGGCGGTGGATCGGCTTGAGCCGCCAGCCGCCGCGCACCAGTTCGCCGGCGAGCCACTCGAGCAGTTCCGGATGCGACGGAGCCTCGCCCTGTCGGCCGAAGTCGCTCGGCGTCGCGACCAGGCCCTCGCCGAAGTGGTGCTGCCAGAGACGGTTCACGATCACGCGTGCGGCGAGCGCACCGGCGCCGTCGTCGACGTCGGTGATCCAGCGGGCGAGTGCCGCGCGCCTGTGGCTCGTCTTCGCGTCGGCCGGGGCGGGGCGCCGCCAGTGGGCGATCCCGTCGGGATGCCGCGTGAGCACCTGGAGCACCGCCGGTTCCGCCACGCCTTCCTTCGCGCCGGGGTCGCCACGACGCAGGAAGTGCGTCTCCGCGTAGAAGTGCGGATAGCCTCGGCCGTCGGCGTGATGCGGGATGTGCGGCACGTTCTCGCTGGCCGCGAGCACCTTCACGAGGTCGGGCGTGGGGCGCTCGGCCGCGATCCGCCCGACCGCGGCGTCGAGCGACTGCCAGCCCGCATCGAACCGACGGTGCAGCCGCACGAGATCCTGCTCGGTCTCGGGTGTGCGTCGCGACTCCGGCAGCGCGAGGAGCTGTGTCACCCGGGCCCGGTCGCTCGCGAGCGCGTCCACGGGATCGCGCTCGGGCGTGACCGCGTCCACGGCGCCGGCGGGCTCCTGCGAAAACGCCAGCCGGGGCCGGCCGATCGCATGGCGACTGTTGTTCATGAACTCGAGTTTCACGGTGAGCCGCGCACCCCCCGTGTGCCGCACCGGCTCGGCGAAGTCGAACGTGGCCGCGTGGCTGACGCCGACCTTGGGATCGATCGCCCACGATGAGCCGGCGTCGCCGTCGATCGCGTAGGCGACCGCGAGATTGGGCTCTGTCTGCGAGAAGTCGGCCCGCGCCGCCGTCAGGCGAATCGGGGTCGGCTTCGCCGCCGCCGCGCCCGGCGCCGGGATCGGCGCCCACGCCACCGTGAGGTTCGAGAGTGCGAAATTGCCGTGCCCCGAGCGGCCCGGTCCGCCGCGCGGGAGCGACGGATCGGCGAGCGCGTCGAGCCGCAGGGCCGCCACCGTCTCGAGCGGCGTGTCGATCTCGAACGTGTAGACGTCACGGTCGGCCGGCTCGCCCCCGACGAGCAGCGACCCATCGGCAAGCGGCACGAACGAGCCGCCCGACTGGCTCGTCGCCCCGACGAGCGTGCCGAGCTGCCAGGATGGCCCGGTCGCCGCCGGCGGTGGCACCCACGCCGCGGCCCAGGCCGCGCGTTTTCCCGGGAGCTCGTCCCGCTCGTAGGCGTCCCGCGCCGCGGTCGCGGCGTCGAGGCGAGTCTGCCACGCGGCGAGGTCCGCGCGGTGCCGCCCCGGGTCGACGTGCACGTCCACGTTCGCGCGGATCGTCGTCGTGAACGTCGCGGCGAGCCGGTAATAGTCGGCCTGGGGGATCGGGTCGAACTTGTGATCGTGGCAGCGGGCGCAGCCGATCGTCATGCCGAGGATCGCGGTGCCGACCGTCCCGATCATGTCATCGAGTTCGCCGTAGCGGGCGCTCTCGAACTCCTTCTCCGTGAGTTGGGTGGGGAAGGCACCGGCGGCGAGGAAGCCCGTGGCCTTCCACGCCTCGAGCGTGTCGGGCGCGAGTTCGTCCCCCGCGATCTGCCAGCGGACGAACGTGTCGTAGGGGAGATCATCGTTGAACGCCTTGATGACGAAGTCGCGGTAGTGGAAGGCGTGGGGCCGGTCGTAGTCCTGCTCGTAGCCGAAGCTCTCGGCGAAGCGGGCGACGTCGAGCCAGTGCTGCGCCCACCGCTCGCCGAAGGCGGGACGCGCGAGCAGGTCGTCGACCATGCGCTCGTAGCCACCCGCCGACGGGTCGGCCGTGAACGCCGCGATCTCCGCGGCCGTGGCGGGCAGCCCCGTGAGGTCGAAGGCGAGCCGGCGGCGGAGCGTGTGCGCCGGTGCCTCGGGCGACGGCGCGAGGGCGACCCGCTCGAGTGCCGCGAGGATGAAGCGGTCGATGGGATTCCGGCACCAGTCACGCGGGTCGGCGGGGCGGGGGGGCTCGACCGCCGCGAGCGGCCGGAAGGCCCAGGAGTCGCGGGCCTCGGGCGCGATGCGACGATCGGTCCACGGTCCCCGGTCGGCGTCGTCGATGAGCGGTCGGTCGTAGGGTGCGCCGCGGTTGATCCACTCGGCCAGCCAGCCGAGTTCCTCTTCCGTGAGCGGGTCGCCCTCCTCGGGCATGTGCGGTTCCTCGAGCCGCGCGGCGAGCCGGTACATGCGGCTGGTGACCGCGCTGCCCGGCACGACGGCCGGCCCGCCGGCGCCACCGGCCAGCAGCGTGTCGCGGGTGGAGAGGTCGAACTCGCTTTCCACCGTGCCCGCCCCGTGGCAGCCGCCGCAGCGATGGGCGAGGAGCGGCCGCAGGTGCGTCGTGAACACCTCGAGCCCGCGGGGATCGGCCATGGTCGCGTCGGCGGCCGTCGCACCGGCCGAGCCAGCGAGCGCCGCGAACCCGCTGACGAGCCCCGCGAGCAACCGGCCCCGGGCGCGACGGTGTCGTGGACGACCTGTGGTGATCACGACGGTGCTCCGAACCGGGACTGTCTCGGCCCTCTCAAGGGTACCAACGGCGGCTCGCCCGACTCCAGTCCTGTGATGCATGCCTCATCGCGGATTCGCGTCCCGCATCGGCGGCTGGGACGAGAGCTGCACGATCGCCTCGAGCGCCCGAGCGGACGCACCCCGGTCGAGCACGAGATGACGATCGCGTGCCCGCCCGTCCGGGTCGATCGTGAAGCGGGTGCGACCGTCGGCATCGAACGCGACGCGACCCGGTCGGGAGAGGCCGAAGTAGCCACGGTGTGGGAAGACCGCGTCGAGCACGCTGCTCTGATCCCAGCACGGCCGGTCGTGATCGGGCCCGGAGTGCGCGAGGTAGGCCTCGCGGACGATGTGGCGGGGCACGGAGGCGTAGTCGTGGGCGATGCTCACGCGGGGATAGGGCAGGGCGATACCGATCTCGTAGCCGCTCCAGCGGATCGGCACCTCGTCGGGCCACGTGTCGGCGACGAATCGCATCGCGGCGACGTGGTTGATCACGTTGGCCTCGAGATGCGGACGGCCGTCCGGCGGGTCGGCGAACGAGCCGGCCATGATCGCGAGCAGTGCCACCTTGCGACGCACGAGGTCGGGGCCGGCGAGCGGCGAGAGGGCGTCGCCGGGAGAACGCAGCAGGCCGGCGAGATTCGTCGCGGTGCCGACGCTCACGATCGTGACGCCGCCGTCGGGCTGGGCGGCGAGCGTGCGCCGCAGGAGGAAGACCGCCTCTTCGGCCGTGTCGTTGGAGCGCAGGTCGTGCGGGTAGACACCCGACTCGACGATTCCGAGATACCGGCTCGCCCGCGCCTGCGCGTCGGGGTCGCGGGTGACGCCGACGGGCAGGTCGGGGCGACCGTAGAACGTGTTCACGGCATCCACGAACGGTCCGGTGAGCGGGTTGTCCTTCGAGACCGTCACCGCGAGCAACTCGCAGGCGTTGCGATCGGCGAGCGTGTGGCACATGGCGAGGGCCAGCACGTCGTCGCAATCGCCCGTGATGTCGGTGTCGAAGATCACGCGCGGCACCTCGGCCTCTGCCACGGCAGGCAGCGGGCGGCCGAGACAGACGCACGCGGCGAGCGCCGCGACGAGGAAGGGGGGACGCATCGCACGGGACCGGGAAGGCATGGCCCGTGGCACACGCCTCCGGGCGTGCGCATGCGGCCACTCGGTCGGAAGGTACCCGATTCGATGCGGGCTGTCGGGGGGAACAGTGGTTCAACGAACGACGACGTCCATTCGCACGCCTGGAGGCGTGCGCCACAGAAGACAGGGGAGCCGGTCGGGGGTCGCGCGCAGCCGCCGGTGAATCTTCGACTGCATCGAACGACGTGCCACGCGGACAGGGCCTCCACCGTCGAAATCCGCCGGCGGCGAGCACGATCCCCCGATCGGCGGCGCGAGTCGGTCGACGATGTCCATTCGCACGCCTGGAGGCGTGCGCCACGAAGGACAGGGGGAGCCGGCGGTTGGACGATGTCCAATCGGACGCCTGGAGGCTTGCGCCACAGGGGGTGAGGCTGCACCACGTGGAGGCG
>CAIWZS010000099.1 GCA_903917235.1 uncultured Planctomycetaceae bacterium | reverse complement strand
GACGCCGCCCCGCAGGGCAGGGCGGGGGCCACGTTCGGCCTCCTCCAGGTGGGCACGAAACTCTCGGGCTTCGTCGCGAGCTTCGCCTTCGGGGCGATCTACGAACTCTCAGGCCGCCCCCGCGCAGGGCTCGCCTGTCTCGCGGTCCAGGTCATCGTCGGATGGTGGGTGCTGCGTCGCGTGCGTTGACGCCACACGCACCGGGCCCCCTCGCCTCGTCGCGTGCCAGTGCATCTCGTGGCGCACGCCTCCAGGCGTGCGAATGCGTCTTGTGGCGTATGCCTCCACGCGTGCGGGCGGTGACACCGCTTCACTCACGCGATGCCGAGCACGTCGCGCATCGAGTAGCGGCCGGCCGGCTTGCCGACGAGGAACGCCGCCGCCGCCAGCGCACCGCGGGCGTAGCAGTCGCGGCTCGTCGCGCGGACGTTCACGGCGAACGACTCGCCGTCCATGCCGAAGAGGATCGTATGCTCGCCGGGGTTGTCGCCGGCACGGACGGCGTGGTAGCCGATCTCGTCGGCCGGCCGGGCCCCGGGCCGCCCCTCCCGGCCGTGGGCCGCACGGGTCTGACGCAGCGACTCCCGCACGAGCGCCCCGAACTTGAGCGCCGTGCCGCTCGGCGCGTCTTCCTTGTGCCGGTGGTGGCACTCGACGATCTCCACGTCGGCCCGCACGCCCGTCTTCGCGAGCAGGGCCGCGGCCCGTGCGACCACGTCCATCGAAATGTTCACGGCGAGGCTCATGCTCGGCGACTCGAGGACCGGGATCGTCCGCGCCGCCTCGTCGATCGCACGCCGCTCGGCATCGCCGAGGCCCGTCGTCGCGACGACGAGCGGGACCTGTTTCAGCACGCAGCTGGCGACGATGCCGGAGAGGGCCTCGGGCAGCGAGAAGTCGATGACGACATCCGCAGGCACGTCCCACCCGCTCGTGACCGCGACACCGGCGGGCGGAAGCCCCGCGAGGGCTGCGGCATCTTCGCCAGCCAGCGGATGCCCCGGCCGCTCGATCGCGGCGATGAGCCGCCACGGCCCCCCCGCGGCGTCGGCTTCAGCCGCGCACGCCACGACCCGGCGGCCCATGCGACCCGCGGCACCATGGACGACGAGACGACGGGCGGACGTGGTCGGGGGCATGAGCGGCTCTCGGGCGGGACGACAGGCTTGGTGTCGGGAGTTTACCCGACTCCGCCGCCGGCCCGCTCGGCAAGGCATCCCGCACTCAGCCGTAGAGATCGATCGCCTGCACGATCTCGTCGAGCTGGTTGCTCACGCTCACCGCCCGGTTCGCGTAGCTCGCGCGGCTGACACCCCTCGCGCCGAGCACGTCGTTGAAGAGCTTCTGGTCGGTCGTGTGGTACGCGACCGTCGCCGTCGGATCCTTGAGTTGGTGCCCCGTGAGGATGCAGACGACGCGTTCGTCGCGGCCGATCACCCCCTCGGCCACGAGCTTCCTCGCCCCCGCCACGCTCGCCGCGCTCGCCGGCTCACAGCCGAGGCCGCCGGCGCCCACCTGCGCCTTGGCGTCGAGGATCTCCTGCTCCGAGACCTCGCGGACCACGCCGTCGCACACCTCGAGCGCGCGGAGGCATTTCGTGAGGTTGACCGGCCGATTGATCTCGATGGCGCTGGCGATCGTGTCGGCCCGGCGGTTGTCACGGTCGAGTTCGTCGTAGTAGTGGCAGGCCGGCGCGAGGTCGGCCCGCCCGCCTTCCCAGCGCAGGCCGCGCCGCGTGTAGAGCTCGTGGAGCGTGTTGGCGCCGGCGGCGTTGATGACGGCCAGGCGAGGCACGCGGTCGATGAGGCCGATCTTCCGCAGTTCGGCGAACGCCTTGCCGAAGGCGCTCGAGTTGCCGAGGTTGCCCCCGGGCACCACGATCCAGTCGGGGGGCTCCCAGCCGAGCGACTCGAGCACCCGGAACATGATCGTCTTCTGCCCCTCGAGCCGGAACGGATTGACGCTGTTGACGAGGTAGATCCCGAGCTTCCCCGAGACCTCCTTCACGCGGGCCATCGCGTCGTCGAAGTCGCCCGCGATCTGGATCGTGAGGGCCCCGTAGTCGAGCGCCTGCGAGAGCTTGCCGTAGGAGATCTTGCCCGAGCCGATGAAGATGATGCCGCGCATGAGCCGCGTGACGGCGCAGTAGACCGCCAGCGACGCGCTCGTGTTGCCGGTCGAGGCGCAGGCGGCACGCCGCGCGCCGATCATCCGGGCGTGGGTGAACGCCGCGGACATGCCGTTGTCCTTGAACGAGCCCGACGGATTGAGGCCCTCGTACTGGAGGAAGAGCCGGCCGGGCCGGACGCCGGCATAGGCCGCCACGCCGTCGGACGGGGGACACATCGTCTGCCCCTCGCCGATCGTGACGACACTCTCCCGCGGCGCGAACGGGAGCAGCTCGTGGAAGCGCCAGACGCCGCTGAAGGCCAGCGGATCGCTGCGGCGCATCCACTTCCGCTCGAAAAACTCGAACGAGTTGGGGGGCCGTAGCCGGTCCCAGTCGTACTCGACGTCGAGCAGGCTGCCGCAGGACGGACAGGACGTGAGGACCTCGTCGACCGAGAACGTGGCCCGGCACGCCGGCGCGATGCACTGCTGAAACGCGAGGTCGGTGCGGGCGGCGACGGCCAAGAAATCGTTCTCCGCACTCGCCCCGCTCAAGGGCAACGAACGCCCATGTCGGATGGGCGAAACCCACCGATCACCGAAAGGTAGGTCATCGTTCCCGGGGCAGCAAGCCGCGATAGGACCCCTTGATCGAACACGCGCGACTGCCAGTTTGACAGCCTGCGCGAGAGGGGGATATTATGTTCAGCGGTGTTGGGCACGTGGCGGCGAGGCTCTGACTCACCATGAAGACGATGAAAGCGGCCGAACTGCGGGAGTTCAAGGCCTCGCTCGAGGCGCTTCGCGCCCGGCTCCGGGGCGACGTGGAGACGATGGCGGAGGCGGCGCTCCGGCACGCCAACGGCGACCTCTCGACGATGCCGATCCACATGGCCGACATCGGCTCCGACGCCTTCGAGCAGGAGTTCACCCTGAGCCTGATGGCCAACGAGGAGGACACCCTCGAACAGGTGGAGCAGGCGCTGGGCCGAATTCGTGCGAGAAAGTTCGGCATCTGCGAGGATTGCGGCGGTGTGATCGCCCGCAAGCGACTCGAGGCCATCCCCTTCGCGTCGGTGTGCATCCGCTGCGCCGAAAAGCGCGAACTCGACGGCGGTCCGCGACCCCGCCAGCCACGGTGAACCGCCGCCGATGTCCGTCCGCTCCGGAGGCTGGCTGCTCTTCGCCGGCATCGCCATCGCCGGAGCCGCGGCCGATCTCGCCACCAAGGCCGCCGCATTCTCCCTCCTCGGCATGCCCGGGTCGGGCCGCCGCGTGATTCTCCTTCCGGAAGTGTTCGTCCTCGAGACGAACCTCAACGAGGGCGCCCTCTTCGGCATGGGGCAGGGTCTCAGCTGGCTCTTCGCGGCGATCTCGGTCGGAGCGCTCGTCGGCATCGCCGGCATGATGGCGCGGTCCGCCGTCCACGAGGATCGCTGGCTCGTCGCGGCCCTCGGCCTCATCGTCGGAGGGATCGTCGGCAACCTCTACGACCGGCTGGGGCTGCCCGGCCTCCGCTGGCACGCGCCCCCCGATCGCGTGGACGAGCCCGTGCGGGCGGTACGCGACTGGATCCACGTCACCGTCCCCGGAGTCATCGACTGGCCGATCTTCAACCTCGCCGACACATGGCTCGTGATCGGCGCGGGCCTGTTGCTCCTGCTCTCCCTGCGCTCGCCCCGGGCGGAGGGCGAGGCCGCGGTGGAGGGAGATCCGTCGTGACCACGTCGCGCGATCCTCGCGGAGCCCCATCCACCGACCACGCGGCGGCGACACGTCGCGAGGTCACGCCGGAGGCCGCCGCGCGGCTCGAGACCGCGCTCGCGGCCGTCGCGCTCGCCGCCGCCGAGACGCTGCGCTGGTTCGACCGGCCCGACCTCGCCGTCGAGGAGAAGCACGACCGCTCACCCGTGACGGCGGCCGACCGGGCGGCCGAGGGCATCCTGCGTCGCGAGCTGCTCGGGCGGTTTCCCGACGACGCGTTTCTCGGCGAGGAGACCGGCGCGTCACCGGGCACGTCGGGCTACGAGTGGGTCGTCGATCCGATCGACGGCACGAAGTCCTTCATCCGGGGCGTGCCCCTCTACGCGACGCTCGTCGGCTGCCGCCGCGGCGCCGACGGCATCCTCGGCGTGATCGCGATTCCCGCACTCGATGAGATGGTGTGGGCCGCGGCCGGGGGCGGCGCGTGGCACGCGCGGCGGGGATCGAATCCCGTCGCCGCGCACGTCTCGGCCCGCGCCGACCTGGACGCGGCGCTCCTCTGCACGAGCGACTTCACGTCGTTCATCGACCACGCCGGCGGGCCCGATGGCGGCTCGCGCGCCCGCGCGGCGGTCGAGGACGCCTGCCGGATCTGCCGCACGTGGGGCGACGGCTACGGCTACCTCCTCGTCGCCACCGGACGCGCCGAGGCGATGGTCGATCCGCTCATGAACCGCTGGGACGCCGCGGCGGTCGAGACCGTGGTCATCGAGGCCGGCGGCCGGTTCTCCGACTGGCAGGGCCGGCCGCGGATCGATGCGGGCGACGGCATCGCCACCAACGGGCTCGTGCACGACGGGCTCTTACGGCTGCTTGCAGGCTGAGCGCGAGGCGTGCCGCAGGCACCACCGCGTGACCAGCATCCGGTAGGTGAACATCGCGAGGAGGTTGGGCCGCGAGAAGAGCACCCGCGTCAGCAGCCCGGCGAGGCCGCGCTTGTGCTCGAACTCGATGTGCTCGCGGATCTCCGTCGTGCCGTCGTCGAGCGGCACGAACGAGTGCCGGTGCTCCCACTTCGCGGCCGGCCCCTCGGCCTGCACGTCGGTGAATCCACGATCCGTCACGTCGCGGTGCACGGCCTTCCAGCGGAGCGGAATCGGCCCGACCCAGAGCGTGAATCGGGACACCGACCCCTCGCCGAGCGGCTCGATCGAGTGCAGCTGCACGAACGTGGGGGGGGGCGTCAGTCGGCGCAGCGCCCGCGTGTCGTGATGGAAGTCCCGCACGGCGGCAGGGGAGGCATCGACCCGGAACGCGAAATCGAAGACGGGCATCGTGCATTCCCGGGGGCAGAGGCACCGACGACGACGGACTCTTTCCGGCTTGTCGCCACGCCGCTACCCGGTATCCTAGAGGGCTTCCGCAACACGGCCGACGCCGATCGCCGGACTCGGGTCCGGTTCTCAGGCTCCGTACGGCCTCCGCATGTCCCCGAAGGTGCTCGCGTGGCACGCTCCTGTCAGGTTTGTGGCAAAGGCTTTTCCGTCGGCAACCAGGTCACGATCCGTGGCAAGGCGAAGTACCTCGGAGGGGTCGGCACGAAGATCACCGGGATCACGAAGCGGAAGTTCAAGCCCAACCTCCAGCGGCTGCGGGTGACGCTCCCCGGCGGCACCAACTCCACGCTCCTCGTCTGCACGCAGTGCATCAAGGGCGGCAAGGTGACGAAGCTCGTGCGGCAGAAGCCGTTCCGCCTCCCGAACGTCGACAAGACGCCGAAGCCGGTCGTGGAGGAGGCGGTTCCGTCGGGACCGCGAGCCCGCCCGTAGAAGCCCGGCCGCTGCCATGTCGTCCGCATCCCCGTCGCTCTCACGGCAGGACGTCGCGAAGGTGGCGTTGCTTTCGCGGCTCGCGCTGTCGGAGCGGGAGCTCGACCACCTCACCGGCGAGCTCTCGAAGATCGTGGGGTTCGTGTCGCAGCTCGCCGACGTCGACACGTCGGCCGTGGAGCCGCTGGCGCACCCACTCGACTCGCAGAACGTGTTCCGTGACGACGTGGTGACGCCCTCGCTCACCCGCGAGTCGGTGCTCCGCTCGGCACCACGGCACGACGGCGAAAGCTTCCTGGTGCCGGCTGTCCTCGGCGAGACCGGAGCCGCCTGACGGCGGTCGATCCACACGCCCATGCCATCCGATCCCCTGCAGCTCTCGGCGGTCGAGATCGTGGCCGCGGTGCGGTCGGGAGACCTCACGGCGACGGCCTGCACCGAGGCCTTCCTCGACCGCATCGCCCGCACCAACGGCACGCTCAACGCCTTCCTCTGCGTCGATCGCGAGGGCGCCCTCGCCCGTGCCTCCGACGTCGACGCCCGCCGCCGCGCCGGCCGTCCGCTCGGACCACTCGCGGGCCTGCCCGTCGGCGTGAAGGACGCGCTCTGCACGGCCGATCTGCCGACGACGTGCGCCTCGAAGATGCTCGCTGGCTACCGGCCTCCGTACGACGCGGAGGTGGTGGCCCGCCTGCGACGCGCCGATGCCGTGATCGTCGGCAAGACGAACATGGACGAGTTCGCGATGGGCGGCTCCAACGAAAACTCGGCGTTCGGCCCGGTGGCCAATCCGTGGGACACGTCGCGGGCCCCGGGCGGCTCGAGCGGCGGATCGGCGGCGTGCGTGGCGGCCGACATGGCCCCCGTCGCGATCGGTTCCGACACAGGCGGCTCGATCCGGCAGCCCGCGGGACTCTGTGGCATCACGGGGCTCAAGCCCACCTACGGCCGAGTGAGCCGGCGCGGGCTCGTGGCGTTCGCGTCGAGCCTCGACCAGATCGGGCCGATGGCCCGCTCGGCGGCCGACTGCGCCCTCACGCTCGAGGCGATCGCGGGACACGACCCGGGCGACTCGACATCGCTGACCGACGCGGTGCCGGACTACTCCCGCATGCTCGACAAGCCGCTCACCGGCCTGCGGATCGGCCGGGTGCCGGAGCACTTCGCCGCGGGACTCGATCCGGAGGTGGCCCGTGGCGTCGAGGAGGCCTTTGCCGTCTTCCGTGAACTCGGCGCGACGGTGCACGACGTGCGGCTGCCGCACGCGCATCACGGAATCCCCACCTACTATCTGATCGCGCCTTGCGAGGCATCGAGCAACCTCGCGCGATACGACGGAGCGCACTATGGCCACCGGGCCGAACCCGGGGGGGGACACCGGGCCGAGCCCGGGAAGGGACACCGGGCCGCCGATGGCCGCGACGCCGACGCGACGGCCGCGTTCGAGTCGCCGCTCGTGGAGATGTACTGCCGCAGCCGGGCCGAGGGCTTCGGCCCCGAGGTCAAGCGGCGGATCATGCTCGGCACCTACGCGCTCTCGGCGGGGTATTACGACGCCTACTACGCGAAGGCGCTCCGCGTGCGCCGGCTCATCCGACAGGACTACCTCGACGCCTTCGAGTCGGTGGACCTCATCGGCGGCCCCGTCTCGGCGACGGCGGCGTTTCCACTCGGCGAGAAGACCGGCGATCCGCTCGCGATGTACCTGGTCGACATGTACACGGTGACGGCGAACCTCGCCGGTGTCGGCGGGATCTCGTTCCCGTGCGGCTTCACGGCGGGCGGCCTGCCGATCGGCTTCCAGCTGCAAGCCCCGGCGCTCGCCGAGTCGCTTCTGCTCAACGCCACCGACCGCTTCCAGAGCCTCACCGACTGGCATCGCCGCCGGCCGCCGCTGGCGGTCTGATCGCACGCACCTCCGTCCCACCATCCCCCACCCCGCCTCGACGCCCACGCCATGGCCGCCGCCCCATCGCCAGCCGACGTCGCCGCACCGGGATCGTTCACCACGGTCATCGGACTCGAGGTGCACGTCCAGCTCCAGACGGCGACGAAACTCTTCTGCGGCTGCCCGACCACGTTCGGCGCCCCACCCAACACGCAGGTCTGCCCGACGTGCCTCGGCCTGCCCGGGTCGCTGCCGGTGATGAACCGCCACGCCTTCGATCTCGCCGTGCGGGCGGCGCTCGCGCTCGAGTGCTCGATCGCGCCCTTCACGAAGTGGGACCGCAAGAACTACTTCTATCCCGACCTGCCGAAGGGCTATCAGATCAGCCAGTTCGACCTTCCGTTCTCGTCGGACGGATTTCTCGAGGTGGTCGATCCGAAGGGGGCCTTCTCGCGGCGTGTGGGCATCATCCGCGTGCACCTCGAGGAGGACGCCGGCAAGAGCATGCACGACGAGGCGGCCGGCACGGCCGACAGCCGCATCGACCTCAACCGCGCGGGCACGCCGCTGTGCGAGATCGTGACGCAGCCCGACCTGCGGAGCCCGCAGGAGGCCCGCGCGTGGCTCAACGAGCTCAAGCTCCTGCTCGTCTACCTCGGCGTGAGCGACTGCAACATGCAGGAGGGGAGCCTGCGGGTCGACGCGAACGTGAACCTGCACATTCCCCGCCCCGACGGCTCGGTCGCCAAGACGCCGATCGTCGAAATCAAGAACATGAACTCGTTCCGCTCCGTCGAGCGGGCGCTCGCCTACGAGGCGGCACGGCAATGGGAGGAGTGGCGGGCCACCGGCCGCGAGCTCGGCAGCGCCCCCAAGCAGACCCGTGGCTGGGACGATCCCGCCGGCGTGACGCGGGGCCAGCGGCACAAGGAGGAGTCGAGCGACTACCGCTACTTTCCCGAGCCCGACCTCGTGCCGGTGCGGGTGTCGGCCGACGACCTCGCCCGGGCCCGCGCCGCGATGGGCGTGCCACCCGCCGGCTTGCGGCACATGCTCGCCGAGCGCTGGGGCATCTCGGCGTACGATGCCGACGTGCTCGTCAACCAGGGGCGCGACCTGGTCGCCTACTTCGAGGAGCTCGCCGGCCTCGTCGGCGAGGGCAAGGTGGCGAGCAACTGGATGCAGCAGGACGTCCTGCGCACGCTCAACGAACGCGGCGGCACGATCGACGCCTTTCCCGTACGGCCCGCGGCCCTGGCCGACATCATCGGCCGGATCGCCGCCGGTGACTTCGACACGAGCCGCGGCCGCGAGATCTTCGCCGAGGTGCTCGCCTCCGGCCGCACCGTGGCCGACGTCGTCGCGAGCCTCGGCATCGCGGCGGTGGACGACGACGCGCTCGAGGCGCTCTGCCGCGAACTCGTCGCGGCCAACCCGAAGATCGTCGCCGACGTGCAGGGGGGTAAGGAGCAGGCGGCCGCCGGCCTCATCGGCCAGGCCAAGAAGAAAAACCCGAACGTCAACCCGGGCAAGGTCCGGGCGAAGTGCCTCGAGATCATCCGCGGCCTGTGACCCTCCGTGGCGCACGTCCTCAGGCGTGCGAATGCGGCCCCCCTTCTCAAAAACACCCCACCTCGTCCCCCACTCACGCGTGCCGCTGCGACCCGCGGCCGTTACGATACGTCCACCCTCGGAGTTTCCCCCCATGGCGTGGAACCGCCCTCGTCCGCCCCTGACGGGCGTCGCCTCCCCGAGCGTGTGCGCCTCCTTCGGAATCGCAGTCGCATGCGTCGTCACGGCCGTTGTTCTCGCGGCCGCCCCGACCCTCGCCGCCGAGGCGACCGGCTGGCCGCAGTGGCGCGGACCGGGCGGACAGGGCCACGCGCCCGACGCGCATGACCTGCCGGTGGAGTGGAGCGAGACGAAGAACGTCGCGTGGAAGACGCCACTGCCTGGCCGCGGCTGGTCGTCGCCGGTGATCGACGGCGGCGTGATCTGGATGACCACCGCTGTCACCACCCCGCTCGACGAGGCGGAGAAGGAGCGGCGGGTCGCGGCCGCGAAGGCGTCGGGCAATTCGAGTCCGCTCGAGGTGTCGGGGCCGGTGAGTTTTCGCGCGCTGGCTGTCGACCGGGGCACCGGCGCGCTTCTGCGTGACGTCGAGCTCTTCGTCGTGGCCGATCCCCAGCCGATCCACACGCTCAACTCGTTCGCCTCCCCGTCGCCCGTGATCGCCGATGGCCGGCTCTACTGCCACTTCGGCGACTACGGCACCGCCTGCGTTGATACCGCGACCGGCGGCGTCGCCTGGACGACCCGCGACCTCCGCCTCGCGCACGAGAACGGCCCGGGCAGCACGCCCGTGCTGTGGAAAGATCGGCTCATCGTGCACTGCGACGGCAGCGACTCGCAGGCGATCGTCGCGCTCGACACGAAGACCGGCGCGGTGGCGTGGCGGACCGCGCGGAGCGGCCAGATGCACGACAACGTGCAGTTCAAGAAGGCCTACGGCACGCCGCTGGTGGTGGAGCAGGGGGGACGGGAGGTGCTCGTCTCGCCCGGCGCCGACTGGCTCTACGGCTACGACCCGCGCACCGGCGAGGAGCTCTGGAAGACGAGCTACGGCGTGCTCGGTTTCTCGATCGTGCCGCGGCCGGTCGCGGCGCACGGCCTGGTCTTCGTGAGCACGTCGTTCATGCAGCCGGAGCTGCTGGCCTTCCGGCTGGGCGACGGTGCGGCGACGCCGGAGATCGTGTGGCGCGAGAAGAAGGGCGCGCCGACCATGTCGTCGCCGCTCGTCGTCGGCGACGAGCTCTACATGGTGACCGACAAGGGCGTGGGCACCTGCCTCGACGCCCGCACCGGGAGGGTGAACTGGACGGAGCGGCTCGGCGGCAACTTCTCGTCGTCGCCCCTCCTCGCCGACGGCCACATCTACATCGGCAACCGCGACGGCCGCACGTTCGTCCTGCGTCCCGGCCGGGACTATCAGGTGGAGGCGATCAACCAGCTCGACGGCCAGATCTTCGCCACGCCCGCCGCCCTCGGCACGGCGCTCTACGTCCGCACCGACATGGCGATGTACCGGATCGAGGACCGCTCGGAAGGAGCGGCCCGATGACGTCGCCATGGGATCGCCGCCGGTTCCTCGCGGCCGCCGCCGCGGTTTCGGCCTCCCTCGTCGGCCCATCGAGCCGCGGCGCGGACGGCGCCCCGGCGGCTCCTGCCGGACCGGTGCGTCGCCGCGGCATCCGGCTGGGCTTCGACAATTTCGCGCTCCGCGCCCTCGAGCAGGATGCCCGGGCCCTCGTCGATCAGGCCGTCGCGCTTGGGTGCGACTCGGTCTTCATCACCGACTTCGGCCCGTTCCGTGGCGCCTTCGACGACGCGTCGCTCGCCGAGATCCGCCGTTACGGCGCGGAGCGGGACGTGGCGATCGAGCTCGGCTCGTGGAGCATCTGCCCGACGGCGGCGCGGTTCAAGAAGGACTGGGGCACGGCCGACGAACACCTCGCGCTCGGCATCCGGATGGCGCGGGCCCTCGGGTCGAAGGCGTTTCGCGTGATCCTCGGCGACCGCAACGACCGTCTGTCGCCGGGCGGCATCCGCGCGCGGATCGCCGACACGGTCGCCGTGCTCCGAAAGGCACGGCCGCTCGCCCTCGACGCCGGCGTGAGGATCGCGGTCGAGAACCACGCAGGCGACATGCAGTCGCGTGAACTGCTCGCGCTCGTCGAGGAGGCCGGGCCCGACGTCGTGGGCGTGAACTTCGATTCGGGCAACGCGTGCTGGACGCTCGAGGATCCGCTCTCGGCGCTCGATCGGCTCGCGCCGCACGTGCTGACGACGAGCCTGCGCGACACGATGCTCTGGGAGACGCCGCAGGGCTTCACCGCGCAGTGGACGGCGATGGGGGAGGGCTGCGTCGACCTCCCGGCCTTCTTCGATCTCTTCGAGAAGCGGTGCCCGGGGGTGACCGTCCACATCGAGACGATCTCCGGCTTTCCGCGCGAGTTTCCGCTCGTCTCGGCCGAGTTCTGGAAGGCCTATCCCGAGGCCCGAGCCGAGGATCTCGCCGGCCTGCTCGCCCTCGCGAAGAAGGGCCGGCCGATCGAGCCCTTCACGCCGCCCGACGGCGTCGACCGCAAGCAGGCCGAGCGCGACTACCAGCTGGCCGAACTCACGCGGAGCATCGCGCACTGCCGCGACGTCCTCGGCCTCGGCGTGCGGTCATGACGCCGTCCGTCGCCACCGTCGCCACCCCGCGGCTGACCCGGCCCGCGCCCGCGGACGACCTCGCCGCGTGGGATCGCCAGCACGTCTGGCATGCGTTCACGCAGATGCAGGAGTACGAGCCGCTCCTCATCGAACGGGGCGAGGGGGCGTGGCTCGTCGACACGTCGGGCCGGCGGTACCTCGACGGCTCGGCGAGCATGTGGTGCAACGTCCACGGCCACCGCCACCCGCGACTCGACGCGGCGGTCCGCGAGCAGCTCGACCGGGTCGCGCATGTCACGAACCTCGGGCTCTCCAACCCGACGACGGTCGCCTTCGCGCGCCGCCTCGTCGAGATCGCGCCGCCGGGGCTCGACCGCGTCTTCTTCACCGGCGACGGGTCGAGCGCGACCGAGGCCGCCCTCAAGATGGCCTTCCAGTTCTGGCGGCAGGCGGACTGTCCCGAGCCTGCCCGCACACGCTTCGTGGCGATCGGCGACGCCTATCACGGTGACACGCTCGGCGCGATCGGCGTCGGCGGCGTCGACCGCTTCACGGCACTGTTCGAGCCGCTCACGTTCGAGGCGCTGCGGCTGCCATCACCCGCGCTGCCGCGGCCGGGCAAGGCGACGCCGCCGTCGCTCGCCGAGTCGCTCGCCGAGTTCGAGGCGCTCCTCGCCACCCATGCCGGCACGGTCGCGGCCGTGATCATGGAGCCACTCGTGCAGATGGCGGGCGGCGTGCTCGTCCACCCGGAGGGCTTCCTGCGTGGCGTGCGCGAGATCACCCGGCGGCACGACGTGCTCCTCATCCTCGACGAGATCGCCGTCGGCTTCGGCCGCACGGGCACGATGTTCGCCTGCGAACAGGAGGCGGTCGTGCCCGACCTCCTCTGCCTCGCGAAGGGGCTCACGGCGGGCTACCTCCCGATGGCGGCCACGCTCGCGACCGGACGCATCTGGGACGCGTTCCTCGGCACGCACGCCGAACAACGCACGTTCTTCCACGGCCACACCTACGGCGGCAATCCGCTCGCGGCGGCGGTGGGCCTCGCGTCGCTCGACGTCTTCCGCGACGAGCGGGTGCTCGAGCGGCTTTCAGAGAAGATCGCGCGGCTGGAGGCGCGCGTCGCGCGGCTCGCGGAACGGCCCCACGTCGGGGAGGTGCGGCAGTGCGGCCTCGTGGCCGGCATCGAATTGGTGCGCGAGAAGGGGAGCGCGGGGCGGCCGGCCGTGCCGTTTCCGTGGCAGGAGCAGCGCGGCACGAAGGCATGCCTCGCCGCGCGGCGGCACGGGGCGCTCCTGCGTCAGCTCGGCGACGTCGTGGTTGTCATGCCGCCCCTGTGCATCGACGACGATGAGATCGACCTCCTCGTCGCCGCCGCCGAGGCCGCGATCCGCGAGACGACGGCCTGATGCTGACCCGACAACCGCAGCCCGTGCTTCACGCACCCGCGGCGATGCCGAGCTGGACGAGCTGCGGGAGCGAGTCGTTGCGAAACG
>CAIWZS010000098.1 GCA_903917235.1 uncultured Planctomycetaceae bacterium | reverse complement strand
TGCACGGCTCGTCGAGCGTGCCGCAGGAGTTGCAGGACATCATCAACAAGTACGGTGGCAAGATGCCGCAGACCTGGGGCGTGCCCGTGGAGGAGATCCAGAAGGGGATCAAGCACGGCGTCCGCAAGATCAACGTCGACACCGACTGCCGCATGGCGATCACTGGTGCGATCCGCAAGGTGCTCTTCGAGGCGCCTGAGAAGTTCGACCCGAGGGACTACCTGAAGCCCTCCCGCGAGGCGATGAAGAAGGTGTGCGCGGAGCGGATGACGCAGTTCGGTCAGGCCGGCAATGCCGGCAAGGTGAAGTGCATCACGCTCGCGGAGATGGCCGCGAAGTACGCCAAGTCCTGAGAGGGCTCGACGCGCGCAACCCGGCTCGGGGCTGCACATGCCCTCTCTGCGGACGGTCGCTGCGGGCATCCATGCCCTCCGCTCACTGCATGTCCGCTTCACTTCGGCATCCTGCCTGCGCTCGCTTCCATAGCCCGCCGAGAGGGCATGTGCAGCCCTGAGCCTTCCTCAACATCGAGAGGAGGCGACGGGACACCGGTGGCCCGAAGCCGGATTGGGCTGCAAGACCCCGGGAGAAAGACGCATTGCGACGGTTTGCCCAATCGTCCTACAGTCCCCGCCCCGATGGACGACCGCACCCCCGCCGCCGCGCCGACGGATGCCGACCTGCTCGCGCACGGGCGGGAGATCCTGCGCGCCGAAGGTACGGCGATCCTGCAGGCGGCCGAGCGTCTCGACGCCGCGTTCGGCCGCGCCGTGCGGCTGATCGAAGGCTGCACCGGCAGCGTCGTCGTGACCGGCATCGGGAAGGCGGGGCTCGTGGCGCGGAAGATCTCGGCCACGCTCGCCTCCACCGGCACGCCGAGCCACTTCCTCCATCCCGCCGAGGCGATGCACGGCGATCTCGGCGCGCTCCGCCGCGACGACATCGTGCTCGCGCTCTCGCAGTCGGGCGAGACGGAGGAGATCACGCGGCTCCTGCCCCACGTCGCCGCCCGCGGCATCAGGATCATCGCGCTCACCGGCTCCGCGCAGAGCACGCTCGGGCGGGCGGCCGACGTCGTGGTGCCCACGGGCCCCGTGCGCGAGGCCTGTCCGCTCGGTCTGGCGCCGAGCACCAGCACGTCGCTCCTGCTCTCCCTCGGTGATTCGCTCGCGCTCGTCACGAGCGCCCTGAGGCAGTTCACCCATGAGGAGTTTGCGGTCCGGCATCCCGGCGGCAGCCTCGGCCGGCAGCTCATGCTCGTGGAAGACGTGATGCGGCCGCTCGCGCAGTGCCGCACCGCGCGGGCCGACGACACCGTGCGAGCCGTCTTCGCACGGCCGCTGCCGGCGCGGCGCACCGGCGCGGTCATGATCCTCGACGGCGCGGGGATGCTGGCCGGCATCTTCACCGACAGCGATCTGGCCCGACTCTTCGAGCGGCGCAACGACGCCGCGCTCGACGCGCCGATCGGCGACGTGATGACGAGTCAGCCCACCACCGTCCTCTCAGGCACTCGGCTGCGCGACGCCGTGGCGCTCCTGGAGGCCAGACGGCTGAGCGAGCTGCCAGTCGTCGATGCGGCCGGCCACGTGACCGGCCTGCTCGACATCGTCGATCTCGTCGGCATGGTGCCCCCAGAGACGCTCGAGATCGTGGTCGAGGCCCCGACTGCGGTGGCCGCCTAGCGCGGCCCGACCGGGAGGAGGGCAGACTGTGGCCGATCCGTCGAACCTGCACGATACGAGTCCGACCACCGAGAGGTCTCTGCGAGACCGCCTCGCGCGGGTGACGCTCCTCCTGCTCGATGTCGACGGCGTCCTCACCGACGGCGGCGTCACCTGGGGGAACGACGGCATCGAGCAGAAGACGTTCCACATCCGTGACGGGCTGGGCCTGCGGCTGTGGCAGCGCTCGGGAGGCCGAACGGGGATCGTGACCGGGCGCTCGAGCCACGTCGTGCAGCTGCGTGCGACCGAGCTCGGCATCGGGCTCGTGCGGCAGGGAATCGAGGACAAGCTGGGGGCCGTGTCGGCGATCGTGGCCGAGGCGGGGCTCACCTGGGACGAGGTCGCATTCGTCGGGGACGACCTGCCCGACATGCCGGTCATCCTGCGCTGCGGCGTCGGCGTGGCGGTGGCCGACGCCTGCGACGAGATGCTGGCAGCGGCCACGCTCGTCACGTCGCGACCCGGCGGGCGTGGGGCCGTGCGGGAGGTCGTCGAGCGGCTGCTGCGGGCCCGGGGCGCGTGGGACGCGGTCGTGGCCCGCTATGCGACCGCCGTGACGACCGTCGACGGGCCGCACCCGCCCGCCCCCTCCGCGGGCTGAGGTCACCGATGGAACATCGCCTCGGCCGGACGGTGCGGGTGTTCCTCGTGGTGCTCGCCACGATGGGCCTCTACCGGCTGGTGGTCGTGCCGTGGGTGGAGCCCCGGAGCGGCGACCCCTCCGCCACGCTCGCGATGACGCCTGAGGAGGCGGCGGCGATCCGCACGCGGGCGGACGAGCGGCTCGCGGCCCTGGGGGACGTCTTCCCCGCGGGCGCCTGGGAACGGGATGACCCGATCGTGCTGGAGAGCCGACAGATGCGGCTCCTCTTCAAGGAGTACCACACGCTTCCGGACGGTCGCGTGAACCTCGTGCCCTGCACGCTCGCGCTGCTTCCCGACCGTTCACGGGGGGCGACGGGTGGACGCACGCTCGTGCTGCGGGCGCCGCAGGGGGCCGTGCTCGAATTCGACGAGCCGCTCGATCTGCAGCGCGGGCGCCTCGCGAAACTCGTCGGCGGGAGCCTGCGCGGCCAGGTGACGATCCGCGGCACGCCGTCCGCGTCCGGACTCGAGGACGACATCGAGATCGTCACGCGGGACATCACGCTCGACCAGCTCGAGGTCCGCACCGTCGAGACCGTCCAATTCCGCTACGGTCGCTCGAGCGGCAGCGGCCGCGGGCTCGTGGCCAGACTCACGCCCCGCGGCGAGGGTTCCGACCACGGCCCCAACATCGGCGGCGTCGATCTCATCCGGCTCGAACGGGACGTGCGCATGCGGCTCGAGGGCGTCGGAGGGAGCCTGATGCCCGGGCAGACCCCGGCGGCGGAGACGACGACCGCGGCTCCCGTGCTCGTGAACTGCCGGGGCGGTCTCTCCTACAACGTGTCGGCGAACGTCGTCACGCTGGAGGATCACGTCGACGTGGTGCGCACGGGCGAAGGTTCCGTCACCGACCATCTGGCCTGCGATCTGCTGGCGATCGTCCTCGCGCGCGAGGACGCCGGCGAGCCGCGCGGTGCCGGTGCGACGACGGCCGCGACGGGGTCGAGACGAGGGCTCGAGCCGGTCGAGATCCAGGCGAAGGGGAGCCCCGTCGTGGTCACCTCGAGCGGCGCCGGCGTCGAGGCGCGTGCCGCCCGTCTCGGGTACGAGATCGCGACGCGACGCATTCTTCTCGACGGCGAGGAGCCCGTGTCACTGGCGGTGCGGGGCTCGGAGATGGAGGCTCGCAAGATCGACTATTGTCCGGGTCCGCCGGGCGATCCCGGGGCTCTGCTCGCCGTCGGGCCCGGATGGCTCCGGGCGAGGCCGGAGCGCGGCGCGCCGATCCAGGCACGGTGGCAGCAGTGGCTGCGGATGCGACCCGATGGCGAGGGGCACGTCGTCTCGCTGTCCGGTGGGGCCGAGGTCGCCGTCGACGGGCAGGGTCGGCTGGGCGCGGGAGAGATGCACCTGTGGCTCGACGTGCTCGCCGGGGCGGCCGGCGGCACCGCGCCGCGGCGCGATGTCGGGTCGTCGTCGGGGATCGGTCCCGACCTCTCCCGCATCCGCCCCTCGCGGATGCTCGCGCGCGGCACCGTCGACGCCGCGGCGGGCCCGGTCACCGCACGCACCGAGCGGCTGGAGGTGTGGTTTCGCACGGTCTCCGAGGAGTCCGCAGGCGGACAGGCGGCCGGCGCCCCTGGTCTCCCCGGCGGGCCCGGGATGAACGGCGGCCGTCCCGCCGCCGACGCGGTGCGTCTCACCGCCACCGCCACGCTCGTGCGGGGCCTCGTGCACATGACACCCGGTGGCAGCCACCTCGAGGAGGTTTCGATGGAGGGTCAGGTGCGGCTCGTGGAGCAGACCGCCGAAGGAGTCGCGCCCGTCGCACCGACGCCCGCCGGGGGGCTCGAGATCCTCGGCGAGCAGCTCCAGCTGTCCCGCGCGGCACGCTTCGACGCGCGGGCCGTCATCGCGGGGCGTCCGGCGCGGGTGCGCGGGCGCGGCATCGATCTCGAGGGTCCGCTCGTCGAGTTCGATCGGGGCCGCGGCCGGCTGCTCGTGGATGGCGCGGGGAAGCTGCGTCTGCCGCCGGTGGCGGCGAGCGGCGGGCTCGGTGGCCTGGGCTTCACGGGGCCGTCGGCGCAGCCCCCCGCGGCCGCGGCGGCCCCCGCCGAGCCGCTCGACGTGACATGGCAGGGACGCATGGACTTCGACGGCCTCACGGCGCGTTTCACCGATCGCGTCGAGGCGATCGGCGCCGGTGCCTCGCTGCGGGCCGGCCTGCTCGACGTGGCCTTCGACCGACCGTTCGAGCTCGCGTCCGACGGACGACGTGGCGACGCGCCACAGCCACAGGTGGCGCGGGTGTCCTGCGGCAACGGCGTGCGTGTCGAGAGTCAGTCCGACGCCGCCGACGGGCAGCGGTCGCAGGAGCGGCTCTTTGCACGAGAACTCGTGATCGACCGCATGACCGGAGACGTCACCGGCATCGGGCCGGGCCGGCTCACCAGCACCCGGCACGGAGAGGCTCCGGTGCTTGCGGTCGCCTCCGCGTCGCCGGCATCCCAGGCCGCGCCGGCCCGCCGTCCGCCCGGACCGACCTATCTGGGCGTCGATTTCCAGCGTGGCCTGAGCGGGAATTTGCATCGACGATCGCTGGAGTTCCATCAACGCGTGGAGGCGATCTGGGGTCCGGTGGCCGATTGGGACGCCACGCTCGATCCCCACTCGCCCGGCGGTCCGCCGGCGGACGCGGTCGTCGTGTCGTGTGACGCGCTGGGCATCGGTCAGACGGCGGCAGCGGCGGCGGCCCGTCCCGCGATCGAGCTGGCCGCCGCGGGCAACGTCCTCGTCGAGGGTGAGGCGTTCACGGCACGCAGTGCGCGGCTCACCTGGAGCGAGGCCAAGGATCTGCTCGTGTTCGAGGGGGATGGTCGGAGCGACGCGCGGCTCTTCCGCCAGACCCGGCCCGGCGCCGCGCCGTCGAGCGCGTCGGCGGGCAAGATCCTCTACTGGCGCGCCCTCGAGCGCGTCGAGGTGGAGGACGCCCGTTACCTCGATCTCGATCAGCTCCGCGGAGGACCGAGTCCCGGCCTGCCGGGGAGTCGGCCCGCACCACAACGCACACCCGCCGCCGCACTGCCCGCCACGTGAGCGGCCCTCCGCCCTGACTGTCCGTGGACCAAGCCTTCCCTGGCCTTTGTCCACGTGGCCGACCGGTGGAACCGCCGGGGTTTTCCACGGCCGGCACGCCTCGCATCCTGCTCGGGCAGACTTGTGCCACAGTTACTGGAGCGCATCCCGTTTTGCTGAAGCGACGAGTTGGCAGCCTGCAGAAGGGAGGCGAGGGGGTCGGCGAACGCTCGACGAGCGTGTGGCAGCTGCGGCCACAGCGAGGAGACTTTTGCCGCCCCCGAGCCGTTGCTCCACCAAAGTCGGATGAGCTCTAACCGCCGAGCCGCCCGATCACCTCGATCCATCGGGCGACCATCCGGTCGGCGGGGAACTCGGCTCGGGCACGAGCGGCCGCGGCGATGCCGTACCGACGCGCACGCGCGTCATCCTCGATGATCTCCAGCGCGCGGCGCGGCAGTTCACTCTCCGGCAGGGCCGGGACGATGCGGCCGGTCTCCCCGTCGACGACGAGCTGTCTGGCGGCGTCACTCTCGACCATCACGGCCGGCACGCCGAGCGCCATGCCGTCGAGGACGGCGCCACCGCAGGCGACGGTGCCCGACTGCCATGTGAGGCGCACGTGGGCGAGCAGATCGGGAAGCACCGGACAGGAAGGCGTCACCACGAGCCGCTCCGCGAACTCCTGCACGTGCGCGCGTCGTCGCACCCGCCGCAGCATGGGGCCGGCACCCACGAGCACGTGCTCGAGTCCGCGATGCACGACGCCGAGCTGATCGATCGCCCACGCGAGGCGGTCGAGTCGTGCCTCCGGCTCGAGCGGCGCGACGCACAGCGTCCAGATGGTCGCGGGATCGAGGCCGAGTCGGTGGGCGATCGAGGTGCGATCCATATACGCGCGATCCTCCGCTCGGGCACCCGGTGGGATGACCTCGAGCGACGACCCGCGGCAGGTGGCGGCCACCTCCGGCGACGACGCCACGACGAGGTCGCATGCGCGGAGACAGAGTGCCGTGTGGGCACGTCGTACGGGCACGTCGATCCGAGCCACGACACGCCGACCCGCGCCCGTGACCCGCGTGGCCAGCGCCGCGGGCAGGAGCCGGCGGCCGAAGGGGATCACGACGGCCGGACGAAGTTGGTGCGCGAGCCTCGCGAGCCGCCCCGCGGCGGCGCCGTCCGGCACCGGTCGTTCGCCGAGCAGGTGCGGGGTCACGCCCGCCGCACGCACGCGGTCCGCAAGGGGCGAGCCGCGCCGGCGGTCCATGGCCGTGAGGATGGCCACGTGGGTGTCGTGCCCCGCAGCCGCGAAGCCGGCGGCGAGCAGTTCGACCTGCCGGCCGGTGCCGACAGCGTCGAGGTCGGTCGCCACGAGCAGCAGGCGCCCGTCAACGGGTCCCGGCCTGGCCGACAGGCTGCTGGCGCGGGTGCTCATGGTGCGTGGCGGACCGTGCGGCCGCGATGTCCTCGGGATCGAGCGCCGCGAGGTAGGGGAGGTGTCGCCACGCGCCGTCGAAGTCGAGACCATACCCGACGACGAAGACGTCGGGTATGTCGAAGCCCACGAAGTCCGGCTGGATGCCCACCTCGGCACGCCCGTGCTTTCGCAGCAGCACGAGGGATCGCACGCGGGCGGCGCCGCGGCGGCCCAGTTCCAGAACGAGCGCCTCGAGCGTGCGGCCGGTGTCGAAGATGTCGTCGACCAGCAGCACGTCGTGCCCGGCGAGATCGGGCAGGGCGTCGAGCCGCAGATCGAGGCTGCCCGGCGAGGTGGCCGTGCCGCGGTAGCTGCTCGCCCACACCATGCTCACGTGCACCTGGCCGTCGAGTCGACGAATCAGGTCGGACACGAGCACGATGCTGCCCGTGAGCACGCCGACCACCGTGAGCGGCCGCCGCGGCGCCGCCCCGTCGGCGAGATCCCGGCGCACCTCGGCCGACAGACGCGAGATTCCCTCCGCCAGTTGGTCCGCGGTCAGCAGGACGTGCATCGGCGCCTCCGCACTCGGCTCAGCGGGGACAGGATACGCTCCCGCGGCCATGGGTGCCGACATCCCTTCGGGAGTCGGGCCGATGTGGTCGATCCGTCCTACAATCGCCCCGCCCGTTCGTCGTCCCTCCCCGCCACGCGTGTCGATGTCCGATTCCTGCCGACCACACTGGACGATGATCGATCTCGCGGGGCATCCCTGCGAACTCTATGCGCCGCCGGAGCCTCGGCCGGGCCGGGCCCTGATCTACCTCCACGGCGTGCGGTGCCGCCCGCTTCAGGAGTACGAGGGCCTGCGTCGGGCCATCGAAGAGGCGGCCGTGCCGGCGATCGCGCCCCGCACCGGTCGATCGTGGTGGCTCGATCGCATCATGCCCTCGTTCGACCCACGGGTCACCCCGGAGCGATTCGTGGTCGATGCCGTGCGGGCCGAGGTTGCGCGCCGGTTCGGCGTCGAGCCTCCCGGAATCGGCCTGCTGGGCACGAGCATGGGCGGGCAGGGCGTTCTGAGGCTGGCGTACCGCCACCCGGCCCTGTTCCCCGTCGCCGCGGCGATCGCTCCGGCGATCGATTTCCACCGCGCCATGCGGGAGGCCGGGGAACGCGACGACGGGGAGCTGTACGACACGCTCTGGAAGGCCTACGGCGACGTGGAGCGGGCGCGACAGGACACGGCCATCCTCCACGTGCATCCGCTCAACTGGCCGCGGCACCAGTGCTTCGCGAGCGACCCGCGCGACGCGCACTGGCACGACGGCGCCGCCCGGCTCCGGGAGAAACTCGCCGCCCTCGGCATCCCGCACACGGCGTTGCTCGAGCCTCGCGTCGACCCCGAGACGGCCTCACGCGGAGGCGCACACGGTCCCGCCTACTACGACCTCGTCGCTCCGGAGGTCGTGCGCTTCGTGCTCGACGCGCTCGATGGCGAGGCACGACGGCTGGCCTGAGTCGCGGTCCGAGGCCCCGCTGGCCTCATGACGATGCGGCGAGCGTGCGGCCGACGGGGGTCTCACGCACGACGCCGTCCTCCGCGACGAGCACACCGGACTTGAACACCTTCGCCGGCATGGAGAACATCCGCGCGAGATCGCGGTCGGGCCGGTAGCAGGCGATGTCGGCATCGGCACCGGGGCCGAGATGCCCCTTCGTCGGCAGGCCGGCGATCCGGGCGGGCGCGGCACGGGTGACGATGCAGAGTTCCTGCAGGGAGTACTCCCGGTCGATGCGGGCCAGCGGGCTCCGGGCCCGCACCCGCGGATGAATCCGGGCCAGGGCCGCGCGACGAAACGCCGCGTCGCCGAGGAGCGCCATCAGGTGCGGGTAGGCGGTGAAGTGCGCGCCGTTCGGATGGTCGGTCGACAGGGCGATCCGCCACGGATCGCGCACCGAGAGGAACCACTCGAGGCCGATCGCCCACTGCCACGCGTGCACGAGGCTCGTCTCGCGGTAGGCGATCGGCAGGATGCCGCAGCCACCCTCGAGGTGGAGGTCGTGGGCCGACCAGGCCGCGCCGGTCGCGGCGGCGAGGTGGGCCGCCGCCTCCGCGTCGCCGGTCATCGCGACGGTCTCGCCGAAGAGCACCTGCCCGACGTCGAGCGTCAGGTTCTCGTGCGCGTCGAAGAATGCCGCGAGGGGCTCGACGCCCGAGCCAAACGAGCCCTCGTCGAGGTCGCCACCGGCGTAGCTGTGGAACTGCACGTGGGCCAGGTGGGCACGCCGGCCGGTCGCTGCGAACGTCCGCATCGTCTCGAGCAGCGTGCGCCAATTGCCGGGCAGCCCGAGGTTCGCCGTGTGGACGTGCAGCGGATGCGGCAGTTGGAGCGACTCCACCGCGTCGGCGACCCGCTCGAGCAGCCGCCGCGGCGTGAGGGCGGCATGGTCGGGAAGCGGCGTGTCGAGATCATGGTGGTCGCCGCGGCCACGATGTTTCCAGAACGCGCCGCCACCCGGACTGGCCACCTTCACCGCCCACCCCCGGCCGGCGTGGATCGCGTCGCCCAGGAGGCGGCGCACCAGGGCCTTGTCGTCGCGCTCGAGCGCCGAGAGCACCGCCGCGTCGTCCGCGGCGAGGAGGTAGATGCCCTTGTCGAGGATCGGCAGTTCCGCCAGCTCCCGATGGG
Organism: uncultured Planctomycetaceae bacterium; assembly: GCA_903917235.1. Lineage (GTDB taxonomy): Bacteria > Planctomycetota > Planctomycetia > Pirellulales > UBA1268 > QWPN01. The sequence continues at coordinate 5,617 of CAIWZS010000098.1, read as the reverse complement.
CGACCGCTGCCGCGCCGGTCGCGATCGCCGCGTCGAACACCGTCGTGTAGCCGAGCGCCGCATACAGCGCCCCGGTGGCGTGGATCGTGGGCACCGCGGCGGGCGTGCGTCGGGCGAGCTGGGGCGCGATGCGGCGGCCCGTGCCGACCTTCGGGCCCGCGACGTGGCTGTGCAGGTCGACCCCGCCCGGCATGATCACGAGGCCCCGGCAGTCGATCCGCGGGAACGCCGACCGGTCGGCGGGTGGTGGCACGATCCGTCCGCCCTCGACGTGGATGTCGTCGACGACCCCGTCGCGGTCATTGGCCGGGTCGTGGATCGTGCCACCCGTGAGGGTGCATCGCGGCAACGAGGCATCGCGCGTCATGCGGTCACCCCGCCGAAGGGGCGCCGCGGGCCGCGGCGCGCGACCCTGTCGAGGAGGCCCCTTACGGTCTCGCACAGGGGATCGGGACGCGGCGAGGTCGCCGTGCCACCGAGGTCCACCCAGCGACCGTCACCGCGGAGCATGGCGCCGGACTGGGTGACGAGCGGCGGCGGAACACGGAGAAACACACCGGTCTCGTGGCGAAGAGAGGCGTCTGCCCCCAGCCGCACGACGCTCAGGTCGTGTCCGCGGCTCGCGATCGCCGTTTCGAGGGCCTCGGGGAGCCCGCCCACCGCGACGACGCAATCGACCTCACCCCGGCCGACCAACCGCTCGGCATCATCCTCGCCCGGAAGCGACCGGGCACCGTGCCGATCGGCCCGGGAAATCGCGCCGGCCGATCCGTAGCGCCACGTGCAGACCGCCGCGGCCCCGACGGCGTTGGCTCCGCCTCCGATGGCGTGTCGCGGCAACGGGATTTCGAAGGCGACCCGCGAGAGCGCCAGGGCGCGGACGAGCGAGGCCACGCTCCACGTCACGAGCCCGGTCGCGTCGGCCGTCGGGCTCGTGACGAAGGCGACGGCCTTCGCCGAGTCGATCGCCCGGTGCACAGGATCGAGCAGCCGCCCGAGATCGGGCGGCACATGCGCCGCGGTCGGCGGGCCGGCGAGCAGGCCGTGGAGGGCACGGGCTGCGTTCAAGGCGGTGTCGGGAGCAAGCTGCACGTGGAGGTGGTGCGCGCCACGGGGCAGGACCGGGGCCGTTCCGACGGCGATCGTCCGCCGTTGGCCTCCGGGCAGCGGCGGCAGGACGAAGCGTTCGAGGAATCGGGGGTGGGAAACCGCCGGATCGCACCACCACAGAACCACGAGATCGGCCCGATCCCGGAGTTCGTCCCACTCGGCGGTGACGTGGCCGACCCGGGCCAGCACGTCACCGGAGAGGCGGGCGGCCTCGGCGTCGCCACCGTCGACCGCCGCGCCGCAGGCCTCCGCGAGATCGCAGGCGGCGGTGATCGCGTCGAGCGGTGCGTCACGAAGACCGCTGACGAGCACACGGCGGGCGGCCGTCACGAGGGCCGCAGCGCGGTCGAGCCCCTCCTCCCAGGAGACGTCCCGTCCATCCACCCGCGCGCTCTTCCCGCCGGCGGACGACGCGAGGCTCGCGCTCCACACCGCCTGACCGGCGGCGCATGCCGCGGCGAGAACGCCGCCGGCCGGCACGACATCGTCACACAACAGGCTGCACGCGGTGCAGACATGAACCGGCCGGTCTGGCCGCTCTCGGCCCGGATCACGTTCCGGCGCCCGGTCCATGTCGTCGCGCCAGGCAGCCTGCGTCACGACTTCGGCAGCACCCAGATGTTGCGATACCGCACCGGATTGCCGTGGTTTTGCAGGAAGAGCGGCCCGGTCGGCCCCTCCATCTTCTTCGGCCCGCCGGGCGTGCCGCCGGGGATCTCCACCTGGTCGTGGATGAGCACGCCGTTGTGCCGCACCGTCATCCGGGCGTTCGACACCTTCGCACCGTTCTCGAATTTCGGCGCGGTCACGTCGATGTCGTACGTCTGCCACGAGAGCGGCGGCAGGCACATGTTCACCTTGGGTGGGGCCGCCTTGTAGATGCCTCCGCACTCGTTGTCCCTGCCCTCGAGGCCGAAGCTGTCGAGCATCTGCACCTCGTACGAGCCGAGCAGGTACGCACCGCTGTTGCCGCGCGCCTGCCCGCGATCCTTGGGCTGATAGGGCAGACGGAACTCGATGTGCCAGGTCGCATCACCGAACTCGCGCTCCGTCGTCACGCCCTCCATGAGCAGTCCGTCCTCGGTCATCCGGCCGCCGGCAAGTCCGCCGGTTCCCTTGCCCTCGAAGATCCGGATCGCGCCCTCGGGCGGCTCCTTTCCCAGCGTCGGACTCGTCCGTGTGACCTTGGCGAGCGTGGCGAGGGGCTGGCCGTCCGCGTTCAGGGCCACCAGCTTGCCGTCGCGGATTTCTCCCGACCGCGTCACTCCACCGCGGTCCACGCCCTCGAACACGACGCGGCCACCCTCGCGGCGACCCTTGCCCACGATCTTCTCCGGCGCGGCCCAGCCGGCTCCCGGCAGGCCACCGGGATAGGCGACCAGGGCGAACATGCCGTCACCCTCGGCCACGACCTGCACCCCGAGCATGAGCGGCTGGCCGTCGGTCACGATCTCCCCGACGTATTCCCCCTGCACGGCGAAGTCCTCGTCCACCTGCGCGGGATCGGCATAGACGGGGTTGCCGGTCGGCGCGGCCGGCGCGACGAACGCGGTGGCGGCGATGCCGACCGAGGCGAGGATCACGGGGATGCGCTGCAGGCAGAACGTCACGGACATGGAGACCTCCGCAAGGAACGAGCCGGTCGGCGTAGACGAGGTGCACCTCGCTCCCCGGGAGGATACCAGACGCTCGTGGCCCCGTGCCGCCGCGGAGGGGCGTCAGCCGGCCCCCGACGGGGTGAGCTCCGGGATCGGCCGACCGTGGTCGACGATCGGCGTCGGGCGGCCGTTGAAGTCCTGGATCGTGACGTGGGAGGCATCGATCCCGAGATGATGGTAGATCGTCGCGAGAAAGTCATGCGCCGAGCAGCGCCGCTCGACGACGTCGCTGCCACGGCTGTCGGTGGCACCGATCACCTGCCCCGGCGTGATGCCGCCACCGGCCCAGATGTTGGAGTAGGCCCGCGGCCAGTGATCGCGGCCGGGTTGCTTCGTGCCCGCCGGCGCGCTCGCGTTGCCCGCGCCCGTGCTCGGGGAGTACTCGATCTTCGGCGTGCGGCCGAACTCCCCGGTGACCACGACGAGCACGCGGTCGGCGAGTCCGCGTTCGTGCACGTCCTCGATGAGCGCCGAGACGGCCATGTCGTAGGCATCGGCCCGGAAGCGCAGCGCGTCGAAGATGTGATGGTTCACCGCGTGATCATCCCAGTTGTTGACGCGGCCACAGAGAGGACCGGACAGGCTGGTCGTGACGACCTCCACACCCGCCTCGACGAGCCGTCTGGCCATGAGCAGCTGCTGGCCCCAGGCGTTGCGGCCATAGCGGTCTCGCGTGCGCTCGTCCTCGCGGGAGAGGTCGAAGGCGACCTTCGCCTCGGGGCTCGTGAGGAGCTGCATGGCCTGCGACTCGAAGGCGTCGAGCGCCTCCGTTTCGAGCCTGCGGTCGACGGCCCGCTGCAGGTCGTCCAATCGCTTGCGCAGCGAGACCCGGCGTCCGAGCCGTTCCACCTCGGCGGAATCGGACAGCCCGAGGTTCGGCACGGAAAAGGTGGGGCTGTTCGGGTCGCCCGTCACGGTGAACGGACCGTAGGCGTCGCCGACGTAGGCGGGCCCGTTGTACTCGAGCGGTGGGTTGATGCCGACGTAGCGGGGCAGGGCGATGCCCGAGGTCCCCTCCCGCGAACGCAGGTAGTTCGCCACACACATCCAGTCGGGCAGCCTCGGCTTGGGCTTGTCCCGCGTGTCCATGTCGCCGGAGAGCATCTGCATCGAACCTGCCGGATGGCCGGCCGCCGTCTGTGCCATCGACCGCACCAGCGTGAAGCGATCGGCGATCGCGGCCTGACGGGGGAGCAGCTCGGTGAAGCGGAGGCCGGGGATACGCGTCGCGATCGTCTGGAACGGGCCGCGGTATTCGCTCGGGGCATCCGGCTTGGGATCGTAGGTGTCGATGTGCGAGCAGCCACCCGGCAGCCAGACCATGATCACGGCGGTGCGCGCGGCCGCATCGGACCGCGGGCTCTCCGCCCGCAGCTTGAGCATGCCGGGCAGCGACAGGCTCGTGAACCCGCCGAGGCCGGCCTGCAGGACGTGCCGGCGGGCCACCGGACCTGTACAGCGGGCTGCCACCGACGTCGTGGCGTGAGCGTGATGCGATGCCATGGTCAGGACCTTTCCTTCTCGGCGACGGCGGCCGCCGCCTGCTGGACGGGTGGGGAGACGATCAGGGTGACGGGTTGCGAGATGACGATTTCGGCCGTGTCGACCGGCTTGACCTCCGTCGGCTTGCCGTCCGCCGCCGGTGGCGACGGGGCGGCGTACTGCACGATCGCCGTCCCGTAGAACGCGAGCGTGTGGCGGCCCGGTGGAATCTTCAGCTTCGCGAGGTCGAGGACCGCCTCGGCCGAGTCCGCCGTGAGCGGCACCTCGAGCACCGGAAACGCCTCGAAGCCCTCACCGAAGGCCTTGAGCCGGATGAGCCCTCCGGAGAACGCCGCCCGCCGCACAAGGCCGAGCGGCACCGTGACCGTCGTCCCCGCCGCAGCCTCCATCACGGCACAGCCCGCCTCTGGATCGACCGCGCCGGTGGTGATCGTCAGCGGGGCGTCCTCGATGGCCGAGACCGAGACGCAGGGGTCTGCGGTCAGTCGCGGCAGCGGGATTTCCTGGGAGTGGTCGCGCACGGGCCATGCCACGGTGGCCATCCGGCACACCCGCTCGATCTCGCGCCCGTCCACCGAGGCCCGGCCAACAATGCAGAGCGGCGTGGGCGGCACCGTGGCATCGGCCGCCGCGGTGACGAGTACGAGGCCACGATTCTTGCCGGCGGGAATCCGCAGCCCGTGGCCGGTCACGCCCGTCGGCAGCCCATCCACCGCAAGGTCGATGGCGCCATCGAAGCCGTCGCGGCGCACGACCGCCACCTCGACGGCGACGGTGGATCCCCGACGCAGCGCCAGCGGCTTCGACAGGTCGGCACGATCGCCGTTGCGCAGCTCCATGTGGAGCGCCCAGCCGGCGAGCGCGAAGTCGGGATCGGCCCTGCGGATGACGAGCCGCCAGTCGCTGCGCGGCTCATCCCGCGTGCCGCCGAAGCGGTCGCGGAGCGCGATGCGATAGGTGCCGGTCTCCTTGACGTCGAGCCTGCCGAGGAGATCGGGCGAGCCGGCGTTGTACGGCGGTCCGTCGTAGGAGTAGAAGTTGCTCGACGGCTTGATCGGGGCGGGAATCTCGGCGAGCTGCAGCACGTCCACGAGCCGCTCCCCGCCCTCGCCGGAGGCCAATTGCACGACGGCCGCCGCCGGGGCGGTGGCGACGCCGAGTCGCTGCGAGGCGACTTCGATCCACCACGATTCGCCGGCCGTCGCCGCGAACTCGAAGGTGTCGACGTCGGCCGCCGGAAAAAAACGGCCGCCGATGTCGCAGGGGAGTTCGATCCGCTCCACGGCCCCGGATGCGGCTCCCGCTTCGGACCGAGCGGGCTCCGCCTCGCGGCGTGCGGGGGCGGC
>CAIWZS010000097.1 GCA_903917235.1 uncultured Planctomycetaceae bacterium | reverse complement strand
CCCCTCGCCACGGACCCCGCCAGCCTGCAAAACGCCCCCGCGATTCGCCGGATCGCGTTCGACGAGGTCGTCCGCTGGACGCCGTCCAGCGGTGACGTTGGCACGACTCCGGCCTTCGCGATCTGCCCGTCGGACACGGCGGGCGGCCTCACCGCCCCCACCCCGGAGGCGGGCACGGTGCCGGGCCGGATTCGGAATCCGCAGATCGACTTCACCGCCGGCGTCGGAACGACGCTGACCTGGGCCGCGCCGACCGACGGCTGCGGCTGCGGGAGCACGCGATACTCGATCGAGGTGACCCGGGAAGACGGCCAGACCCTTGTCTACAACGTGGCTTCCGACGTCCGGGCCGTTTCAGTCGTTGAAGGCGGACGGTTGCTGCAAGCCGAGTTGTGGGGTGCCACCAAGTTGGGTGCGGGCGAACGACGGTTCCACGACGCCGTCGTCGAGCAGCGGATCAACAACCGGCTCGCGTACAACGCGTTGACTGGTCTCTCTGGCATGCCCCTGGGTCTGGAAGCTCGCACGCAACTCGGGTGGAGCCCCACCGAGATCGCCGAACCCCAGACCAGTTTTGTTTTGGGCGAGAGCCATGCCGATCTCGCCTATGTGGAGGTGCATGCACTCCCGGACGACGTCGAGGCGGCGCAGGGCTTGGAGGCCGGAAGTCTGCCGATTGTCTCGACCGAATCCAACAAACTGACGGACGCCCAGAAAGCGAAGCTCGAGGACAACCCGATCCTGGCTCGGAATCTGTTTCCCGGGACGGTCAATGGGCAGGTGCAGCCCGATCAGATGCGGGTCCATTTCCAGGCCGGAGAGAAACTCCGGTTCGCCGGAAGCGTGCACCCCAGTGTGCGCGACCGAGCCACGATCGTGCTCGAGGAAGCGCCGATTCTCGCGAACAACTCGCTTGGTCATTGGTATGCCAAGGCGAGGATCCCGATCGGCGTGGACGGGGGCTTTTCGCACGATCATGAGGTGCAATACGGCATGACCGCCGTGCGTGCCCGACTCGAGTTGGCGAATCCCCAGCCGCAGGCAGCCGCCCGCACGCTCTCCGTGAGATCCTCCGCCCCCACGTCGACTCCGATCGTCTCCACGCCGATCACGCTGTCGTACAACGCATTCGGCATCACCACGCCCCCGTGGCAGGTGGCGAACCACCAGGGCTTCGACAGGAGCGGCAACTACTACAACTCCGACTACACCGGCTCGAGCACGAGCAATCCCATCCCCGGCGAGCCGATCACCTACAACGGCATCGAGTTCCCGATCGGCCCGATCCCCACGAGCAACAGCCAGGTGGGGGGCAGCACCGGACCATCGAACTTCGTCCAAGCCAGGGGGCAGACGATCACCGTCAGCGTCGATGCCGACAAGTCCGACTATCTCTACCTCGCTGGAGCGGCTTCCAACGGCAACCAGCTCTCGCAGAAGTTCACGCTCACCTTCACGGATGGAACGACTGAAACGTGGACCCAGTCCTTCACCGACTGGTCCAACAACGGTTCCAGCGCCGCCCCCCAGCCCTACTCCGGGGAGTGGCTCCTGTCGACGCAGCCCGAACGCATCAATCAGGAGGGCGACCTGGTGGCCACTCCGGCCTATGTCTTCGCCTACGGCTACCACCTCCGCGGCAAGCAACTGGCAAGCATCACGCTGCCGAACAACGAAAACGTCGGGATCCTGAGCGCCGTCGTGACGAAGTCCCCGGCGATCGCCATCGGGGAGGTCGAGTCGCTCGCCCTCGGGCAGATCAACCTGACGGGTGTCGACATCCTGCAGGTGACGATCAGAAACGAGTCGAATATCGGGGCGGGAGGCGGGCCGCTCACGTTCTTCTTCGCCGACAACCCCGTTTCGGGATCCGTCGCCACCCCCTCGCAGCCCGCGACCTACACGACGAAGCAGGTGACGGTGCCCATGGGGCAGCAGCAGACCATCACGTACGTGGGGCCGGATTCGACCAGTCAACTGAGCTTCTATGTCCAGAAGGAGGATGGCACGTGCGTCGGGCCGACCTGCAGCACCTACCTCCCCGACTGGAAGGATGGCTCGGGGAGGAGCAGTGATTTCGCCGCGAACATCAGCCCGTCGCTCAACTCGCAGGTGAAGTCCGGGCAGCACTGGACGATGACGATCCAGAACTCGGCGGAGGGGTACTACGGTTACCTCGATTCCCCCAGCGGACAAGGTCTGCCGAGTGCCAACGGGAACACCCCGGCAGGCGCCCAGTTCAAATTGATGACGCAAGCCGAAATCAATTCGCAGCCCCCCTGGGCCACGGCCCTCGAGGAGTTCGTCGGGATCCTCGTCGGTGTCGCCGTCTTGACCGTCGCCACCGGCGGCGTGGCTGACTTCTTCATTGCTGACGCGGAGGCGACCGGGACAATCATCGATGGCTCGACGACGATCGTGGACGGAACGACCGATGGCTCGACGACGATTACGGTGAACGGGGAAGCCTCGGGTGCGATCGGCGAGGAGGGTGGTGGGCAGGTCGTGACCCAGTGGTATGAAAACCTGCTCACCGACAGCTTCTTCGATGAGGCCACCGGAACCGGCGAGGGCGGGGTGTTTTTCGACGACGTCTCCATCATCGGCGAAGACGTCGAAGACGCGGACTCCGTGCTCGACGGCTCATGGTCCGAGCTCGATGCCGAGTTCGACGGAGAGGTGGAGGTCGATATCGGGGCGGCGGAAGCGGCGGCGGAACAGCAGCAAATCATCGAAGCCCAGCGTGAGACGGATCGGATCAATGCGGCGATCAGGAAGGCACTGTTTTCGAAGGGACTGTTCTGAGAGACGGGCGAGCCTGAGCATTCAGGCATGAACAGTGCGGAGCGGATCGCGGGCCTGCTTCGTCAGGCTGAGGCAGACGTTCGGCAGGGCATGAGCGTGTCCGATTCCTGCCGTGGCCAGGTCTGAGCCAGCGTGCGTACGTCCGCTGGTGGATGAGATGACGGGGCGGGCTCCGTCGCAGTTCCCGGGAAGAGTGGCCGGGCTCCGCTCGCCAGTGGGCGGATGGCCTTCGCCGCAGCGGTGCCTATGTCGGCACGGGCACCTGGCGCGTTGATGGTCGGCCGGTTCGGCGGTGATTGCGGGTCGATCGACCGAACACTTGGTGCGAATGACGACTCGGGCTACTTTAGAATTGGAGGATTCAACGCGTTTTCCCTCCCTCATGCCCGGTTGCGCGACAGCAGTCCGCGGTGAGGGCTTTCGTACGGAATCTCATCATCGCCAAGTCTTCTTATTTCGCCGCCAGCCTGTCGCTCCGGGCCCGCAAGTCGGTCCGGCGACGTCGTGACTGCCACTTGAATGTGGAGTCGCTCGAGCCGCGGCTGGCGCTGGCCACGGGCCTTTTGAGCACGCTGGTGTCGGCCGTCGACGACCAGTCCGGCCGAAGCCTGCTGGCGCCCGGAGCGATGGCAGAGGTCACCGAAGGGCAGGAAGTCATCGCGCGCGTGCGGCTCACGCGCAGGCCCCAGACAGCGATTGACGTGTCGTTCGAGAGCGCCGTGCCGCTCGAGTTGGCCGCGACATCCGTACCGCTGCGATTCACAGCGGCCAACTGGAATCAGCCGCAGTCCGTTTCGCTCCGCTCCCTGCAGGACAACGTCCGCGACGGCGACTTCATCGTGCCCGTGAGGATGACCACCGCCGTTGCCGGAAAGCCGAAGGTGCAGGCCGTCAGGAATATCTGGGTCGAGTCCGACGATTCGGCGGTCACCGGGCCTGCGACGCCGGTCACGGCCACGCTTCGGGGCTCGGTCTTCGGCGGCGGCAACCGCGGCACGGTGGCGGGTGTCTTCGACAACGCGACGAACCAAGGCACGCTGACGCTCACGCTGACGATGCCGAAGGTGAGGAACATTCGCGCGAGAATCATCACCGCGCACTATACGGTCGATGCACTCAGCGGCCGGGTGGTGGTCGATCGCGTTGAGGGCATCAGGGCGAGCAAGTTCCGCCTCGATGCAACCTACCGTGAGGTCGAAAACAACCGCGGACTTTTCGGCACGGTGACCGTGCTCGAGCCACAACTCGGGCAGTCCGCCATCGCGACGATGACGGCTGCCGCTCTTCCCGAGGCGGTCCAGAATCTCGCCGTGGCCCCGACCGACGTCGGCAGCCTCCTGCTTTCGTGGAACCCGCCGGTGGGTGGTGCGACGGGCTACACGGTCACGATCAACAACGGCACCACGACGACCACCTCGACGACGACCTCCACGAGCATGTCGTTCACGGGGCTCCCCGCGACCGTGCCTTCGTATTCGTTCACGGTCACGGCCTCGAATGCCGCGGGCAGCGGGCCGGTGGCGACGGTGTCGTTTGCCACCCCGGAGGACGTGGCCTCTCAGCCGCTCGCACTCTCCGTGACCGTCGGGCCAGCAAGCGGAGAGGCCGTCCTCACCTGGCAGCCCCCGGCCGATGATGGTGGGTCGGATGTCCTCTCTTACACGGTGACGCTCTATCAGGGCAAGCGCCAGCAGACCGTGACCACCGCCGCCACCTCCGCGACATTCAGCGGTCTCGTGTCAGGCGACGTGCCGCTCCTGTTCCGCATGCGGGCGACAACGTTCGCCGGCAACGGGCTGCCGGTGTCGCTGGCCGCCACAAACGATGGCACGCCATTGCCGTTGCCGCCGAACAACCCCTTCATGGGGCTCGACGGCACCTCGACGATGCATGCCAACGCCTCGTCCTCCGATGCCACGATCTTCTCCGGCCCGGGCACGACGGATCTCCAGGTCAAGAAAAACTTGCTTCTCAACGCCACCGTTCCGTCGGTGCTGATGTCTGAGAATGGGGCTCTCGTCTGCGTCGGGGTCGGGACGACCATCAGCACCGCCCAAACGCCGATTGTGATGCTGATTTCTCCGAAGACGCTCCGCCGGCTCGATTACGTCACTCTGATCAGGCCCCAGAGCGGTAACCTCGCCGGTGGTCTCTATAACTACCTCGACCACGAGAACCGCCTCGTGCTGGTCAATGGCGACGGCATATTGCAATGGTACTCCAACACCTATGACCCGGTCTCCGACACGGGTTCGTTGACGCTCGTGAAAAGCGTGAACATCGGCCAGCCCATGGTGGTCGGTCTCGTGCCCGACTACGAAGGACGGATCTGGTTCGCCACGCAGGGCTCACTCTCCACCACCGATGCTCCGGCGGTCGTGGGCTACTACGATCCGCAGACGCAGGCCACCCAGACATACAACCTCCCTGCGGGCGAGATGGTGGCCAACAGCATCTCGTCTTCTCCCGCAGGCGTGGCGGTGGCGACCACGAAGGGCCTCGCGCTCTTTGCCGCCGGCGAAAACGGCGCGATAGCGAGGCTCTGGTACCAGGAATATCAGAACAGTGGCGTTCGCAAACCGGGGCAATTGAGCCCCGGGACGGGCTCGACGCCGGTCTTCTTCGGCCCCACGACCGGCTACGAGTATCTCGTCATCACCGACAATGCCACCGCCCCCGATACGAACAACGTCACCCCGGCCGAGAACGTCAACGTCTACAGCGTGGCGGATGGCACACTGGTCGCGCAGACGCCCTTCCTGACGCAGTCCAACGCAGGCACCGAAAACGCTCCGATCGCCGTTGGCAACCGAATCTTCGTGCCGAGTTCGTTCGGCTACTGGTACCCACCCCCGTCGGAAACGGGCCCTGCGACCCCATCGAGCGCACCGTTCGTCGGCGGCGTTCAGGGCATGACGCTGGCTGCCGACGGCACGAGCCTGACCACCGATTGGGGCCCGGCCAACACGGTGCCCTCTTCCGCGTTACCGCGGCTCTCGCTCGCCGACAACCTGATCTACACGGTGCTTGCGAACGCGACGACTCAGGGGACGGGTCCGACGATGCAGACGACCGTCAGCTATTCCTTCGCGGCGCTCGACGCGGACACCGGAGCGATCGTGGGCACCCCGCACCCCATCGGAGTGAACACCTTCTCGGGGAGTACCCCGAATTATCGCGATACGAGCAGTTACTCCTGGAACACGCTGCAGATGACTGGCGTGATCAGCCCGGAGGGCGTCTTCTACCAGGGTACGGCGGCGGGCCTCGTGATGGTTTGGCGACAAACCTAGTAGACGCCGACGGTGGTGGTGGCGGCGAGCTCGCGGAAGGGGCGGACGCCACTGATGCCGTCCCACGGATATTTCACGTACGGCCGCTCCCGTTCCCCCTCGTCGCGTTCGAGGAAGCCGGGAATGAACGTTTCCTTCGTGAGGGTCGTCAGGCGGACGCGGCCGGTTCCCCCGTAGGGCACCACGCGGTCGAGGTCGTCGAAGTCCACGACCTCGATCACGGCCCGCGGCTGCGGCGCGTAGTAGGCGATCGTGTAGCCATCCGCCGGGACCACGGGCCTCGAGGCCGCCAGGCCCATGAGCGTGTTGCCGTAGGTGGGCGTCATGTACGCGCCGTCGAGCAGTTCCTCGACCGCGAAGCGTGTCCACTGGGGCGTGAACTCGGTGCCGCCGGAGAAGATGCCGGTGATTCCGGCCTTCCGGATCGTGGTGCCCTTCTTCTCGAGCGCGATCGCGAGCGATTCGAGAAGCTTCGGCGTCGTGAACATGCAGCGGACGTCGTGGCCCGCCTCCAGGATCGTGATCGCCTGATCGATGCAGTGCTGCTTGTAGGCCTCGAGGTGCTCCATCCAGCCCTTCTGGATCAGCTT
>CAIWZS010000096.1 GCA_903917235.1 uncultured Planctomycetaceae bacterium | reverse complement strand
TCAGAGCGGCCCACCCGAGCACCTCGTCGACACCGGCCTCGGGAGCGATGAGCGCGTGCAGTCCCTCGCCGAGCGGCTCCGTCGTCCACCGCGGTGGCAACGAGAGGGTGCCCACGGTCGCAGGCGGCGCGAGCCCGAGGATCCATGCATCGGCGACGACGTCGACGAGCGCTCCCTGCCAGCGGATGCGCGAGTCGCGCCTCGCTGCCGCATCGGCTGCACCATCCGCAGTTGCGAGGACCGCGTGCAGTGGCTCGACCGACAGGCAGCGGCGTGGTTCGAGCCGTTCGTGCGCGAGCACCGTGCCTGCGGGTGCCCGGCACGACGCTCCGGCACGTTTTGGCCGCCGCCGGACCACGATGCCCGCTCCCGAGGACGCGTCCCCGACGGCAACGGCGTGGCGGCCGGGGAACTCCCTCGATTGTCATGTGCGTCCGGCCCGTGTCCACGAGCCCTCGCAGCGTGGCACGCGGTTCGAGGACGGCCCGACGGCGGCTGGTATCCTGCCCCGGTGCCGCCCGGCGCAGGGCCGGCTCGGTCTTTTCCTCGCCTGCGGAGCCATTCCCGTGGTCTTCCCCGTCGCTGACGACAACAGTGACCGACGGATCGTGCCGATCGTGACGATCGCGCTGATCGCCGCGAATGTGTTCGTCTTCGTGGTCCTGCAGGGCATGGGCGCGAACGACGCGTTCACCATGGCCTACGTGCAGGTGCCGGCGGAGATCATCTCGGGGCGTGACGTGGTCACCGATGATGCCGTGCGGGCGATCCCAACGCCCGAGGGCGTCGTGCAGGTGCCCGTGCCCGGCCTGCGCGAGACGCCGATCCCCGTCTGGCTCACGCTGCTCACGGCGATCTTCATGCACGGCAGCATCATGCACCTCGCGGGCAACATGTGGTTCCTCTGGATCTTCGGGGACAACATCGAGGACGACATGGGCCACGTGCGCTACCTCCTCTTCTACGTCGCGACGGGGGTGCTCGCGTCGCTCGCGTTCGTCGCGCTGAACGCGAAGGGCGAGGCCGCGCTCACCCCCTGCCTCGGTGCGTCGGGCGCGATCTCGGGCGTGCTCGGCGCCTACCTCGTGCTGCACCCCCAGCGGCGGGTGAGCGTGATCATGATCCGCATGATCGTCGACGTGCCGGCCTACGTGGCGGTCGGCATCTGGTTCCTCTTCCAGGTGGTCAGCGGCGTGTTCGACTCCGCCGGCGGAGGCGGTGGCGTGGCCTACTCGGCCCACGTGGCCGGCTTCATCGCCGGCATGCTGCTCGCGAAGCCGATGAGCTCTCGCGAGGTGCGGTCGGAGGCCGACCCGCTCGTGGTGCTGCGCCGCAGGATTCCCTGACGCCGGCCGCAGCGACGGACGGGTGGGTCATGACGCCCGGACCGGAGGCAGCAGTTCGCCGATGCGCGGGTCGGCCAGCGACTCGGCGACGAAGCGGACCCCGCTGAAGTCATGGCGGCGGCTGTGGCCGCCGGGCACGGCGACAGTCACGGCCCCGGCGGCGACGGCCGCCCGACAGCCCGCTGCGGAGTCCTCGAGCACGAGCATCCGGGCCGGATGCACGCCGAGACGTGCTGCCGCCGTCTCGTAGATCTCGGGATGCGGCTTGCCGTGCGTCACGTCGGCGCTCGTCAGCACGAAGTCGAACCGCTCGAGAAGCCCCACGCGGCCGAGCACGTCGTGGGCGAAGTCGGGACCGCTGCTCGTGGCGACGCCGCGGGGCAGGCCGCCGGCGACGAGACGGCTCACCAGCGCGATGGCACCGGGCATCGGCCGCAGCCCCTCGTCGAGCAGGCTCTCGAAGATCTGCTTCGTCTCGACGGCGAGGTCGTCGATCGTGTCCTCGAGGCCGTGCCATTCGATCATGACGCCAAGCGCCACCCGCTGCGGCCTGCCCATCATCGCGTCGAGGAGATCGAGGTCGAACGTGCGGCCGCGGCGGCGGAGCATCTCGCTGCCGACGTGCTGGTAGAGGTCCTCGGTGTTGACGAGCAGGCCATCGAGGTCGAACGCCACCGCTTCGACCGGGGTGCCACTTTCGGGAGAGGTCATCGAAAAAACCCTGTCTTCACGCTCGCCAGCGGCACGCCGCCCGTCTGGCGACGCCGCTCGTATGATGCCATGCGGCCTTCGTTCCGTGTCTCGACCACCCCTGAGCACGTCGCGAGAACCAGCAGCCATGCGCGCACCAGCGGTGACCGCCGACTCCGGGGAAGTCCCGGTCGCATGGCACGCCCTGCCGCCGGCGGACGTGGCCGCCCGGCTGGACACCGACGCCGACCGGGGACTGTCCGCGGCCGAGGCGGCCCGACGGCTCGACGCGCTCGGCCCGAACGTGCTCCGCGAGTCGGCTCCGGAGGCGTGGTGGTGGAGGCTGCTGCGACAGTTCCGGGAGCTCGTCATCTGGATTCTCCTCGCGGCGGCCGTGGTCGCCGGCCTCATGGGAGACTGGGCCGACACGGCGGCCATCGCGGCGATCGTGCTCGTGAACGCGATCATCGGCTTTCTGCAGGAGGAGCGGGCCGCGCACGCCCTCGCCGCGCTCGAGCGGATGAGCGCGCCCGTGGCGAAGGTGGTCCGGGGAGGGGAGCGACGCGCCTGTCCGGCACGTGAGCTCGTGCCGGGCGACCGGATCGAGATCGAGGCCGGGGACAGCGTTCCGGCCGACGCGCGGCTCCTCGGCGGCTTCGGGCTCCGGGTGCAGGAGTCGGCCCTGACCGGTGAGAGCGTGCCGGTCGAGAAGGATGCGGCCGCGACACTCCCGCCCGGCACGCCGCTCGGCGATCGTCGCACGATCGTGCATGCCGGGACGGTGACGGCGGCAGGCCGGGGCGAGGCCCTCGTCGTGGCCACCGGCATGAACACCGAACTCGGCCGGATCGCCGGACTCCTCGACCGCGCCGCGCCCCAGGCCACGCCGTTGCAGCGGCGGCTCGGCGAACTCGGCCGCGTGCTCGTCGTCGTCTGCCTCGTCGTGGTCGGCATCGTCTTCCTCCTCGAGGTCGCACGCGGGAGACCCGTGGCCGAGGTGCTCATGCGGGCGGTGAGCCTCGCGGTGGCCGCGGTGCCCGAGGGCCTCCCCGCGGTCGTGACCGTCGTGCTCGCGATCGGCCTGCAGCGGATGGTCGCCCGCAACGCACTCGTCCGCCGGCTGCCGGGCGTGGAGACGCTCGGCAGCGTCACCGTGATCTGCTCCGACAAGACCGGCACGCTCACCCGCAACGAGATGACGGTGCGCGAGATCGTCACGGCCGCGGGTCGGTACCGGGTGACAGGCGGCGGCTACGCGCCCCACGGGGAGTTTTTCCGCGTGGCGGATGAGGGGACCACGACGGCTCCGGACGTCGTCGTCGCGGCGCCCCGCGACGATCCCGACCTCGACCGCCTCCTGACGATCGCGGCGCGGTGCAACCATGCGACGGTGCAGCCGAGTCGGGGAGCGGGATGGGAGGTGGTCGGCGACCCCACGGAAGGCGCGCTCATCGTGGCGGCGCTCAAGGCGGGCGTGCCACGCGAGAACCCGTCCGAGCCGGTCGTCTTCGAGCTCCCCTTCGACTCGGATCGCAAACGCATGAGCGTCATCGTGCAGCGAGCGGACGGCTCGCGTTCCCTCGACACGAAGGGCGCCACGGAGACGGTGCTGCCGCACTGCGTGGCGGAACGCGTTCAGGGCCGGTCCGTGCCGCTTTCCGACGACCGACGACGCGAGATCCTCCGCGTGGCCGAGGATCTCGCGCACCGGGCGCTGCGGGTGCTGTCGCTGGCCTGCCGTGACCTCGCCGCCGCCGAGCCGTTCGAAGCCGACGCACATCGGGTCGAGCGCGACCTCGTACACGTCGGCCTCGTCGGCATGATCGACCCGCCACGCGACGAGGCCGAGCGGGCCGTCGCGCGGTGCCGCACCGCCGGTATCCGCCCGGTGATGATCACGGGCGACCACCCCGCCACGGCCCTGGCGATCGCCCGTGAGCTCGGGCTGGCGGAGGACGGCGATCGGGCCGTCTCGGGCGCGGACCTGGACGGCCTGTCCGACGAGCGACTGGCCGCGGAGGTGAAGGAGATCGCCGTCTACGCGCGGGTCTCGGCGGAGCACAAGCTCCGCGTGGTGAATGCCTGGCGGAACGCCGGGCAGGTGGTGGCGATGACGGGAGACGGCGTGAACGACGCGCCGGCGGTCCAGGCCGCCGACATCGGCATCGCGATGGGGATCACGGGCACCGACGTCACGAAGGAGGCGTCCGACATGGTGCTCACCGACGACAACTTCGCCTCGATCGTGGCGGCCGTCGAGGAGGGACGCGGCATCTACGACAACATCCAGAAGTTCATCCACTACCTCCTGTCGTGCAACGCCGGCGAGGTGATGGTCATGTTCGTCGCGGCCCTCGCCGGCTGGCCGGCGCCGCTGGAGGCGATCCATATCCTCTGGCTCAACCTCGTCACCGACGGGCTGCCCGCGCTGGCGCTGGGACTCGAGCCGCCCGAGGACGACATCATGGATCGGCCACCCCGGCCGCCACGCGACCCGATCATCACGTGGCGTCGCGGTGCCCTCATCCTCACCCACGGGGCACTCGTCGCCGCCGCCGTCCTGACGGCCTTCTGGCTCACATGGCGTGGGTCAGAGGACGAGCACGCCATCGCGCACGCGCAGACCGTCACCTTCTGCACGGCCGCCTTCGCCCAGCTCTTCTTCGCGATCGGCTGCCGTAGCGACCGCGTCACCGCGTTTCGGCTCGGGTTCCTCGCCAATCCGGCCCTGCTCGCGGCCATCCTCGTCTCGTCGCTGCTTCAGGTCGCCGTGGTCACGCTGCCGTTCGCGCGCCCCGTCTTCGAGGTGGGCACCGAGGTGCGGCACGAGTGGCTGGTCGTGCTCGGCCTGGCGCTCGTGCCCGTCACGGTCGTCGAGGCCGCGAAGTGGGCGTGCGGGCTCCGCCGCGCGGCCGGGCCCGCGCCGCGGGGCGTCGTCAAGCCGGGGCCGCGAGCGTCGAGCGGCGATCCTGCCCGGTCGCGGCCGTAAACGCCCCGAGCGAGGCGAACGCCCGTCCCCGCCACCGGAAGTTCGGCTGCACCGCGCCGCCCCCCAGGGCATAGCGATTCGCGTCGAGCCGGTTGCCCCGCGCGGCCGACTCGACCGTGAGCAGGATGCCATCGGCCCCTGACTCAACGTCGTTGTCGCGCACGACGGTGTCCGACGCGTGCTGGATCCAGATCTGGCCGTGGCCGCTGCCGAGCGTGTCGTTGCCCGCGATCACGTTGCCCGCGAAGACGGACAGGCGCGTCCGCCCCACGCCGGGCCCGTAGCCGCCGAAGACGAGTCCGGCCTTCTCGTTGCCACGGATCGTGTTGCCCGTCACCGTGATCCGCAGCGCGTCGAACCCGCGGTGCTCCGCCCCCACCTCGATGCCGAGGTCGTTGCCGATGCAGGTGTTGCCTTCGATCCGGATGCGGCGGGCCCCGTCGACGTAGATGCCGGCGGCGAAGCCGCCGCCGTAGTTCGAACGGGCGCGCTCCACGAGGTTGCCGGTCACGAGCCCGTCGCGGGGCACCGCGGAGGGGTGCACGTCCCGCTCGCCGCCGATGACATCGATCCCGATGTTGTTGACGTCATGGACCCGGTTGTCGGCGATCGTGAAGCCG
>CAIWZS010000095.1 GCA_903917235.1 uncultured Planctomycetaceae bacterium | reverse complement strand
TCGAGAACGCCCTCGAGCGGATGAAGGCGGGCACGTACGGCACCTGCGAGGTGTGCAGCGGAAAGATTCCGCTCGTCCGGCTCAACGCCCTGCCCTACGCGACGATGTGCATCGACTGCCAGCGCGAGCTGGAGCGGTCGGGCGCCGGACGGTATCGGGAGTCGAGCCGCGAGGAACCCGTCGGCGGCGAACTCGAATACTGACCGCGTCGCGAGGCGGCGGTGTCGTCGGCAGGGACGGCGCGGCGGGCGGTTTTCGGAGCCGGCGGCGGGCGTACCGTGCTATCCTTCCGGAAGAGGTACGGCGCGCGACGCAGGAGCGGTCCATGATCGGGCACAGGGCTTCGCAGACCGCTGCCACGGCAGGGTTCGGACGGCTCTCCGTCGTCACCACGCTCCTCGGACATGCCGTCCTCCTCGGGCCGGCCGCGGCCGCCCGGGGGGACGAGCCGCCGGTGCGGCTCACGCCGATCGAGGCGGTGCAGACGAAGGACGGGCCGATCGATCCGATGCGCCCCGTCCGACTCTCGTCGTCGGAACGCGATCGCCTCTACGAGCAGGCCGCACGCGACGCCGAGCCGCTCGAACGGCAGGCCCTGCAGCTGCGACGGCTGGCGCAGCTCCTGCAGCCTTCGGTCGTCCACATCGACGCCACGAAGCCGCTCGCACGGCCGCGCAACGGCAAGACCACCGAGGAGGAGGCGGGCTCGGGCGTCGTCGTCGAGATCGCCGGCCGCACGGTCGTGGTGACCAATCGGCACGTCGTGCACCGCGCGTCGCTCGACGACATCAAGGTGAGGCTCGACGATGGCCGTGAGCTCGTGCCACGGCGGCTCTGGTCGGACGCGGCCACCGACCTCGCCGTGCTCGAGATCGAGGCCGACGTGGACATGGCCCGGCTGGCGGACGGCGACACCGTGCTCGTCGGTGACACCGTGCTCGCGATCGGCAGCCCGTTCGGCCTCGCCCGGTCCATTACGCTGGGGATCGTCTCGGCCAAGGGGCGTCGCGACCTCGAGCTCGGGGACGGTGCGGTGCAGTTTCAGGACTTCATCCAGACCGACGCGGCGATCAACCCGGGCAACAGTGGCGGGCCGCTCGTCAATCTGCGCGGCGAGGTCGTGGGCATCAACACCGCGATCGCCAGCAACTCCGGTGGCTCCGAGGGGATCGGCTTCGCGATCCCGATCGAGATGGTGCGGTTCGTCGCGCGGCAACTCGTGGAGCGGGGTTCGGTCGATCGTGGCTTCCTGGGCGTGTCGCTCGACAAGGAGTTCGTCCAGCAGGAAGCGCACCGCCTCGGCATGGTGCGCCCCGTCGGGGCCCGGGTGGAGGGAGTGACCCGCGGCGCCCCGGCCGAGCGGGCCGGCCTTCGGCCGGACGACGTGATTCTGGAGTTCGACGGCCGCGCGGTGGAGGACGACGATCACCTCATGAGCATCGTCAGCATGACGCCCGTGGACTCCGTGGTCACGATCGTCGTCTTCCGCGAGCGGGCCCGCGTCGACGTGCGACTCACCGTCGCCAGCCGGGCGACCTTCGAGCCGTGAACGGCCCGTTCGGGACCGTCAGGTCGCGGCCGCGGCATCGGCCAGCCCGCGCAGCATGCAGTCGCGCACGGCCACCGCGTCGCACCCC
>CAIWZS010000094.1 GCA_903917235.1 uncultured Planctomycetaceae bacterium | reverse complement strand
GCGACGACTTGGCAAACCTGGAGACGGAGGCGAGGGGTCGGCGAACGCTCGAGGAGCTTTGGGCCGCCTCGGCCCACGCGACGAGCCAATCCGCCGTTGGAGCGGCGGAAGAGATCCCGTTGCCGCCCCGAAGCCGTCGCTACACCAAATCGGGATGCGCCCTAGACCTTCAACAAGCGAAGGGCGAGCCGTGTTGCCGCCTCCGTTGGGTTGGCCGTCACTGGCAAGGCGGTCGCCTCGTGGCCTTTTGCTTGCCGGTGTTGAGTTTCGTGTTGTCGGAACTGCATGTCGTTCTCGGCCGCACGTCGTGCGGTCAGGAGTGACTTGTTGACGGCGGTTGAAAACGGCGGCGCGGGGCAGGATGCATCCGTGACGTATGATTCGGCGGTTCACCCTTGCCTTCCAAGTTCTTGAGGGTCGGAGGACCCGTACGATGGTCTGGACGTCGATCTCCCGCGCGATTGCCGCCCGATCGCCTGCGCGCATGCTCATGCTCGCCCTGCTCGTGGCGATCCCGACGGCTGCCGCCTCACCTCCCCCGACGCCCTCCGAACTCTGGTCGACCCACGCCGCTGCCGCCGGCGACTTTCGCGAGGAGATCGTCCGGGAGGAGACGAAGGACGGCATCTACCGTCGCGACTCCTACATCTCCGCCCCCGTCCTCGGCGAGGACGTGCGCGTCTACTGCCTGTACGCCGTCCGGGCGGGGGCGATCCGCGCGCCGGGACTGCTCAACGTCCATGGGTGGATGGGAGCCGCCGTCATCGATGAGGAATACGTCCGCGACGGCTGGGCGGTCATGTCGTTCGACTACTGCGGGCGGACGGGGAATCGGCCGCACTTCACGAGATATCCGGAGGCGCTCGAGCACGGCAACATGGACCGCACCGTCTCGACGCCGGTGCACAGCCACCGGGCTGACGGCTCTTCGATCACCGACCCACGGCAGGCGTCCGATTTCGTGTGGTACGCCATCCAGCGACGGGTGCTGACCTATCTCGAACGGCAGAAGGAGGTGGATGCCACCCGGCTCGGAGCCAAGGGCTACTCCTACGGTGGCACGCTCATGTGGAACCTCGGCACCGACCCGAGGGTGAAGGCGGTCGTCGCCTATTTCGGCATCGGCTGGAACGAGTACTACCGGTCGAGGCAGGTGTGGATGTACGACGGCCGGGCCGACCATCCGCCGAAGTCGCCCGGCGAGGAGATCTTCCTCGCCTCGGTCGCCCCCGAGGCCCACGTGCCGTTCATCACCGCGGCCACGCTCTGGCTGAACGGATCCAACGATCATCACGGCGGGCACGAGCGGGGTCTCGAGAGCTTCAAGTTGTTCGCGCCGGGCGTGCCCCGGGCCTACGCGATCCAGGCACGCGGCCACCACGACACGGAAAAGATCGGTCAGGACGCGAAGCCCTGGCTCGAGAGGCACGTCCTCGGCAAGGACATCGCGTGGCCGGCCCAGCCGCGATCGCAGCTGCGACTGGATGCCGGCGGCGTGCCGCAACTGGTCGTCACGCCCGACGATCCCGAACGCGTGCGGAACGTCGAATGCTTTTATGCGATCAAGGAGCCCTGCAGCTTCATCCGCTCATGGCGCGACGCGGCGAGCGAGCGGCGAGGCGATTCGTGGGTCGCCGCGACGCCGGTGCTGAACGTGGACGACCATCTCTTCGCATACGCGAACGTCACCTACGACGACTCGATCGTCCTGTCGACCCCCTTCAACGCCACGGTGCCGGCGCACCTCGGTGACGCGCGGGCGACCGACACGCGCTCCGACACGATCGCCAGCGGCGGCTACTCGGCCTGGAGTCGTGTCGCAGAGCTGGAGGGCCCCCGGGGCGTCAAGGCCTTCCGATGCACGAGCAACGGCCGCGGGGCCACGACCGAGCAGCTCCACGATCCGAAGTGGCGTGCCCCCGCCGGCGCCGCCCTCGCCTTCAGGGTGTACTGCACCGAACCCCAGACGATCCTGCTCTCGGTCGACCCACACGATCGCCTCCTCGCCGAGATCGACGTGCCCGCGTCCGACGCATGGCAGGACCAGGTCGTACCCGCCTCGCGGCTGAGGCGGTCGGACACGGCGCCGCCGCCCGGCGATTGGACGGGCGTCGGCATGCTGCGACTCCTGCCAAAGCCCGGTTCGGACCTCACGAAGATCCTGTTCGCCGACTTCCGGTGGGTGCGATCGAGCGAGTGAACGAGCTCGAGCTCGAGCGCATCTGGTTGAGCTGGAGCGACGACTTGGCAGACCTGGAGACGGAGGCGAGGGGTCGGCGAACGCTCGAGGAGCTTTGGGCCGCCTCGGCCCACGCGACGAGCCAATCCGCCGTTGGAGCGGCGGAAGAGATCTCGTTGCCGCCCCGAGCCGGCGACGCACCTGTCTTCAATGCGACGAGGAAGCAGGAGCGGGATCAGCCGTGGCCTTCATCGCGTCCATGAGCGGCCAGAGTTCGTCGATCTGCGGCTTGAAGATGTCGCCGATCAGGATGTCGGTCACGAGGCCCTTGCGGTCCTGATTCTCCCGAACGAACCGGCCGAAGTTGAGGCCGTCGTAAAACTCGCAGACGAGCCTCCGCATCCGTTCCATGCCGGCGATGTACTCCGGCCCCCACTTTCCCAGCTGTGCTGCGGACGTGTCGTTCCGCGCGAGGCCTTCGCTGATCGCGTCGGCGGCACAGGCACCGGACTTGAGCGCGAGCAGGATGCCCGACGAGTAGAGCGGGTCGAGGAAGCCGAATGCGTCGCCGACGAGCACCCACCCATCCCCGGCGACCTCGCGGCTGCGATACGAATACTCCTTCGCCGCGCGGAACGGGCCGACCCGCTCGGCGGTGGCGATCCGGGGCTGCACACCCGGGCAGCGGGCCACCTCCTCGAAGTAGACACGCTCCAGGTCCTTCGACGGCCGGCCCGTGAAGAGATGGTCGTAGGGCGCGACGACGCCGACGCTGACCACGTCGTCGTGCAGCGGGATGTACCAGAACCAGCCCTTCTTGCCCTCCGTCTGCATCACGAGGGTCGCCCCTTCATCTCGACCGGGGTCGCGGTGGGCACCCTTCCAGTAGGTCCAGATGGCCGCCTTCTTGAGGACGGGATCCCATTCACGGAGGCCGAGCCGGTCCAGGATGATCCCGCTCTGGCCGGCGGCATCGACGACGACGCGGCCTCGCATCTCCTGCTGAAGCCCGGCGTCATCGACGGTCCGCACACCCACGGCCCGCGATCCCTCGAAGATCACCTCGAGCACCCGCACTCCCTCGCGCACATCGACCCCGGACTCGCGGGCGTGGTCGAGCATGAGCTGGTCGAAATCCTGCCGGAGCACCTGCCACGTCTGCGAGCTCTCGTGGGGCTTGTGGTCGGAAAAGTAGAAGGGGGCGGAGAGCCGCCCCTGCTCGGTGACGAACTGCACGCTGTGCTTCTTGACGAACCGGCTGTCGCGGAGCTTCGGCAGGATGCCGAGGCGATCGAGCACCCAGAAGGTCTCGGGGATGAGCGACTCCCCGACGTGGTAACGGGGAAAATGCTCGCGCTCGAGCAGTCGTACCGAGTATCCCTGCTGGGCGACGAGCGTCGCGGTGGTGGCCCCGGCGGGCCCGCCGCCGACCACGATGACGTCGGGTTCGCGGGCATCGGTGTCGACACAACGGATCATGATCAAGTCCCCACGGGCAAAAGGTATCGTGTTGGGCGTCAGTCGGGCGCGGGTGGCACGCGATCGTTCCCGGGCCACGCGTCGGCCGCATCACGGTCGTGCGGTTCGCGGGCCTGCTTGAGCAGCCTGATGAACTCCCGCAGCGTCTCGCCGTCGAGATGGCCCAGCTGGTCGCATCCGCACCGCCGCACGTCCTCGGCGAGAGCCGCCACCACGGCCCGCCCGCGCTCCGTGATCCCGACCTCGACGATCCGCCGGTTCGTAACGCTGCGACGACGCTGCACGAACCCCTGTTCCTCGAGCTTGTCGAGGAGCCGCGTCATGTCCGGCGCGCGGGAGACGAGCCGCGATCCGAGGACGGAAGAAGCCAGCGGCTGGGGATCTGCCCCGTGCAAGACGCGGAGGGCGTTGTACTGCTGGGCGCTGAGACCGTGGCGGGCGAAGACACGCTCGTCGAGTTCCCGCAGCCGGTCATACGTCCTCCACAGCTGGAGGTAGGCCTCCTGCTCGAGCGAGTCGAATCGCGGCGCAGTCGCGTTCGAGGCCGGGAAAGGGGCGGGGGCGGGGGAACAGGTGACGGGCATGGGCGAGGCCTCTGGACGAGCACCGTTACCACAATTATTGTTCGAACGAGTGTCGTGACAAGAGGAATCGGCCGCAGCGGCCGAATCGCATGAATCCTGCCGAATGGACCGTCTTGGCGCTCCATTTGGCAGCGATGCTGGCGGCCGCGATCGCCCTTGGAGCGGTCGCGCGGCGGCTCGGCGTGCCTGCCGTCGTCGGGGAAATCGCCGGCGGCCTGCTCCTGGGGCCGACGATCCTGGGCCGGGTCGCCCCCGACCTGTTTGCCTGGCTCTTTCCCGCGAGCGGCCCCATCCCGAGCGCCCGCAATGCCGTCGCGCGGGTTGGCATGCTCTTTTTCATCGTGACGATCGGGCTCGACGTGAGCGTCGGCGAGCTCCGACGCAGCGGCCGCCGCGCCCTCGCCGTGGGCACCGTGGGTACCTTCGTCCCACTCATCCTCGGCTTCCTGATGTGCTACGCGTTTCCCACCGTGATCGGCGTCACCGCGAAGGATCAGTTCGCGACCGCGCTGTTCATGGGCTCGATCCTCTCGCTCTCGGCCAACCCGGTGATCGCCCGCATCCTCATGGACATGGGGCTCTTCAAGAGCGACATCGGCAGGACCATCATGTCGGCCACGCTGGTGGACGACCTCGTGGGATGGGGTCTGTTTGCGGTGAGCCTCGCCGAGTTCGCACCGCATGCCAGCCGCCCCGGCGAGGGCCTCTCGATTCTCGGCGTGGTCGTCCTCTTCCTCGGAGGCGTCCTCCTGCTCGGACGGCTGATCCTGCCGCGCGTGCTGCGCTGGGCACGGGCGAAGCTGCCGTATCCATCGGGCGTGATCTCGTGTGTGATTCTCTTCTGCCTGCTCGGGGCGGCCGGGTCGGAGCACCTCGGGCTTCACTCGTTCCTCGGTGCCTTCGTCGTGGGCATCGCGCTGGCGGACGCCTACGCGGCTGACCCACGGCCGTTCGAGATCATCGGTGACTTTTCCTACGCCGTATTCACGCCGATCTTTTTCGTCTCCATGGCGATCTCCGCCGACTTCATCGCCGGCTTCGATGGCTGGCTCGTCGTCCTCATCACACTCGTCGCCTTTCTGGGCAAGATCTCCGGCGTCTTCGTCGGCGGCAAGCTGGCGGGCATGGCGAACCGGCAGGCCCTCGCCGTGGGGTGCGGGCTCAACGCGCGGGGCATTCTCGGGATCGTGATGGCCGCCGCCGCGTTCGATGCCGATCTCATCGACCTGCGGCTCTTCGTCGCCTGCGTCCTGATGTGCGTCATCACGACCATGGCGGCCGGCCCGGCGCTCGGGCTCATTCTCGCCGGGAGTCCCAAGGAACCCGTGCCCGAGGCATGAGACATCCTCTGGTCGACATCACGTCCGCGGCGTGCTCGGGTGCCGCCGGCTGCATTCAGGCGAACAGGTCGTGGATCGTGCGGCCCGGCCGGACGAACTGGGGGCGGCCGCCGAGGTCGGGAAGCACCTGCGTCTCCGGCACGCCGAGGGCGTGGTAGAGCGTGGCGACGAGGTCGACGGGAGCCACGGGGTTTTCCTGCGGAAACGCCGCGTGTCGATCGCTGGCGCCATAGACGAACCCGCGGCGAAACGGCCCGCCGGCGAGCACCGTGGTGAAGCAGCCCGGCCAGTGATCACGGCCGTCGGCTCCCGCGCCCGCGTCGCTGTTGACCTGTCCCACGCGCGGCGTGCGGCCGAACTCGCCCGTCCAGACCACCACCGTCTCGTCGAGCAGGCCGCGCTCCTCGAGGTCGTCGAGCAGCGCCGAAAACGCCATGTCCGCCACCGGCATGAGGCGGTCCTTGTGGTCGACGAAGTTGCGGCTGTGCGTGTCCCAGTAGACGCTGACGTTCTTGATGCCGTCGTTGGGCCAGAAGACGGTGACCAGCGGCACCCCGCGCTCGATGAGGCGCCGCGCCTGGAGCACCGATTGGCCGTGCGGATTGCGGCCGTACCGGTCGCGGACCCGGGCGGGCTCGTCGTCGAGGTCGAACGCTCCCCGGCCGTTCGCGGCCCGGGTCAGGAGGTCGAAGGCCCGCTGGTGAAACTCGTCCCGATCGGCGAGCGCTCCCGCCTGGGCACGAGTCTGTCGGTCGAGGCTCGCGAGCAGCTCCATCCTTTCCGAAAGCCGACCCACCGAGAGCCCGGCTGCCAGCGACATGTTCGGCACGCGATAGTCGCCCGCGTTGGGGTCGCTGTCGATCGTCAACGGATCATGGGCGGCCCCGAGCCATCCGGCGAACTGCCCCTGACTCTGCTCCACGAACCGCGGCACGTCCCCCGGCACGATCGGGCGCATCTGCACGCCCGGCAGCGCATCGCGCCCACGACCGAGCGCGGCGAGGACGGACCCGACGTTCGGCCACTGACGGCGCACGTCATCGACGGTCGCCGGCGGCTGGCCCGTGAGCAGGAAGCTCGTCGCCCGCGTGTGGTCGGCGTTGGCATGGGTCATCGACCGGACGAGGCACAGCCGGTCGGTGCGCGTCGCGAGCTTGGGGAAGTGCTCGCCGATCTGGATGCCGGGCACGGCCGTCGAGATCGGCCGGAACTCGCCGCGCACCTCGCGGGGAGCGTCGGGCTTGGGATCCCACGTCTCGAGCTGCGACGGCCCGCCCCACATGAAGAGAAAGATGCAGCGCTTCGCCCTGCCGAAGCTCGGCTCCGCCGGCAGCCCCGCGGCTGCGGCACGCCCGCTGAGCAGTCGATCGAGCGACAGGCCGAGCATCCCCAGCGAGCCGAGCTGAAGCAGCCTGCGGCGGTCATCGCGACGGATGGCGTGCAGTCGTTCCGGCATGCAGCATCTCCCCGGGTCGAGCCGGGATCGCCTACAGGTTCACCGCGCTGATCTGGTGGTGTCCCACCGCGACGAGGGACGCGCCGTCGGCCGCGAGCGCCAGGTCGTGGACGTGGTTGCCGACCTTCTCCTGGGCGAGCAGCCTGCCATCGGTCGCGGCGTAGACGCTCACGAAGCCGCCGTTGTCGCCGCCGGCCGCGACGAGCCAGCCGTCGCCCGGGCCGAACCGGAGCGCCTCGACGAGCCCCTTGTACTTCGTGTCCTCGATCTCCGCCCGCCGCGACTGGGCCTGCCATTCGAACAACTCGATTCGTGACGCCCCCTCGAGATGGTCGATGTTGCCGACCTTGCCCATGCCGCCGACCGCGAGCAGCGTGGCGTCGGACGAAAAAGCGAGCGACCGGATGCCGCCGATGGAATGGTTTCGCGCCTTCGGGTCCCACGTGTACATGACGGGGGCCTCGAGCCGAGCCGCGATCGAACCGCTTCCGGCCTCGCGCACGAGGATCAGCCCGGTCTTCGACCCCGTCGCCAGGAAGCGGCCGTCCGGTGAGAAGGTCACCGTGTAGAGCATCGATGGATAGCCGTGCGGCGTCTTCGCGTCGTAATCGCCCCACTCCGCGACGCACTGGCCGGTGGCGACATCCCAGAGCTTCGTCCGCATGTCGTCCGCGACACTGGCGACCCGGGAGCCGTCGGGGGAGAGCGCGAGCCGGCGAATCCACTTCGCATGGGCACCCTCGATCCGTCGCTGGACGCTGCCGGCGGCGGCATCCCACCAGATGAGTGCGCCGTCATATCCTCCGGAAATGAGCGTGCCACCCGCGCGGACGATCCCGGTGACGTAGCTGCCGTGACGTGCCTCGCCGATCGGCTTCGCCTCGGGCTTGTCGGCCGCGAGGTCGATCCTGTGCACCGCGAAGTCGGACATGCCGAGGAATGCCACGCCGGGGCTGTCGGCCGGCGCGATGCAGAGGGGGATCGCCGGAAGCGGGTGCGTCGTGACGACCTTCACCGTTTCGGGCGTGCGGCCTGCGGACGGTTCGCTCTGCTGCATCGGTGTGGCCCCGCATGGTGACGACGGGAGGAAAACGTCCAGGCGGTCAGGCGAGCACCTCGGAAATCGGCGCACTCCCGAAATCCGCGAGCGGCACCGGCCGAGACCCGAGCATGTATTCGTGTTCGGGATCGATCCCGAGCGAGGCGAGGATGGTCGCGAAGAGGTCGCCGGCCGAGGCCTCCCCCTCGACGACCGTGTGGCCCTCCTTGTCGGTCTTGCCGTACGCCACACCGCCACGGACGCCCGCCCCCGAGAGGCTGCAGCTCCACGCGCTCGCGAAATGGTCACGGCCCAGGCTGGCGTTGATCCCCGGGGTGCGGCCGAATTCGCCCAGCGTGATCACGAGCGTGTGCTCGAGCAGCCCGCGGGCACGCAGGTCGTCGAGCAGCGCGGACATGCAATGATCGAGGTCGGCGCAGAGCTCCTGATGCGTCTCGAAGTTCTGCCCGTGGCTGTCCCACCAGGCTCGCGCGACCTTGACGAACGGCACGCCGGCCTCGACCAGCCGCCGCGCGATCAGGCACTGCTCGCCGAACTGCGTGGACCCGTAGCGAGCCCGCACCGACTCCGGCTCGCGGCCGATGTCGAAGAGGTCGGCGCTCGCCATCATGCCCTGCACCCGCTGGTAGGCCGAAAGGTGGCTGTCGACCGCGAGGCTGCGGCTCTCGGCGGTGAACCGCCTGGCGAGCGCGTCGCGGAGCGCGGCGCGGTCGTGATGATCGACGTCGGTGAGGTTCTCGAGCCGCAGGATGTTCGGCGGGGTCATGCTCTCGCTGAGGAACATCGGCGAGTAGCGGGCTCCGAGGAAGCCGCTCGTGCCCTTCCGGCGCCCCTCGGTGGACGTGTAGAGCGAGACGTAGTCGGGAACCGTGCTTTCGAGCCGCCCCAGCTCGCGGGCGACGATCGCGCCGATGTCCGGAAAGCGCACGCTCGGGTCGTTGCGCCGGCCGCACTCCATGAGTTCCGCGGCGGTGCCGTGATCGGCGATCTTCGTGTTGAGCGAACGGATGACGGCCGTGTGTCGCATCCGCTGCGCGAGGCCGGGCAGGAGCTCGCTGATGTGGATGCCGGGCACGTCCGTGGGAATCGCGCGGAACGGGCCGCCGGTCTTCACGCCCGGCTTGGGGTCCCACGTCTCGAACTGGCTGGCACCTCCTGCCAGCCACAGGAGGATCACCCGCCGTTCCTGCTTCCGGAGCTCGGCTGCGAGCGCGGGCGAACGGAGCAGGCGGATCGCCGACATGTCGGCCACGAGCGGCGACGCCACACCGGCCGCCGACATCGCGAGCAGACGTCGACGCGAGATGCCCGACCCGGGCTGTGCCACACCCGAGCCCTGCGTGGAGTCCTGCGGGTGGACCGTGGTTCCACCACCTGTGTGATCGGGATGCATCGGAGCGATCCTTCCGTTGGTGTCGAACGGTGGGGAGCCGGGAGCCGGCCGGTCGCGTCACCCGGGCTAACGCGCGAAACGGGCCTCCGGCCCTGCGATCAGGGCCCATGCGAGCGACCGAATCGAGCCGAGCCGGTCATCGGGGTGGCGTGCCAACCACTCCGTCGCGGCGGCCGCCTCGTCCGCCGACGGATCACGGGTCAGGACGGATCGCCACACATGACGCACGAGCGCGTCGTCCGTCGCGGATGCCTTGAGCCGGCCGACGAGCGAGTCGCCCGAATCGCGGAGCAGGTCGTTCTGCACGCGCTCGTTGTTGCTCATGAAGAGCGCCTCGTCCACGGCGACCTGGAAGCCCTCCGCCGGGTACTCGAACTCCCGCACCCAGCCGCCGGCCTGATTCTCCAGGTCGAGCCGCTGCCTGGACCACGCTCCCCCCGGCTCTGCCGCCTTCGCGACGTCCATCACCGTTCCGCGCGACGCGACGAGGAGGCTCGTCGCCATCTGGCGCGGGGTCAGTGGCCGTGTGGACGCCAGGGCGTAGCTCGAGGGCGGCGGTGGCGTGTCGGCCGATGTCCAGCGGCTGCTCCGCGCATAGGCGTCGCTCAGGACGATTCCGCGCACCAGTCGCCGCAGGTCGTAGCGATGGTCCACGAGGTCGCGCGTGAGCCAGTCCATCAATTCGGGATGGCTGGGCGGATTGCCGGCGTGCAGCTGGTCGGGTGGGTCGACGAGGGCCACGCCCATCAGCCGCTGCCAGATCCGGTTGACGATGTTGCGGGGGAAGAACCGCTGCTCGGTGTCCTTGAGCGCCGCCTCCACGAGCTCGCGGCGTGGGCTGAAGTCGGGGAAGATGACGTAGCCGACCTTGTCCGACTGCTCCATCTTCCGCAGCTGCTCCTCGAGCCGCTTGCGCTCCTCCTCGGTGAACGTCGGCGACCTGTCCTCGATCGTCACCCCGTTGAGGAACGTGAGGGAGGCGGTCTTGTCCTCGCCGGCGGTCGTCTTGAACGTCACCTGTCCGAAGGGCCGCTCCGTCACGACGTTCTGCCGCGTCATGAACGTGCGGCTGAAGAACGCCTGCATCCCGTAGAAGTGCTGCTGCTGCCACTGATCGACCAGCGGATGGTCATGGCACTTCGCACACGACACGTTGACCCCGAAGAGCAGGATCGCCGTGTCGTTGGTCAGCTCGTCCACGTCCCGCACGCGGCTGCGCACGAAGTGGACGGCGCCCTTCTCAGGGCCTTCGGACGGGCGGGCCGCCATGAGGTCGCGGAACATCTGATCCCACGGGCGGCGCGACTGCACGGCCCAGAGCAGGTAGTCGCGGAACTCGCCGTTGTGCGGATGGTTCGGCAGGAGGAGTTCGTCGAGCCCGTTGCGCAGGTGCAGGTCGAAGTCCACGAGGGCCATGAGATGGTCGACCATCGCGAGGCGGCGCTCGGCCTCGGGCAACGATTCAAGCCACTCGTATTCGGCGAGCGTGGGGATGCGACCGGCCAGGTCGAGCGCCGTGCGACGCAGGAGGGTGGGCCAGTCGGCGGCCGGCGCGGCCGTGATGCCGGCCTTCTCCAGGTGCTGACCGACAGCGTGGTCGATCGCCCGTGGAAGATCCGTGGCCGCGGGCAGCCATTCCGCAGCCCCGGCAGGGAGCGAGGCCGTCGCGGGGCCGAGGCCGACGAGGAGTACCACGCGGCAGGCGAGTCGACAGGTGGGTCGCATGGTGGGCTCGACCGGACGCCGGAGTCTCGACGCGGCGGCCGGATCGGGCGGCAGCCCGACGGCGTCGAACGAGACGTGTTCAAGAATAGCCACAAAAAGCCTCCGGTCCCAAGGGGAACGTCGCCCGGTCGCCGAGCCCCGGAACGCTTCTGGTCCGCCGCACCCCGACGGCGTGCCGTGGCGACCATGGGCCGTGCCGGCTGTCCCTCGACAGTGCCATGCCCCCCGACCATCTGGCGAATCCTGCCGCGCGCGCCGACAATCCACGCGACATCGCATCACCTCGGAGGACCGTTCATGGCTCGACCCGCCGTCATCGTGCTGTTCATGGGGCTGGTGCTCTCCGGACCGCTGCACGCCGCACCCCTCGTATCCGCCGGTGACCGTGTGGCGATCGTCGGCGACTCGATCACGGAGCAGAAGCTCTACAGTCGCTACGTCGAGTGCTACCTCCTCGCCTGTGCGGGCATTCCCGACGTCCATGTCATGCAGTTCGGTTGGGGCGGCGAGACGGCGGGCGGCTTCGCGAATCGTGCCGTCAACGACCTCCGTCCGTTCGGCCCGACCGTCGTGACGCTCTGCTACGGCATGAACGACGGCGGATATCAGCCGTGGAAGCCCGAGATCGGCGCGGCCTATGAGAAGAACATGCGGACCGTGCTCACCCGCCTCGGCGACCTCGGAGTCCGGCGCGTCGTGATCGGATCGCCGGGCGCGGTGGACACGCACTTCTTCCGCCCCGGGCAGGCCATGGGCGACCGACCGGCGCACGAGGCCTACAACGACACGCTCGCCCACCTGCGCGACATCGATCGGGCGCTCGCCGCCGACGCGAATCACGCGTTCGCCGATGTCCACGGGACGATGAGCGACGCCATGGGGAAGGCGCAGGCGGCGCTCGGGACGAGGTATGACGTGTGTGGCGGTGACGGATTCCATCCCGGCCCCAACGGGCAGCTCCTCATGGCCGAGGCCTTCCTGACGGCACTCGGACTCGACGGGGCGATCGGCACCGTGACGATCGACTGGAAGTCCGGTGCCGAGCCGCCAACCGCCGGTCATGCGATCGTGTCGAAGAGCCACACGGCCGACATCAGCACGGTCGAGCTGGCCAGCACGCGCTGGCCCTTCTGCTTCGAGGGAGACCCGCGAGCGAGCGGTGGGACGCGGAGCATCGTGCCGTTCACGCCGTTCAACGAGCGACTCAACCGCTTCGTGCTCGTCGTGCGGAATCTCGACGCGGCACGGGCCGCCGTGACGTGGGGCTCCGAGACGAGGGAGTTTTCGCGGGACGAGCTGGCGGCCGGCGTGAACCTCGCCGCTGCATTCCCGAGCACGCCGTTCGATCAGCCGTTCGCCGCGCTCCAGGCGGCCGTGGCCCAGAAACAGGGGTTCGAGACAACCCTGATCAAGCAGGTGGTCACGAACTTCCGGCTCGTCCCCGGCATCGAGGCCGATGCGGAGGCCCGGCGGGCGGCGGACGTGCTGATCGATCGCCTGCTGACGCGGTGGCGGGACCTCGACGCCGCAGCCCGCGCCCGCGTCGTCCCGGTGTCCCACACGATCACCGTCAAGTCGGTGCCCTGACCCCGCCGGAGCGGCGGCTCGGGAATTCATGTCCGGCTGGCACGGCAGTTGCGTCTCGTGCGGTGTCGCAGGGGGGCGGTTGGGTATCAGCGGCGGCGACACCGGGGGGAGCCCGGGACGATCCACCGCGAAACGTGGGGCGACACAACGCAAGGAGACGAGTCATGGCACGTTCGTCAAGCGACTCATTTCGAGCCGGCGCGCGGCAGCATGCGGCGCGCGTCGCAAAACGCCGCACCGGACAGGGGCGCCGTCTCAGTTTG
>CAIWZS010000093.1 GCA_903917235.1 uncultured Planctomycetaceae bacterium | reverse complement strand
TCGTGCGCGGTGAAGCGGACCCATCGCGGCCGGATGACGTCATCGCCGTCGTGTCCGATCCGGAGGCCCCGCAGTGGATGCAGTTCACCGTCAACGGAGCGATGGTCGCGCGGCGGCCCGCCGCCCAGATCGGCTTGGTGATCATCGAGGGGCGTACGGGCGACGACGTGATCCGCATCGACGTGCCGGTGCGTCGCTCCCTGTTCGTGGTGCGCGGCGGCGACGGTGACGACCGCATCTCCGTCAGCGGAGCCGGGGCCACGTCACTCGTGGGTGGAAACGGCGACGACACGATCGTCGGTGGCAGTGGCGGCGATCGCATCTACGGCAACGCGGGTGACGACATGATCGCCGGCGGCGGGGGCAGAAACCTGCTTCATGGCGGCTTCGAAGCGGACCGGATCCTCGGGCAGCGGAGCTTCGACCGGATCATGTCCGACGCGTTCGACACGATCGAGGACACCCGGCAGGCCAATCCGCTCGTCCGCGCAACGAGTCTCGCTGACGTCGGGCGGTGGCTGGCGGCGAACGGCGCGCGATCGGTGCAGTCGTACGTGACG
Source organism: uncultured Planctomycetaceae bacterium (assembly GCA_903917235.1). Classification (GTDB taxonomy): domain Bacteria; phylum Planctomycetota; class Planctomycetia; order Pirellulales; family UBA1268; genus QWPN01. The sequence goes on along the minus strand of CAIWZS010000093.1, from coordinate 8,420 downwards.
ACCGGCATCTCGTCGTTCGCCCGGGGCCTCGCCGGCAACGCCGCCGCCACGACGAGCATGGCGGCTACCGCCGATCATTCCGGCACCAACAACCAGGTGGCCGGCGTCGAGGAGGGGGATCTCGTCCAGACGGACGGACGGTTCATCTACCTCGTGGGCGACGGCCGGCTGCGGATCATCGACGCTGCGATCGATCGGTTCGCGGTCCTCGCGGAGGTGCCGGTCACCGGCGATGCCGGCGAGATCTTCCTCCATGGCGACCGGCTGACGATCGTCGCGACGCACTGGAAGCCGATGGCGGACGAGACGTCGGATGACGCATTCGGCACCACCGACGTCGTCGCGGGCGTGCCGATCCTCACGGCATCCGACACCGTGACCTCCTCGGTCAGGTCACCCGGTGATGCCGCGTCATCCCCCGGGGGAGCGCTCGAAGCGGGGGGCGAACCGGCCGATGCCGGAGTCACGACCGAGTTGATGATCGGCCGCTACCGTCCTGTGGTGCCGGAGGTGCGCATCGGCATTTTCGACGTGCGTGACCGCACCGCACCCGTCCTCGTGGAGGAGATGGCGATCGATGGGACGCTGGCAGCCGCCCGTTCGATCGACGACCGCATCCACCTGGTGATCGATGGCACGACGACCTTCTCGAGCCCCTGGGGATACGGCGGGTTCATGCCCACGGTCATGCCGTTCGTCTCCGTCGCCGCGACGGGCCTGACCGGCGTGGCGTCCGCCGGGCGTCCGGCAGTCGATCCGGGCTCGACCGTGATTCAGGCGGACCTCCCGAAGATGCCCACCGAGCGGGAGATCGGCGACAGCCTGCCCGACGTGCGGACGACGACCCCGGACGGCGTCACCACGACCACGCCGCTGTACGAGGTGGGGTCCATCCACCTGCCGATTCGTGGCGGCGGCGACGGGCTCTTCACGGTCGTCACGTTCTCGCCGGTCGACGACGAGGTCGGTCTCGATCACGCGGTGACGACACTCGGGCTCGCCGGCGTGGTGTACGCGTCCGCCGATGCGCTCGTCATCGCCTCGACCGATCTCGACGCGGGGTTGAAGCCGATCACGACGCTCAACGCCTTCACGCTCGGCGCGGAGGTGACGCATCTGGCCACTGGGGCCGTGGCTGGGTGGCTGCCGGATCAGTTCGCGATCGACGTGGCCGCCGACGGCATGCTGCGGGTCGTCACGCACGAGGGCTGGGGTGCGCAAGCGGCCTCCGTCGTCACCGTGCTCGAGCGGCGGGGTCTCGACCTGCGCCCGATCGGGACGCTCGCCGGCATCGCGCCGGGGGAGGATCTCAAGTCGGTCCGGTTCCTCGGCGATACGGCCTACGTCGTGACCTTCGAGGAGGTCGATCCACTCTTTGCGATCGATCTCTCCGATCCCCGGCGGCCACGCGTCGCCGGCGAGCTCAAAATTCCGGGGTTCTCGACCTACCTGCAGGCGATGGAACCCGGGCGGCTCTTCGGGATCGGCCGCGGCGACGCCCCGGGGTCCTCTCAGGTCTCGCTCTTCGACGTGTCCGACATGACCGCCCCGCGACAGATCGACACGGCCGCGATCGTCGATGGGGAGGGCTGGAACCATTCGGAGGCGGCGACGGAACATCGGGCGTTTTCCTGGTTCCCGGAGCGGGGACTGCTCGCGGTGCCCTTTTCCAGCTGGCGGTGGACAGGCACCGAGTCGGTGGTCGACGAAGGACTGCGTGTCTTTGGCGTCGATCCCGCGACCGGCTTCACGCACGTCGCCGACGTGCGGCAGGACGCCCCCGTCCGACGCAGCCTGCGGATCGGGGACGTTCTCTATTCGGTGTCGTCGGCCGGCGTCACGGCGAATGACCTCGGCGACCGCGTGCGAACCGTCGCGCGGCTGGATTTCGCGTGACGATGGTCGGGGTCATCAGGACACCGGCCGGCAGTGGGGGGCGGCATCCCGTCCGGCGGTGGCGCGGCATTCGCGGTCGGAACGCACCATCCGGCAGAGGAATTGCACGAAGGTTTCTTTTCGGTAAGGATTGAAATGAGGACGGGGGAATTCCACGACTTCCGAGGCTGACGTCGGCGAGCCCGCGCATGCCTCACGTCGGCCCGTCCAGGCTTTATCGCGTTTCAATACGGAGTGTTCGCCATGCCGGGTTCTGCCGCATCCATCGGACGTCCGCGTTCCAGACGTGCACGTTTGCCGCAACGCCCGCACCTCGTCGCATCGACGTTTCGGTGCCGTGCGGGCTTCACGCTGGTGGAACTCCTTGTCGTGATCGCGATCATCGCGGTGCTGATCGGCCTGCTGCTGCCGGCGGTCCAGAGTGCCCGCGAGGCGGCGCGCCGATCGAGCTGCCAGAACAATCTCAAGCAGGTGGGTAACGCGCTCCAGCTTCATCACGGGGCCAGAGGCGTGTTTCCTGCGTCGATCGAGGACAATGTGCCCACGTATGCCACAGGTGCCGGCAGTGGTTCGGCTGCCGACAACATCACCGGACTCGGTTGGGCCTCGACGATCCTGCCCTACATGGAACAGGCGGACCTCTTCGATCGGCTCGTCGGCGTGACCACCGACGCCACCACCGGGCTGCGGCTCAACTGGCAGTCGCCGGCCGATGCGATCGCCCGCACGCCGATCGCCGCGTTTGTGTGTCCTTCCGATGGCGCCACGGGGCTGCTCAATTCCCGCAAGGGCAGCTACGGCAAGTGCAATTACCTCGCGAATGCCGGCACCAACGCAGCCCGGGACAATCTCGGCGTCATGTTCATCAACTCGAAGGTGAACATGCGCGACGTTTCCGATGGCACGAGCAAGACGATGCTCGCGGCCGAGCGATCGACGCGGGCGGAGAGCGGTAATATTCGCAACTGCGGAGGCTCGAACTGCACCTGGCAGGGTGGCATCTGGATCGGGGGCAGGCTGACGACTCCCCAGGGTTGGACCCCCGGAGTCGTCGTCTGGGACGTCGAGAGTTTCGGAGGTGCCGGCGTGCCGGCGACCCTCATGGTCAATCGCTCCACGGCCACCTGGGGGCACGACTGGGGCAACAGCAGCGATCATCCGGGCGGGATGCAGGCCCTGTACTGCGATGGCAGGATCGGTTTCCTCTCCGACAACATCGCCGAGGAGACCTACCGCAGGCTGCGGCATCGCAGTGACGGGCTGGTCGTCGAAGCGAACTGAGCGACCGTGGCATGCGGCCGCGGCGACACACACAGGGACTACGGAGGATGCTGTGAGCGGTGACAACGGGGGTGGCGGTGCCGGGGATACGGTGCGGGCCTGGGTCGTGGTGCTCGCCGCGATGGTGATGGTCCTCGAGGGCTGTGCCGCGAAGCCGAAGGACCAGCCTGACCTGGCGCCTGCGACCGGGGCCGTGACGCTCGACGGACAGCCGCTTGCCGGGGTCGTCGTCGTCTTCACGTCGGAAAGCGGCCGATCGGCCACGGGCGCCACGGATGCGGCCGGTCGCTATGAGATCGCCTACGGCGGGACGCGCGGCGCCGTGCTCGGTCCCAACACCGTCAGCATCTCCACCCGGCTCGATCATCCACCGGCCCCGGATTGGAAGGACCCGATTCCCGCGAAATACAACCAGAAGTCGGAACTCAAGGTGGACGTCGCGAAGGGGACGAACACGTTCGACTTCGCGCTCGAGAGCAAGCCGGCGGGGTAGGCCGGCCCCATCAGCCTCGATGTGGTGTTGGGCCGCGCCGCACTCCGCGTTCCAGATCTCATTCTGCAAACGTGAAGCATCGGCTCGGGGGCGGCACACGTCCCCTGGCTGTGGCCGCGGCGGCCACACGCTCGTCGAGCGTTCGCCGACCCCCTTTGCCTCCCCGCTCAGACTGCGGGGGCGTCTCTGCAACAAAGCCGAATCGGCTTTACGCGCGCAGGATCGACACACGCAGGGGGGCGTCGAATCCGGATGTCTGCGGGACCTCGGACGAGGTGCCGCCGGAAGGCGACGTGTTCTTGCGGACGCCCGGCGTCGTGCCGCCAAGGCCTTCGACCGAGAAGATGTTGCCCGGATCGAGGGCGGCGGCGAAGACAGCGGCCCGGGTCGTGGAACCGAAGGCCGAGAATGCGGCTTCCCTTACGAATTGGCCGCCCGACAGGCCCCACGTCTCGACCGTTGACCCGCTGCGCTGCCCGCCGCCCACGAGGATCCGGTCGGCCGCACCGGCGACTCCCGGCAGCCTGGCGACGCTCGCCCCGAGCCGGTACCCGCGGCCGATCACGGCGAATGTGGAGATGTTCGCGGGGCGCGTCGGCACTGCGTTGAACACCCGCACCGTCGCCTGGATGCCCGGTCCACTGCCGACCATGATCTCGGCCACGCCGTCCGGCGAGCCCGACGTCGCCGTGCTGCCGGAGAACGTGCCCAGATCCGCCGTTCCCACGTAGACACCGCCCCGGAACCGCGGGCCGAACGGCTGCAGCTGTCGGAGCGGCGTGCCGGCGATGCCGACGTCCGGAACGACGCTGAAGACCCGCACGAGGTTCGCGCCCCGGGTCTGTCCCACGACGATCTCGAACCGGCCGGCGCCGGTCACCGGGCCGGCCGCGATCTCGATGCCGCCGGTGTAGGTCTGACCGAACGGGAAGAAGGAATACTGCGTCAGTGGCGCCCCGGTCTCGGAGAACACCCGCACCTGCCCGGGTCGGCCGGGGCCGGGGGCCGTGAGGATCTCGGGAATGCCGTCGCCCGTGATGTCGGCCCCGAAGACCCGTACGCCGCCGCGGAACGTCGGCTCGTAGGCGAAGAACGGGATCGTCCGGTCCGCACCCGTCTCGGGGTCGATCACCCGCACGAGCGGCCCGGAGACGCACCCGAACTCGGTGCCCACGAGGAGCGCGCTCGATTTCACGAACAATTCGACGGACGACCGATTGTTCGACTCGTCGGGGTCGTAGACCGACGAGGACACGGTGGCGGTGTTCGTGACGGTGCCGCCGATGCTGCGCGTGACTCGGACCGTGATCGCGAGGCTCGGAAAGTCCGCCGTGGTCACCGTGCCCACGGTCCAGATTCCGGTGCCCGCGTCGAAGGCGCCCTGGCTCGCCGTGGCCGACACGAACGTGAGCCCCGCCGGCAGCGGGTCGCTCACCGTGACGTTCGTCGCCGTGTTCGGACCATAATTCGCGACGGTGATCTGGAACGTCACCAGTTCACCGACGGTCGGCTGGATCGCGTCGGCCGTCTTGAAGACGGCGAGGTCGGCCTGCAGGGGTGTGACCGTCGAGGAACCGCGGTTGTTGTCCGGATCGGGATCGGGCGTCGTGCTGCGCACGACCGCCTCGTTCGTCTGCGGCGTCGCCGGTCCACCGCCGACCGGGGCGAGGACCAGGGCCTGCACGGTGAGGAGCGACCGGCCCGGAAAAGGCACCGTGCCGAGCGACCAGGTGACCGTGCCGGTCGTCGTGTCGAACGTGCCGCCCGCACTCGCGGAGACGAACTGGAGGCCCGTCGGAAGCGTGTCCTCCACCGTGACGTTCTGCGCGGTGGTCGCGCCGAGGTTGTCAACCTCGATCGTGAACGTGACCGTGTCGCCCACGTTGGGCGTGGCGACGTCGACGACCTTCGTCAGGAAGAGGTCGGCCACCTGCGGGTCGGTGGGCGTGCGGGCCGTATTGTTCCGGTCGTTCGGGTCCCAGACGTCGCTGTGGGTGATCGTGGCGGTGTTGAAGGCCACGCTCGAGGTGGTGGCCCGCACCGTGAGCCGCAGGAGCAGCGTCTGTCCGGGTGCGATCGTGGGCACCGACCACACGCCCCCGGTGGGCGTCTCGTCGAACCGCGTGCCCGCCGCGGGGCTCGCCGACACGAACTCGACGTTCGACGGCAGCGCGTCGGTCACCTCGACGTTCGTCGCCGCTGACGTGCCGAGATTGAACAGGCTCACGGTGTAGACGATGGTCTCGCCCACGTCCGGTTGGACGTTGTTCGTGGTCTTCTTCACCCCGAGATCGGCGTATCGCGGCGTCACCGTCGACGTGCCGGTGTTGTTGCCCGGATCCGGGTCGTGCTCGTCGGCACCGCGCACGGTCGCCGTGTTGGTCCGCGCGGGCGGGATCGTGTTCACCGCCGGGGCGAGGATGCGGACTGAGATGAGGAGGGTCTGGGCGGCATCGGGACCGACGGCCACGGTTCCCACCGTCCAGGTGCCGGAGCCCGAGTCGAACGTTCCCTGGCTCGGGGTCGCGGAAATGAACTGGACGCCCGCGGGCAACGTGTCGGTCAGCGTGACGTTGTTTGCGATGTCGGGCCCGTTGTTCGAGAGCGTGATCGTGAACGTGACGATGTCGCCGACGTTGGGCTGCGGGTCGTTCACGGTCTTCACGACGGCTAGATCCGCCTCCCGCGTGGTGACGGTGGCCTCGTCACGATTGTTGTCGGGGTCGGGGTCGTACTGGTTCGACGCACTGACGGCCGCCACGTTCGTAAACTGTCCCGACTCGGCGACGGACGCGAGGATCGTGAGCAACTCCACGCCGCCGATGGGCAGCGTGTTGATGGTCCAGATGCCGCTCACGGGGTCGTAGCTCGTGCCGGCGGATGGACCGGCGGAAACGAACGTGAGTCCGCTCGGCAGCAGGTCGCGGACCGCCACGCCGGTCGCCGGGTCGGCTCCGAGGTTCCTGACCTCGATCGTGAACGTGACCTGGCCTCCGACGTTCGGAGCTGGGTCGTCGACGATCTTTATCACCTCGAGGTCGGCGTATTGCGGTGTCTCCGTAACGCTATCTGTGTTGTTCGACGGATCGGGGTCGTACTGGTCGCTCGAGTTGACGCTGGCCGTGTTCGTCTGCGGCTGCGGATTGCCCGAAGTGGGCGGCAGGACGATTGCCTGGATCTGGAGCGTGCGGGCGTACAGCGTGTCCACGGTACCGACGGTCCAGATGCCCGTGCCTGCGTCGTAGGTGCCCTCGCTGGTCGTCGCGCTGACGAACTGCAGGCCCGCTGGCAGTTGGTCGAGCACGGTCACGTTCGTGGCCGTGTCGATGCCCAGATTCGTCAGCGTGATCGTGAAGGTGATCGTGTCGCCGACGTTTGGCCGGGCGTCGCTCACCACCTTGTCGACGGCGAGGTCGGCGTACTGCGGCGTCTCGGTGGCGGAGTCGGTGTTGTTCGATCGATCGGGATCGTACTCGCGGGCGGAGACCGTGGCCGTGTTCGTCACGGCGGGTGGGATGCCGCTCGTCGGGCGATCGACCGTCACGAACAGCAGGAGGGTGGGAATCTCCCCCTCGAACACGTCGCCGATCGTCCAGCGTCCGAGCGCGGCGTCGTACGTGCCGACCGACGGCGATGCCGAGACGAACGTCACGCCCGCCGGCAGGACGTCGTCGACGACCACGTTCGTCGCCCTGTCGGGACCGAGGTTCACGACGTCGATCTCGAAGAAGATCGTGTCGCCGACGTTCGGCGTGGCGTTGCTCACGACCTTGAACACCGCCAGGTCCGCCTCGAGCGGCGTGATCGTCTCGTCGTCGGTGTTGTTGCCGGGCGTGGGATCCGGCGTGGTGGCGGTGACGGTGGCCCGATTGTTGATCGGCAGGATCGCTCCGGAGACCGGCGTGTCGACCGTCGCCTGGACGGTGAGCTGGACGGTGCCGACCGGGAGGCTGCCGAGCGACCATGTCACGAGCCGGGTCGCCGGGTTGTACGTGCCACCGCTCGACGCGCTGCCGGGAACGTACGTGATCCCCGCGGGAATCTGGTCCACCACGACCACGTTGGCGGCGGTGTTCGGACCGGTGTTCTGCACGAAGATCGTGTACGTGACCGTGTCCCCGACGTTCGGCCTCGTGGTGTTCGCCGTCTTGCTCAGAATCAGGTGCGCCTCCTGGGGATCGGTCGGAGTCTGCGACGTGTTGTTGCCGTCGTTCGGATCCCAGACGTCGCTGTCGGTGATCGTTACCGTGTTGAACCCGATACCGGAGGCGGTGGCGAGGACCGTGATGGTGAGCGTGAGCGGACTGGTGACCGTGGCGGTGAGCGGGACGGTCGGGATCGTCCAGAGACCCGTGGCCGGGTTGAAGGTTCCGCTCGAGGTCGCATGTGACTGGTAGGAGACGTTGGCCGGGAAACGGTCGGTCACCACGACGTTCGTCGCGGGAGACGTGCCGAGGTTGAAGATGCTCACCGTGTAGGTGACCGTTTGGCCGACGTTGGGCTGCACGTTGGTCGTCGTCTTCGTGATGCCGAGATCGGCGTATTTCGGTGTCTCCGTGACGGAGTCTGTGTTGTTGCCCGGGTCGGGATCGGGCTCGGCCGAGTTGGTCACCGTGGCGACGTTCGTCTGCGCGAGGGGGATCGTGTTCAGCGGGGGCGCGAGCACGCGTGCCGTGAACGTGAGCGTCTCTGCGTTGGCGGATCCGGTCAGCACCGTGCCCACGTCCCAGACGCCCGTGGTCTGGTTGTA
>CAIWZS010000092.1 GCA_903917235.1 uncultured Planctomycetaceae bacterium | reverse complement strand
GTACCGGCTCAGGGGGCGGCAAAAGTCTCCTCGCTCCGGCCGCGGCGGCCGCTCGCTCGGGAAGCGTTCGCCGACCCCCTTCGCCTTGTCCTCAATGCGGGCCGCGTCAACGCTCTCTCGGCGGGCGCTTCCACGTCAGGGCGTAGCGTTTCTCGATGTCCTTGATCCAGGCATCGACGGCACGCACCTCCTCCTGCTGGGCAATCGGCGCGAGACGGCGCTGGTCGGCGCGGGAGTCGAGAAATCGCTCTCGCAGAACCGACTCGTCCGGCTCGAACGAGACGAGCCTGATGGCGTAGCACACGGTGCGCGGCTCGTTGAATGCGACCGCCGTGCCGCCGGGCTCGAGTGAAAACACCGCCTTCATGAACTCGTCGCCCGGCATCGACAGGGCCTCCGGTTGCGAGGGCGTCGGAGGCGAACCGAACGGCTGTCCGCCGCGCTCGAGCCACGTGAATGGCCCGACGGACACCGCCTCGAACCGCGGCTCGGGCGCTGCTGCGGCCGCCTCGGCGAGCGTGCCACTGCCTGCCGCCCCGACGATGGCTTCGGCCGCCTTCCGCGCGCGTGGTCGGGCCTCGACGATGCGCCACGCCCGTTCGACCTCCTCGCGCTTGACGTCGAAGGATGGCACGAACGCGGGCTGGTCCTCCGTCTTCCAGGCGAGATACCGGTCGCCGGAGATGCCCCGAGAACCGACCGGTCGCAGCAGCGGCATGCCGGGGAAGAACATCTGGTCGACCCAGTTCACCTGCCGAAATCCCATCGGGCTCGCCGGGTCGGGCACGAGTTCGAAGCTCGATGCGATCTCTCCGGATGCGATGGCACCGGTCCGGTCGACCCGCCGCGATCGACCACCCGTGAGTCCGTATTTCTCCGCGAGCGTATCCACGTTCGGCGCGGGAGGGGGCGTCGCTCCCGGGGTCACCCTCGCCTGCCAGAGTGCACGATCCTCCGCATAGCGCGAAACCTCAGCCGTCACCGTGGCGAACGTCGCTTCGGTGCGCTTCGTCACATCCTCACCAGCGAGCCGCCGCCGAATCTCGTCGGCCACCTTCTCCAGCGGTTCGAACGCCGGCTGCTCCGGCTTGTCCGCAGGTTTCGCGTCAGGCTTGTCCGCAGGCTTGTCCGCAGGCTTGTCCGCAGGCTCGGCTTCAGGCTTCGACTCGGACTTGGAGTCCGGAGTAGTGCCCGGCTTTTCTTCGGGCTTCGCCGCTGGTGCGTCAGCGGGTTTGGACTCACCTTGATCCTCGGCTTGATCCTCGGCCTGGGGCTCGGAGTTTGTGGCCGTACTGGACGGTGCATCGACTGCGGCTTCCGTGTCCTCGTCGTCCACGGCCTCGAACGCCTCGGGATCGAGATCATCCTCGGGCTTGGGATCCTCGGGCTTGGGATCCTCGGGCTTGGGATCCTCGGGCTTGGGATCCTCGGGCTTGGGATCGCTCGGCTTGGGATCGGACGGGGCCGATTCGGGTTTTGCGGTCTCGGGCGGCTTTGCGTCGGCGGATGGATCGGGCTTCTCCGCGTCGGGATTTTGTGCGGCGGGCGGACGCGCCTTGTAGAGCCGCTCCTTGTTGGCCTCGTAGAACTCCTTCACCTGCTCGTCGGTGACCTTCTCGAGCGACTGCTGCTCGAGCGCGGCACGGCTGGCTACGAGGTATTCGAACGACACACGATGGGGCTCCTTGAACCCCGGATCGGGGCTGCGTGCCTCGGGAAGCGAGTCCTGGTGGCGGGCGAAGAAGGCCTCGAGCGCCGGTCGGCTCGGCGCCGCCACCTGGTCTGCGAATCGCTCCACCACGACCGGAACGACCTCCACGTTGGCCGCCTGCTCCAGCCGCCTGAAGTAATCCCATCGCTGCCCGGGCGGATCGCCGGCGAAGCCGGTGAGGAACAGCCGCTCCATCCGGTTGGCCAGCAGCACGGTGCGCAGGGCGTCGAACACGTCGCTCGGCGACACGGGAAACGGCCCCGATCGCCTGCGCGCGATGATCTCCTCGAACTGCGCGGGCCCCACCATGTCGTTGGTCCACTGCGCGAGGAATTCGTTGATCGCGGTGTTGCTCACGACGAGTCCGTTCGCCCGCGCCTCCTCCGCCAGCAGCATCGTGCGGACGACGTCCTCCTCCTCGTCGGGCAGGAGTCGCGTGCGCCCCGGATCGCGGCCGGCCGCGGCCACGGCGTCGAGCAGGAACTGATTGAGCACGGAGCGCATCGCCGTCGCGCGCGCGATCCCGCTCTCGCGGAGCTCGCCCCCGCTCCAGGTCGCGACGACCGGGTCGGTGCCCGCCATCCCGGTCCCCATCTGCAGGAACGGGGGCAGCACGAAAAAGGCGAGCATCGCCAGGATCGCCACGAAAACGAGCAGCGAACGCTGGTATTTCCGAAAGATGTCGAACGAACCGGCCATGGCTCCGCCCTGGGGTTACGGCCCGACGAAGCGATCGCCGAGGCTTGACAAGCCGGGAAGTGGGAGGGTAACGCTGTCCTTCCCGATCGGGTCCGCAGATTGTGGGCCGTGACCCGGGTGGCGCCAATCCCCGAGCCTCGTCGGCCCGTGGCACGTCGTCGACTCGATCCACCCGCCCGCCCCTGCCGTTCCCGTCACTACGCTCGGCATGCCCGCGGCCGCGCCGACCCACCCGGATGCCCCCGACCATGGCGAAGAAGCCCGCCAAACGAGCCGGCGCGAAGCGCGCACGACGTGTCGCGGCTCCCGTCCGGGAGCCCGGCGGCCGACGCTCCGCCCCGGCACGCGCCCCGAGCGGGGGCTACGAACTGGTCATCGTCGAGAGTCCAGCCAAGGCGAAGACCATCGAGAAGTACCTCGGCAAGGGCTTCGTGGTGAAGGCCTCGATCGGCCACATCCGCGACCTGCCGAGCCGTGCCCCGAAGGGCTCGCGGCAGCCCGTGCCCGGCGTCGATCTCGAGCATGACTTCGCGCCGACCTACGAGATCGACAGCGACAAGGTGAAGACGGTCACCGAACTGCGGAAGCTCGCCAAGGGCGCGAGCGACGTCTGGTTCGCCACCGACCTCGACCGCGAGGGGGAGGCCATCGCCTGGCACCTGACGCAGGTGCTCGGCGTCGATCCCGGCCGGGCCAAACGCGTGACGTTCGACGCGATCACGAAGTCCGAGGTGCAGCGGGCCTTCCAGACCCCCCGGGCGATCAACATGCCGCGGGTCGAGGCGCAGCAGGCGCGGCGGATCGTGGACCGGATCGTCGGCTACCAGGTCTCGCCAATCCTCTGGAAGAAGGTCGCCGGGGGGCTGAGTGCCGGCCGCGTGCAGAGCGTGGCGACGCGGATCGTCGTGGACCGCGAGGAGGAGATTCGCGCCTTCCTGCCGGCAGAGTCGTGGGAGGTCTCGGCACTCATGACGTTCGACGTCGCCGCCGCCGCCGCCCTGCACTCGGCCTGGCGCACGTTCATGGACGCCCGCGACGAACGCGGCCGACCGCCGCTGGTGCGGGACCGGATGGCATGGCTCGCCGACCGGCGGGCGCTGCTCTGCGAGATGGTGGAGTGTGGCGGGAAGCCGCTGCGCATCGAGGCGGAAAACACGTCCACGGTAGACCTCGCGGGCGACGCCCACTCGGCGGCCGAGGCGGCCGGACTGCTGGATATCGCGATCGACCGCACGACCAACCCGGACGGCCGGGGCCGGGGACGCACGGTCGTGCGGCTCGTCGGCCGACCCGATCCCGCGGCCCGCTACACCGTCGAGAGCATCGACGTCACCCGCACCCGCTCGCGGCCCTATCCGCCCTTCATCACGAGCACGCTGCAGCAGGCCGCGAGCAGCCGCCTGGGCATGTCGACCGACCGTACGATGCGGATCGCCCAGCAGCTCTACGAGGGCATCGACCTCCCCGACGAGGGGCGGGTGGGCCTCATCACCTACATGCGGACCGACTCGACCAACCTCTCGGGCGAGGCGATCGGCATGGCCCGGCGGTATCTCCAGGAGCGACTCGGTGACGCCTACCTGCCCGATGCGCCGCGGGTCTACACGAGCAGCAACGAAAGTGCCCAGGAGGCGCACGAGGCGATCCGGCCGACCGACGCCTTCCGCGAGCCGGACCGGATCGCCGGGGCGCTCACCGAAGAGCAACTGAAGCTCTACCGGCTCATCTGGCAGGGATTTCTTGCCTGCCAGACCACCGACGCGCAGTGGGATTCGACCGCCGTGCGCATGCGACGCAGCGACCGCGACACCGGGGCCGTGTTCAAGGCGACCGGGCGCGTGCTGCGCTTCGATGGCTTCTACCGCATCAGCGGCGTGCCTCGCGACGACGGCGAGCAGGTGCTGCCGAGCTTCGACAAGGGCGCCAGCCTCGCCCCGCTCGACATCGAACCGCGGCAGAAGTTCCAGGCACCCCCTCCCCGCTACACCGAGGCCAGCCTGGTGAAGAAGCTCGAAGAGGAGGGGATCGGCCGTCCCTCCACGTACGCGAGCATCATCAATGTCATCGAGAACCGCGGCTACGTCGAGCAGCACGAGCGCCGCTTCCACGCAACCGCGCTCGGCGAGGCGGTGACCGGCTTCCTCAAGCGCGGGTTCCGCGACCAGTTCATCGAGATCGGCTACACCCGCGAGATCGAGCGCGAGCTCGACCAGGTGGCCCAGGGCACCAAGCCGTGGACCGACATGCTCCACGAGTTTCACGACGAGCTCTCCCCGAAGCTCGAGACGGCCCTCCAGGAGCAGCATGAGAAGGCGAAGGCCGACCCCGCCCCCTACGCCTGTCCCGAGTGCGGCCGCCAGCTGGAATACCGGCTCGGCAAGAAGGGCCGGTTCCTCTCCTGCAGCGGCTACAACGAGAAGGTGACGGTGCCACCGCCGCCGCCCGCGAAGGGGAGCCGGCGCCGGACGGCGAAGCCCAAGGAGGTGCCCGCCTGCTCCTTCGCGATGCCCGTCGACCGTAGTGGCCGGCCACTCCTGCCGGAGCAGATCGACCTCCTCTCGCCCGGCGGCGTGCCGATGGTGAAGCGGACGGGCCGATTCGGAGACTTTCTCGTCGAGGACCGGCCGCGACCCGTCAAGCAGAAGGGGAAGGACGCTCCCGACGAACCGCCTCCCTTCATTCTCAACATCGACCGCAAGGGAGCCGTGAAGTTCCCGTCGCCTCCGCCGCTCGTGACCGACCTCGTCTGCACGAAGTGCGGGGCTCACCTGAACCTGCGTGACGGCAAGCGTGGTCCGTGGCTCGGCTGCAGCGCCTTCCCGAAGTGCCGTGGCCGGGAGACGTTCTCAAAGCTGCCGGAGCCGGACCAGAAGGCTCTTGAAAGGCGGCTCGCGGAGCACCTCGGCGGCCAGCGGACGCTCGCGCTGACCCGTCGCGACGGCGCGACCCCCGTGCCCGAGGGCACACCCGTCGCGAGCCTCACGATCGAGGGTGGCGTCGCAGAGCTTCAGCCCTTCCCCTGAGCGACCTCTCCCTTCCCGCAGCGGCGGTCCTCGGGCGGTCGGGCCAACGCCTCGAGCAGATCGTGGTTGCGGGAGCGATGCGGCGGCAGGGTGAACGGGGAAGGCGAAGGGGGGCGGCGCACGCTCGACGAGCGTGCGGCCGCCCCGGCCGCAGCGAGGAGCCAATCCGCCGTTGGAGCGGCGGACAAAATTCAGTTGCCGCCCCCGAGCCGGCGCGACACGTCGTCTACGGGGTGTCGCCGGCGGCGGTGGGCGGAATCTCGTCGAGCGCCACCGCATAGGCCGTGGCGTGGCTGCGGCAGTGCGAGATGCTGACGAGCACGCAGCGGATGCCGAGCCGCTCGGCCACGTCCCGGGCCCCGCCCCGAATCACCACGTGGGGCCTCCCCCCCGGTCCGTTCCTCACCTCGACGTCGCGCCAACTGATGCCGCGCCGCCAGCCGGTGCCGAGGGCCTTGAGCACGGCCTCCTTCGCCGCCCAGCGGCCCGCGAAGTGCTGCGTCGCCATGCGTCGAGCACGGCAATAGTCGATCTCCGCCGGCGTGTAGACACGGCCCACGAAGAGCTCCCCGTGCCGCTCGATCATCTGCGCGATGCGGAGACACTCGGTGATGTCGGTGCCGATGCCGAGCACGCTCATGACGTGCGTCCCGGCGGGGGCCTGTGCGGAGAGCGGTCGATGCCGCAGGCCCGGCGCGCCCGATCGAGCACGTCCCATGCCCTCGCCCGCGCGCGGGTGGCCCCGGCGGCGAGGATCGCCTCGATCCTCTCCGAATCCGCCTCGAGCGCCGCCCGCCGCGCCCGTGCCTCGGCGAAGTGCTCCGCCGCCGCCGTGACCAGCGCCTTCTTCACCTCGCCGTAGCCGAAGCCTCCCCGGCGGTAGGTCTCGGCCATGCGCAGGCGATCCTCCTCCGGAGCCACGAGCGCGTAGAGGGCGAAGAGGTGGTCGGTCTCCGGATCCTTCGGTGCCTCCATCGGCCTCGAGTCGGTCGTGATCCGCATGATCTTCTTCTTCTGGGCCGCCGGATCCTCGAAGACGTCGAGCGTGTTGTCGTAGCTCTTGCTCATCTTCAGTCCGTCGGTCCCCGGCACCTTCGCCCCACCCTCGACGAGCCGCGGCACCGGCAGCGTGAACACGGGGCCGTAGAGGTGGTTGAACGCGCCGGCGAGGTCGCGGCAGACCTCGATGTGCTGCACCTGGTCCTCGCCGACAGGCACGACGGTCGCGTCGTACGCGAGGATGTCGGCGCTCATGAGCACGGGGTAGGTGAAGAGGCCCGCGTCGGCCGGCAGGCCGCGGGCCTTCTTGTCCTTGAAGGCGTGGCACCGCTCGAGCAGGCCCATCGGCGCGACGGTCATGAGGAGCCAGGTGAGCTCGCACACCTCCGGGACATCCGACTGGACGAAGAGCACGGCGCGCTCGGGGTCGAGGCCGAGGGCGACCAGGTCGATGGCCGCGGCGCGCACGAGGTCACGCAGTCGGGCAGGATCACGCACCGTCGTCAGCGCGTGGAGGTCGGCGATGAAGTAGTAGGCCTCCGCGGCCGCGCCGGGGGACGCGCCATCCGCGGGGGGCTGGAGCTCGATGTACTGCCGGATCGCCCCGAAGTAGTTGCCCCAGTGGAAGCGTCCCGTGGGCTGGATGCCCGAGAGCGCCCGTGGCTTCGGTGTGGCGGGCGCCGGGGCGGCTCCTGAGGCGCGGTCAGCGGTCATCGGCGCGACTCCCGCCGCCGACGGCCAGTGCCGCCGGCGGGTCGGACGACGGCCCGCACGCCGGCCGCGTCGGCAGCCCGAGCGTGCCGACGAGGTCGGCCAACCGCGTGACGCCCGCCTCGGCGAGCGCGCCGGGCAGGGCGTCGAGCAGGCGGACCGAGGCCACGGGTTCGGCAAAATTCGCGGTGCCCACCTGCACGGCCGACGCACCGGTGACGAAGAACTCCATGCAGTCGTCGATCGTCATGATGCCGCCCACGCCCACGATCGGAATGTCGACGGCCCGGCGCACCTGGTGGACGCACCGCAGCGCGATCGGCTTGATGGCGGGGCCGCTCAGGCCGCCGACGACGTTGCCGAGCAGCGGGCGCCGCCGCCGCCAATCCACGGCCATGCCCTGGCAGGTGTTGATGAGCGTGACCGCATCGGCCCCACCGTCGCGGGCCGCACCCGCGATCGCGACGATGTCGGTGACATTCGGCGTGAGCTTCGCGAGGATCGGCAGCCCGGTCGCCCCGCGGACGCCCGCGACGACCTCGCGACAGGCCGCGGGATCGGTGCCCAGATCGACACCGTGGCTCACGTTCGGACACGAGATGTTCAGCTCGATCGCGGCGATGCCGGGCACCGCATCGAGTCGCGCGGCGAGGGCGACGAAGTCGGCGGCCGAACTGCCCGCGATGCTGACGATCACCGGGGCTCCGCAGCGGACGAGCCACGGCAGCTGGCCGACGAGAAAGGCGTCGATGCCGTCGTTGTCGAGGCCGATGGAGTTGAGCAGCCCCGCCGCGGTCTCGATCGTGCGCCATGGCGCGTTGCCCGCCCGAGGCCGGAGCGTGATCGTCTTGGGCAGGACGCCCCCGAGCCGGGCGCAGTCGACGAAGCCCGCCATCTCGCGGCCGTAACCGAACGTGCCGGACGCGACCAGCAGCGGATTCGGGAGGCGGAGCCGGCCCAACGACACGGAGAGGTCGGGCGTGGGAGGGGCTGGCGTCGCAGGATGGGGCATCGGGGCGGCGGCTCGGGGACGGCGATGCCCGCAGTGTAGTGGCTGATTGGCGACCCAACGGGTGCCGGAACGAGCCGGCCCGGTCACGATCGTGCCGATCGCCGTGATTCCGTCAAGTTTGCCGGATGGGCCGCCGATACCGTTTGACAGGGTCGGACCGGCACGCCGGAACCCCTCCAGGCGATTTGTTGACACTCATGATTGCCCCCCCTAGCCTTGCGCCGTTTTTCAGCCTGCGTGGATGGGTGCCGTCCAGCACGTCCTCCACCCATGGCGGTCGGAGCGTCGCAACCGTGACCAAGAAGGACATCGTGAGGACGATCGCGGAGAAGCTCGACCTTCCGCAGCTGCGGACCCGGGAGTTCGTGCAGCTGACGTTCGACGCCTTGATCGAGGCGCTCGTGCGGGAAAAGCGGGTTGAATTGAGAAACTTCGGCGTCTTCCAGATCAAGAAGCGGGAGGCCCGCATGGCCCGCAATCCCCGGACGGGAGAGCAGGTCCCGGTGCGGGCCAAGAACGTCGTCACGTTCAAGCCCGGCAAGGAAATGGAGGCCCGCGTCAGGGAGGTCGTCTGGGACGGCACGGACGCCGCCGCCGACTCGGATCCGCCGGAGGCCGGCGACGAGTCAACCTAGGCAGGACGGGCCGGGCAGGACAAGCAGGGACACGATCGAACGAACAGGCTGCGACGGAATGGCGGGGACGGAACCCGCAGGCCCGTCGCAGATCGACCACCACCACCCACGGAGCGTCCGCTCTCGCACGCAACGGGCCGATCGGGTATCTCCCGCATCGTTCCCGCTCCGGGCGCACGGATGCCGAGGCGGGTGCCAGTCGGGTCAGGAGGACCGAGCGATGACGAAGGCCGTCTGGTTCTTGGGTGCGGCCGCACTCCTGGCGACGAGCACGGGATGCCTCATTCCGATCTACTCCGGCGATCCCATCCGCCGTGCGCAGGAGTTGATCTACACGTCCGAGGATCTGCGGGCGATCACCGACGAGTGGGAGCGGATCTGGTTCCTCGATCAGCCGTCCCACATGACACCGTGGCGGACCCACGGCGGCATCCTCTGACGCCCCCGTTCAAGGCGCCCCCGTTCACGGGCGAAACCGTCTTCCGGGGCGGGGCTCTCGTCGACGAGGCGAAGGGGGTCGGCGAACGCTCGAGGAGCATTGGGCCGCCGCGGCCCACGCGACGAGACTTTTGCCGCCCCCGAGCCGGTGCGCCG
>CAIWZS010000091.1 GCA_903917235.1 uncultured Planctomycetaceae bacterium | reverse complement strand
CGGTCAGCACGATCCCGAGGGTGCCCGCCCCCCAGACCTGCGCCGCCGTGCGGAAGAGCGCGTCGGCCGCCGGCCGGCACGCGTTCTCCAGCGGTTCGTCGGTGAGCCGCACCCGCGGATGGTCCCGGTCGCCGCATACGGTGAGGTGACGGCCGCCGGGGGCGAGGAGCACGTCCCCGGTCCGCAGCGGGGCGCCGTCCACCGCCTCGCGCACGACCGCGCCGGAAATCTTCGCGAGCCGCTCGGCGAGGTGCGGCATGAAGGATGCGGGCATGTGCTGCACGATGAGCACCGGGGCGGTCGCCCGCGTCGCGAAGTGTGGCAGGATTTCGGCGAGCGCGGCCGGACCGCCCGTCGACACCCCGATGACGACGCCGCGAACGACGTCGGCGCGAGCCGGCGCGGACGCCGGCCGCGGGACGGGCGGCGGGACGGGCGGCGGTGCGGCCCTCGGCACGAGCGCCTTGATCTTCGTGACGAGTTCCTCGCGGATCTTTGCGGACAGGTCCTCGGGGCGGAGTCCCGACGGCTTCGCGGCGTAGTCGTTGGCACCGGCGAGCAGGGCATCGAGCGTCACGGCCGTGCCCCGCTCGGTGAGGCTCGAAAACATGATCACCGGCAGCCGCTTGTTCGAGCGGCGGATCTCACGCAGGGCCGACAGCCCGTCGAGCACCGGCATCTCGACATCGAGCAGCACGAGGTCCGGTGGGTTCGTCGCGACCATGTCGACCGCCATGCGGCCGTTGACGGCCGCGCCGACCACCTTGATGGCCGGATCCTCACCCAGCGTGGCGGTCAGCACCGTGCGGATCGTCGACGAATCGTCGACGACGAGGACGCGGATCGGGGCCGATCCGGCCGCCCCGGTCGTGGCCGCAGCCTGGATGAGGCCGAGCGCGGCGAGCGCCTTGCCGAGCGAGTCGGACGTGAACGGCTTCGTCACGTAGCCGTCAGCGCCCGCGGCCCGCGCCTCGTCGCGACGCGCCGGATCGGCGTCCGACGAGAAGATGACGACCTTCACGTCCCGGCCATGTGGCAGCTGCCGGAGCCGCCGCACAAACTCGAGACCATCCATGCCGGGCAACTGCCGCGTGACCGTCACGACCGCGGGCCGCGGCTCCTTCGCGACGATCTCGAGCGCGTCGTCGGCGGTGCCCGCCTCGACGCACTCGAAGCCGTGCGTCCGGAGCCCCCGCATCACGATGCCGCGTCCAGCTCCCGACTCATCCACCACGAGCGCTCGCATGCCGTCTCCTCCGTGCCCAGCGGGCGAGGCTTCCATCCTACTGCCGGTAGTCGTCCACGAGCCGCTGCAGGTCCTGCGCCATCCGAGCGAGCTCGCGCGAGGAGATCTGCGTGTTGGCGGCCCCCTCCGCCGTGCTCTGGGCCGCCTGGGCCACCTGGAGGATGTTCTCGGCGATCTCCGACGAGCCGGTGGTCGCCTCGACGATGTTGCGGTTGATCTCGCTCGTCGTCACCGACTGCTCCTCCACCGCGACGGCGATCTTGGCCTGCAGGCTGTCGATCCGCTCGATCACGCGACCGATCTCTCCGATCGCCTCGACCGCCCTCTTCGTGTCGCTCTGCATCGCCTCGATGCGCTCGCGGATGTCGTCGGTGGCCTTGGCCGTCTCCCGGGCGAGTTCCTTCACCTCGTTGGCGACGACCGTGAAGCCCCGGCCGGCCTCGCCCGCCCGTGCCGCCTCGATGGTGGCGTTGAGCGCCAGCAGGTTCGTCTGCTCCGCGATCGTCGTGATGACGTTGACGACCTTGCCGATCTCGTGGCTCGAACGGCCGAGCGTTCCCATGGTGTCGGTCGTCGAGCCCGCGAGCGTCACGGCCTGGCGGGCGGTCGTGGCGGCGTCCTGCGCGTTGCGGGCGATGTCGTGGATGCTCGTCACGAGATTCTCGATCGATCCCGAGACGGTGCGGGCGTTGGCGCTGACCTGCTCCGCGGCGGCCGAGACGAGGTTGGCCTGGGCGGTCGTCTCCTCCGCCGCCGCGCTCATCTGCTGGCTGACGCTCGTGAGCTCCTCCGACGAGCTGGCGAGCGTGTGCGTGTTCTGGATGATGCCGTCGATGAGCGATGCCTGCCGTCGGGACTCCGACGTGAGTCGCCGGGCGATGCCCGCCGATACGAGGAGCACGCCGAGCGTCGACACTCCGAAGAGGGTGAGGGCGTAATTCCTGAGGGAGGAGATCGGCTGCAGCACCTCCACCTCATCCATCTCCGAAACGAGCGCCCACCGCACCGTCCCCCGCGAAGACGCCGGATCGCGATGCACCGTGATCGGCGTCCAGGACGAGAGCACGGTTTGGTCACGGTAGTCGAGGGTGATCGCGGTGCCGGAGGAGTTCTGGTCGAGCGCCGAGCGTACCGGCTCGGTGTCGATGCGGAACTTGGGGTTGATGATCGTGGTCGCGACACCCAGCTGTCCGGCGAATCGGGAGTTGGTCTGGAACAAGCGGTCGGGGCCGACCGCGTAGGTCTCTCCGGTGGAGCCCATGCCGGTGCGCTCGCCGACGATCTCGTTGAGCCGCTCGACCGAGATCTGGAAGGCCAACGCCCCGATGAGCTGACGTTCCTTGTAGACGGGGGCGACGATGAAGCAGGCCGGGGCCATCGCGGACGGCAGGTAGTGCTCGTACTGCGCGAATGCCACGATGTCGCGGCGGCCGCTCCCGAGCACCTCCTGCACCGCTTTGCCGAAATTCGTCGCGGCCAAGAAGCCGTTCCGCATC
Organism: uncultured Planctomycetaceae bacterium; assembly: GCA_903917235.1. Classification (GTDB taxonomy): domain Bacteria; phylum Planctomycetota; class Planctomycetia; order Pirellulales; family UBA1268; genus QWPN01. The sequence continues at coordinate 9,786 of CAIWZS010000091.1, read as the reverse complement.
GACACGCCGTAGTCGATCTCCTTCGCCACGGAATAGACGATGGCCCCGTTCGTGGCGTCGATGAGGAAGACGTCGTAGAGGTTGTAGCGGGCCCGCAGATTGCGGAAGAGCGGGTGGAACATGCCGTGGGCCCGCGTGTAGTCGGAGTCGTCGGTGGAGGCGTCGAGCAGTTCCTTCGAGCCGGTGGGATTGGGGTTCTTGCGGATGTAGAGGTCCTGGAGGATCGCGGCCCGGTCGCTCAGGGCCGTCGCGAGCGCCCCTAAGTCGCCGACAGACGCATCCCGCACCTGCACCGCCGACTGGACCTCGGTGGTGTAGAAGGCGGAGAGGTCGCGGCGGGCGGCGGCGAGGGCGGCGGTGTCGAAAGAGTCATCCTCGAGGAGTTTCTCGAAGCCGGTCGTGAACTGCGCGAGCGCGTCGACCGTCATGAGATCCTCGCTCACCACGCGCAACTGCTCCTGGAGCGTGCCGAAGTACCGCTCGACCGAGCGGGCGGTGATCGTGCGGACCGTCTCCAGCTGGCGGAAGGCCTGCGCCTTGAGCGCCGTCGAGGCGGCCCAGTAGGTCAGCATGCCCATGAGCGCCAGGGGAATGAGCGAGACCGCGAGCAGGGACAGGAGCAATTGGTTGCTGAAGAGCGAGAGCCATCCGCCCGCGATGGAGGGGCGTTTAGGCGACGGAACCGACATGCGATGCTCCATGCGTGATGACGGGGGACGTGCGCTGGCGGAAGAGCGGCTGGACGATGCGCTGGGGGTCGAGCAGGTGGACGAGGTGGCCGTCGGCGGCAATGACGCCGATGCGCGGATCGTGCAGGCTTTCGCCCCCCGGTGACTCAATGCGGTCGCGGGCGAACGACTGCACGCCGAGCACGTCGTCCACGAGCAGGCCGTACCACTCGTCTCCCGACCGGATGATCACGTGGATCGTCGCCGTGCCGTCGGCGGACAGCCGCAGCCTCCGTCCCATGTCGATCATCGGCACGATCCGGCCCCGCAGGTGGAGCACCCCGCTGACCTCCGGTGGTGCGAGCGGCACGCGCGTGGGTCGGCCGCCCCGCAGGATCTCCTCCACGCAGGCCGACTCGACCGCGAAGTGATGCCCCGACACGATGAAGCAGCACGCGTCGAGCGTTGCGGACTCCGGAGGCCGGTTCATGGTGCCACCGCCATCGATCGTATGAGCGGGGGCGCGAGGTCGAGCACCTCGGTCGCGACGCCGCCCAGCGAGAGCGACCCGACCACGCCCGGCATGGAGAGGTGCGGGTGGAGCGGTGATTCGGCCGCGACCACGTCGAGGATCTGACGGACCGCCAGGCCGGTGTCGCCGACGATCACGAGGTGCACCATCTCGGGCGTCGGCGCCGCGGGCACGCCGAGCAGGGCGTCGACGTCGACCACCGGCGTGAACCCGCCGTGCCGGCGGATGACCTTTCGCCCGGCGACCGGCTGCAACTGGCTCGCCGGATAATGCTCGAGCCGCGTGACCTCGTTGAGCGGCACCGCCACGCGGCGGCCCCCGGAGGTGCGGCAGACGAGATAGCGGTCCGATTCGACCCACGCGGCGCCGGTTGCGGCGGCCGCGGGACGTGCCTCGGCCTGCTGTGAAGGCACGTGGGCCGCCCGGAGGAGTCCACGCGGGTCGAGCACGAGCGCCACGTCGCCGTCGCCGAGCACGGTCGCCCCGGCATAGACGCCGATCTGCGACAGGAGGCCGCCGAGCGGCTTCACCACGATTGTCGTGAGCGAGACGATGTCCTCGGCCGCCCGCCGCGTAGACGTGACCGAGCCCCCTCCGAGCCCGTCGATCACGAGGCCGAACTCGCGCTCGTCGACGCGCAAGAGCACGACGGTGCCGTGTTCCCGGTGGGCCGACCGCTCGCGGAGTCCGAGCAGCTCGTCGAGAAAGATCACCGGCACGAGCCGGCCGTGCACCCGCATCACCGGGTTGCCGTCGAGCCCCTCGATGCGTCCGTCGGGCCGGTCCGGTCGGAGCGGAGCGAGCTCGCTCACGGCGACCTGCGGGATCGCGAGCCGCTGCCCCTCGCAGCGGATGACGAGCGCCGGCATGATCGCGAGCGTCAGCGGAACACGCACGCGGATCTTCGTGCCGAGGCCGGAGCGGCTGTCGACATCGACGGCTCCGCCGATCGCCTCGATGTTCGTCTTGACGACGTCCATGCCGACGCCCCGACCGGAGACGCTCGTGACGGTCGTCGCCGTCGAGAAGCCAGGCTCGAAGATGAACTGGAGCAGGCGTTCGTCGGGCATCCGCGCCGCGGCGTCGGCGGCGACGAGCCCACGGGCGACCGCCTTCGCGCGCACGGCCTCCACCGACATCCCGCCGCCGTCGTCCTCCACCTCGATGGTCACCTGGCCGTTCTCGTTGTACGCCCGGAGCGTCACGCGGCCGGCGCGGGGCTTGCCGGCGGCTTCCCGCACGTCGGGACGCTCGATGCCGTGGTCGACCGCGTTGCGGATGAGGTGCGTGAGCGGGTCGCGGATGCTCTCCACCAGCGTGCGGTCGAGCTCCGTGTCGGTGCCGTCGACGACGAAGTGCACCTCCTTGCCGCAGGTCACGGCGAGATCCCGCACGATCCGCGGAAACTTGCTGAAGAGGTGCTCGATCGGCTGCATCCGCGTCTTGACCGCCACCTCCTGGAGGGCGTTCGTGGCGGCGTTGATGCGCTGCGCGACGGCCTGGATCGCCGGATCCTCGATCTCGAGGCTGCGCAGCTGGTTGCGGGCGAGCACGAGCTCACCGACGAGGTCGTGGATCGACCCGAGCAGGGCCACGTCGACGCGGATCGTGCTCTCCGCCGCGGGGGGAGGGGACGCCGCCGGGACCTGCGATTCGCCGCGCGGCGCCGCGGGCGCGACGGCCTCGGGTGGCGAGGGCTCGGGGGCTGCGGAGGACGCCGCCGGGCTGTCGATGGCCGGCGCCGACGGGGCCGATCCGGCTCGCGGCAGCACGGGACGCGGGTCTGCGGCGAGGCCGGCGCCGGACGACGCGGGTGTCGGGCTCGCCGCGTCGGCGGCGACCGTCCGCTCCGCCCGCGTGTGTTCCCTCGTGTCCGCCGCGACGGCCGCGAGCCGGCTCGTGAGATCCTGCAGGTCGACCTCCCCCTCGGAGCCCGTCGCCTCGATGGATCGCAGGATCGATCGCACCGCATCGACCATCGAATAGAGCGAGCCGGTGATGCGGTCGTCGAGACGCAGCTGGCCGTCGCGCAGCTGGCCGAGCAGATGCTCGCCGTTGTGGGTCAGCGCACCGAGCTTCGAGAACCCGAAGAAGCCGCTGTTGCCCTTGATCGTGTGGACGGTGCGAAAGATGCTCGCCAGCCGCTCGGGATCATCGGGTGCCTGCTCGAGCGCGAGCAGATCGCGATCGAGCTGGTCGAGATTCTCCGACGACTCGACGAGAAACTCGTCGATGAACTCGCGATTGTCGTTGACCATCGAACGAGCGGGTCCACGCGCCCCTCGGGACACCGGCCGTGGCGAACGTGCCCCGGAAGCCCATGCGCCCATTTTGACCAAGCATACACCGTAATTTGGACAAGGTTTGCCGCCGCGCAGCCGCTCCAGACGGCACGATCCGCACGGTCGGGCGCACGTGCTGCCGTCGTCGGCGGGGCTGGTCCGCCCCCGTCGGGTGACGTCCGTCGGGCAGGGACGCGCCTCACGCCAGGATCTCATGGACGACGCGGGCGGGCCGTCCGGCGGTGACGATCTGCGCGGCACCGGCATGGGGGAAGACGAGCTCGTTCCAGTCGAGCCCGAAGAGGTGCAGGAGCGTGGCCTGGTAGTCGTTCGGCGTCACGATTCCCTCGACGGCCCGGTGGCCGAATTCGTCGGTCGCACCGTGGACCATGCCGGGCCGGATGCCGCCGCCCGCCAGCCAGATGCTGAAGCCCTGGCCGTTGTGGTCGCGGCCATGCTTCTCCGGCGCACCCTGGTTCTGCGTGACCGGCAGCCGGCCGATCTCCCCTCCCCAGTGGACGATCGTCTCGTCGAGCATGCCGCGCTGGGCCAGATCCTTCACGAGCGCGGCGGCGGGCCTGTCGGTGCGGCGGCAGATCGCCGGCAGCGCGGAGCCGAGGTTCGAGTGGTTGTCCCACGGCTGGCCGGCGAGGAAGAGCTGCACGAACCGCACGCCGCGCTCCACCAGGCGGCGGGCGATCAGGCAGCGCGTGCCGTACTCGCGGGTCGCGTCGTCGTCGAGGCCGTAGAGCGCATGGGTCGCCTTCGTCTCCTGCGAGATGTCGAGCGCCTCGCGGGCGGCCGTCTGCATCCGCGCGGCGAGCTCGTAGCTCGCGATCCGCGCGTCGAGGTCCGACTGGCCGGGGAAGCGGGCGGCGTGCCGGCGGTTGAGCGCGCCGAGCAGGTCGAGCGACTGGCGCTGCGGCTCGCCGGCGAGGTGCGGCGGCGGATCGAGGTTGAGAATGCGCGGCTCCTTCGGCCGCAGCACGGTGCCCTGGAACAGTGGCGGCATGAAGCCGCTCGACCAGTTGGTGACCCCGTCGACCGGCAGGCCGCCCGGGTCGGTGAGCACCATGTAGGCGGGCAGGTTGTCCGTCTCCGAGCCGAGCCCGTAGAGCAGCCAGGAGGCGAGGTGCGGTCGGCCGAGCACGCCGGGGATGCCGCCGTGAAAGTAGCGGATCGACACCTCGTGGCCGTTGCCGCCGGTGTGCATCCCGCGGAGGAGGCAGATGCGGTCGACGATGCCGGCCGTCTCGGGGAGGAGTTCGGAGATCTCGGTGCCGCACGCCCCGTGCTTCGCGAACGACCACCTCGTGCCGAGGAGCTTCTTGCTCGCCTCGTTGACGAAACTGTAGGTGATGTCGCCGGGATAGTCGGTGCCGTCCCGCTTCGTGAGTTCGGGCTTCGGGTCGGTGAGATCCATGTGCGACGGCCCGCCGTGCATGAAGAGCGAGATCATCGCCTTCGCCCGCGGCGGATGGTGGGGCCGCTTCGGCACGAGGTCGATCCGCGGCGCCTCCTTCGGCAGCGGCGGCTTCGTCGCGGCGGCGGCCTGCTCGCGGTCGAGCAGCCAGGCGAGCGCGAGCGTGCCGGCTCCGAGCGATCCGCCCCGGAGGAAGGTGCGGCGGTGGTGACGGACGATCCGGGCGGACCGGTCGTCCGGTGACGCTCCATGGTCGTGGTGGTTTCGCATGGCGGTGGTCCGGCGGCGCGGGTTCAGTCGACGTAGAGAAACTCGTTGGACCCCAGGAGCACCTGGCAGAGGCTCACGAGCGCCTGTCGGGCAGGGGAGCGCCCTTCGGGCACCGCCGCAGGCCGCGCCTGGAACGTGACGAACTGGCGGTGGACGAAGTCGGCGGCGAGCGCGACCTCCTCCGGCGACGGATCGCGGGCGTAGGCGAGTCGCCAGGCCGCCACGATCCATGTCGGCGCGAACGGCTCGACCGTCGTCGGGCCGAGGAACTGCTCGGTACTCTTCGCGATCGCCGTCGCCCCATCGGCCGTGCGGATCGTGAGGGTCACCGGCCAGGTGAACGAATCGGACGCGTGGTTCGTGCGGCAGTCGGTCACGAAGTCGAGCGTGTCGCCGGCCTGCACGACGAGATCCGCCGCGTCGGTGGCCGCCGAGCCATGCTGCGCCGTCCACGTGCCCGCGAGGCCCGTGCGGCTCGACACGAGCCGCCCGCGCACGCCGTCGCCATGTTCGCTCGCGTGGGCGAGCGTGCCGGTCACGGACACCCGCGCGTCGGCCGCCGCCGTCCATCGCCGGATGACCGCCCGCTCGGCCGCGTCCGGGTGGCCGCCCGATGCGTTCAGGAGCACCCAGCCGAGCGCGGCATCGGGCAGCGCGTCGCCTGCCTGCCACTGCGAACCTGTCCAGTGTCCGAGTGGGGCGAACGTCGCCGTCCGCCCCGCCTGCTCGTCGACCGCGCCGTAGCCGTAGGTCCACGTCGGCCGGGGCGGCTGTGGGAGCGCGGTCGCCAGGCTCGCCGCTGCGGGCGGAGGATCGAGCGAGGCCGCGACCTGGACGACCCGCTCGGCGAGCCTCGCAGCCTGATCGAGGATGAACTCGCCGTTGAGGAGCATGAGTGACTGCGTGGCGACGGTGGAAACCGGCCGCACCTCGCAGTTGCATTCCATGACCGGCGCGTCGAACGCCTGGAGCATCGCGACCGGCCGGCTGCGCCGCACCTGCACGTAGAGGCTGCGGCGGCTCTGCGGTCCGTCGACGACCGTCTGGCCCGTGTCGTCGTCCTTGATCCCCACCGGCCGGCCCCCGATCGAGCGATCGAGCGTGCCGGTGGCCGCGAGCATCCGGTCCCGGATGGTCTCCGCCTCGAGCCGCAGGAGCGGCGCGGGCAGGCCGCCCCGGGGGAGCCCGCCGCGCGCCTGGCGCCAGGCGGCCGTGCGCATGATGACGCGCTGGAGGTGCTTCACGCTCCAGCCCCGCGTCGTGAACTCGTCGGCGAGCCAGTCGAGCAGGGCGGGATGCGACGGTCGCGCGCCGAGGCTGCCGAAATCCGCCGGGGTGGCGACGAGTCCCTGTCCGAAGTGGTGCAGCCAGATCCTGTTGACGATGACCCTGGCGGTGAGCGGGTTGGTCGGCGATGCCAGCCAGCGGGCGAGGGCGAGCCGCCGGCCCGACGTCGGCAGGGACGTGTCGTCGGTCGCGAACGGCTCGTGCCGTCCCTCGGGCACGGCCACCTGCGGCGGCGCGGGGAGCACCGGTTGCTTCGGCTGCTGGTGGTCGCCTCGGTGGAAGAGTCGCGTCTCGGGCAGGTGCCCGGCCGGTTCGACGAGGGCCTGGATGAACTCCTCGGCGGGCTTCTTCGCGCGGATGTCGGCGATCGTCTTGTCGAGGGCCTTCAGCTCCTCCGCCGCCTTGGGCAGGTACTGGTAGAGGACGCCCGGCGTGACGTTCACGCTCGGATGCGCCTTGAGGAGCGCCCGCTGCTCGTCGGTGCGCTCCTTCTCCGGTGCGTCGTAGGCGCCGCGCAGCCGACCGCGCAGAGGCTCCTCGAACTTCGCGAGTTCCTGCTCGAGCGCCTGGCGGATGAACTCCGCCTGCTTCGCCGCCCGGTCCGTGGCGACGAGCTGTGCCTCGGCCTCGATCGCCGCGGCCTGTGCCCGCTCGGCCTCGGTCTGGATCGAGACGAGGCGCTGCGCGGGCGTCTTCCACGCCTTCCAGTCGAGGGCCGGCTCGAAGACCGCACGCAGCGCCGTGTAGTCGGTGTGGAGCACGGGATCGTAGCGGTGATCGTGGCACTGCGCGCAGTGCACGCTCATGCCGAGCAGCGACGTGCCGACGATGCGCACGGTGTCGGCCACCGTCTGGTTGCGCCCCTCGGGTGTGTCGCCCCCGCTGCCGGTCCCGTCCGCGGCCATGCGCAGGAAGCCCGTCGCCGTGAGCAGCCGGATCTGCTCCGCCGTCCAGTCGCCCGACCGAGCCCCCGCGATCTCGTCGCCGGCGAGCTGCTCGGCGATGAAGCGATCGAACGGCACGTCCGCGTTGAAGGCGTCGATGCAGTAGTCGCGATAGCGCCACGCCCAGGGGCGCACCTCGTCGGCCAGCGTCGCCCCCTCCGAGTCGGCGTAGCCCGCCACGTCGAGCCAGTGCCGCGCCCACTGCTCGCCGTAGTGCGGCGAGGCGAGCAGTTCGTCGACGAGCCGGTCGAACCAGTCCGCGCTCGGATCGGCGGCCCACCGCTCCACGTCGGCGTGGGCGGGTGGCAGGCCGGTGAGCGTGAGGAAGGCACGTGTGACGAGCGCGTGACGCGCGGCCTCCGCGGGCAGCGGGCCGTCCGCACCGAAGACGAGCGCGTCGATCGGCGCACGCGGCACGGCCGGATCGGCCGTCACGTCGGGACGACGTACCGGCTGGAACGCCCAGAAGGCCCGCTCCTCCGGCGTGATCGCCAGGCCGGGCGCGATCGCCTCGGGCTCGGGACGCTTCGTCGGCGCGCCAGCGGAGATCCACCGCGCGAGCAGGTCCTGCTCCGCCGCCGACATCTTCTTCTCACCGGGCGGCATGTCGCCGGCACGGACCCGTTGGAGGATGAGGCTGCCGGCGGCGTCGCCGGGCACGATCGCCGGACCGCTGTCGCCACCCGCCCGCATGAGGCGGACGAGCCGCAGGTCGAGCGAGCCCTCGAGCGTCTCCGTCGCGCCATGGCAGTCGAGGCAGTGGGCCTTGAGCAGCGGCCGCACGTGTTCCTCGAACGTGACCGGCGGCGCCGTCTCGTCGGCCGCCCGCGGCCCATCGTGCGCGAGCCCGGCGGCGGCCACCGCCGCCATGGCGACCACGAGACGCGCTGCAGGGACGGATGGCATGAGGCTGGCTCGCGGTGGCGCGGGACCGTTCAGACGAGCGCGTCGATGACGCGGCCGGTCTCCACGAGCGCGTGGGGCCGTCCGCTCGCGTCGCTGAGCGTGCCGGGGCGGTGCGGATCGAGGCCCAGCAGGTGGTAGAGCGTGGCCGTGACGTCCTGGAACGTCACCGCACCGCCGAGCACCTCGCCCGCCCAGCGGTCGGTCTCCCCGATCGCCTGTCCGCCGCGGATGCCGCCCCCGACGAGCAGGGCCGGCGAGACGGCGGGCCAGTGGTCGCGGCCCCCGTTGCGGTTGATCCGCGGCGTGCGGCCGAACTCTCCCCACACCACGATCACGACCTCGTCGAGCATGCCCCGGTCCTCGAGGTCGTGGACGAGGGCCGAGAGGCCGACGTCGAGGATCGGAAGCAGGTGTCGCATCCGTGGAAAGTTGTCGCCATGCGTGTCGAAGTCGCTCAGCGAGATGCTCACGCACCGCACGCCCGCCTCCACGAGCCGCCGCGCGAGGAGAAACTTGAGCGTGGCGCTGGCTCCGTCCGCCGTGGCGAACCGGGGCGCTTCGGCACCGCTCAGGCTGTAGCGCTCGCGGACGGCCTGGGTCTCGCGACCGAGGTCGAGCGCCTCGGCCACGCGGCCGGAGGTGAGGATGCCGACGGCCTGTTCGTGGAAGCGGTCCATCGCCCGCATGTCGTCCCCGGCGTCGGCCCGCCGCCGCCAGGCGTCGAGGCGGCCCAGCAGTCCGCGGCGGTCGTCGAGCCGTGTGGAGGGCAGGGCCGCGGCGAGGACGAGCGGCGTGGAGTGGCCGGCTCCGCGGGCCGCCAGCTCCGACTTCATGCCCTCTTCGAGTGGCCGGTCGAACATGCCGCCGATGTCCGGGCGGAACGGGGCGTGCGCCCTGCCGAGAAATCCGGGCCGGGCGCTGTCGCGGACGAGCCCGCGCCCCTGCATGAGGTCGCAGAACGTGGGTGCCGCGTCCCGCGGCGATCCCCAGAGATACGACAGGGCGCTGCCCATGGCCGGCCACCCGCCCTCCGCCCGCAGGGCGCTCGCCGGGAAGCCCGACTGGCACTGGAAGGCGTCATGGGCGCCCGCCGAACCCACGAGCGACCGGATGAAGGCGAAGCGATCGGCGAGGCCCGCGATCGCGGGCAGGAGTTCGCAGATGCGGATGCCCGGCACGCTCGTCGCGATCGGCGCGAACTCGCCGCGCACCTCGGCCGGGCCCTCGGGCTTCATGTCGATCGTGTCCATCTGCGGCGGGCCGCCGTCGAGATGGACGTTGATGATCGCTCGGGCCGTCCGGCGGTCCTGCGCAGCACCGGACGGCACCTTGGCGTCCTCCGCCCGCAAGATGTCAGCGAGCGTGATTCCCGCCATCCCCGCCGAGCCCGCCACGAACAGCCGCCGACGGCTGACCTGACCCGGCGCGGCGTGCCTGTCTGATCCACTCATGGCCAGCCTGTCTCGCCCCAAGT
>CAIWZS010000090.1 GCA_903917235.1 uncultured Planctomycetaceae bacterium | reverse complement strand
GGCCGAGCCGCCCGCGTGAGCCGGCAGGAGCACGGCCGCCCGCGCCACCCTGCCTCACCCGCTACCCGGAGCGCATCCGGGTGCTGTGGAGCGATGACTCGGAAGGCGAAGCAGACGCGTTGAAGGGGGATCGGCGAACGCTTCCCGAACGAGCGGCCGCTGCGGCCGGAGCGAGGAGACTTGTGCCGCACCCCGAGCCGTTGTACCAGCGACGTCAGATGCGCCCGAGGCACTGCGCGATGCCCTCGCGGCTGACCGGCCGAATGACGCCGCGCTCCGTGACGAGCGCCGTGACGAGGTGGGCGGGGGTCACGTCGAACGCGGGATTGAAGGCGCGGGCCCCCTCGGGTGCCGCGGGGACGCCCAACGGGGCGAGCACCTCGGCTGCGGTGCGCTCCTCGATCGGGATGTCGGCGCCGGAGTCGATCCGGAGGTCGAACGTGCTCGACGGCGCCGCCACGTAGAACGGCACCCCGTGGGCACGCGCGAGCACGGCGAGCGCGTAGGTGCCGATCTTGTTGGCGACGTCACCGGCGGCGGTGATGCGGTCGGCGCCGACGATGCAGGCGGCGACGCGCCCGCTGGCCAGGAGGTGGCCCGCCGCAGAGTCGACGAGCACCGTCACCGGGATGCCCCGCTGCGTGAGTTCCCAGGCCGTGAGCCGCGATCCCTGGAAGAGCGGCCGCGTCTCGTCGGCGAAGACCTCGATCCGCCGCCCGTCCCGCCAGGCGGTCGTGATCGCGGCGAGCGCCGTCCCGTCGCCCCCCGTGGCGAGGGCCCCGGTATTGCAGTGCGTGAGGATGCCCCCTTCGGGCAGCAGGTCCGCGCCGTGGCGACCGATGGCCTCACAGAGCCGCCGATCCTCGTCGTGAATCCGCCGTGCCTCGTCGAGCAGCGCGGCGGCGATGACGTCGGCCGGTGCCTCGTCTGGCAGGGGCGAGATCGCCGCGAGGGCGCGCTCGACGGCCCAGCGCAGGTTCACGGCCGTCGGTCGCGCCGACGCGAGCTCCTCGCCACGCGCGAGCACATGGGCCCGGGCCGACGCCGCGGACAGCCCGTCGCGCCACGCCTCCCCGGCCGCCACCACGAGGCCGTAGGCGCCCGCGATGCCGATCGCAGGCGCCCCGCGGACCCGCAGGCTGCGGATCGCCTCGATGACCGCGGGCACGTCGCGACAGTCCCGCCACGCCACCCGCCCGGGCAGGAGCGTCTGATCCAGGACGCCGAGGTGCCCGTGGCCCCCAGGGGCGTCGATCCACCGCAGCGCGCACGGCTCGTTCCCCGCGGCGATCCGAGCCATCGATTCAGGCATGGGAGCCTCGCAGCCTCGTGATGTCATCCGAACGGCGGCGGATCGCACGGCAGCCCGAAGGCGGCGGCCACGGCCTCCTGGACGAGCCGTCCCTCGTGGATGTTCACCGCCGAGCGGATCGCGGCCGAATCGCGGGCGGCGGCCGGCAGCCCGCCTCGCACCAGCTGCATGACGTAGGGCAGCGTCGCGTTGCAGAGCGCGTACGTGCTCGTGCGGCCCACGGCCCCGGGCATGTTCGTCACGCAGTAGTGCACGACGTCGTCGACGACGAAGGTCGGCTCCGCGTGCGTGGTCGGCCGGCTCGTCGCCACGCAGCCTCCCTGATCGATCGCCACGTCGATGATCACGGCACCCGGCTTCATGAGCCGCAGATCGTCGCGCTCCACGAGGTGCGGCGCCCGCGCGCCGGGGATCAGCACGCTGCCGATGACGAGGTCGGCCCAGCCGAGCCGCTCGCGGATCGTGTGCCGGTCGGAATAGAGGCAGTCGATGTTCGGGGGCGTGACGTCGTCGAGGTAGCGCAGCCGTTCGAGGCTGGTGTCGAGCAGCGCGATGTTCGCCCCGAAGCCCGCGGCCACCTTCGCCGCGTTCGCACCGACGGTCCCCGCGCCGAGCACGAGGACGTTGGCCGGCGCCACGCCGGGCACGCCGCCGAGCAGGATGCCCCGCCCCATCTGCGGCCGCTCGAGATACTTTGCCCCCTCCTGGATGCTCATCCGGCCCGCCACCTCGCTCATGGGGATGAGCAGCGGCAGACGGCCGCGGTCGTCGCGGAGCGTCTCGTAGGCGAGCGCGGTGGCTCCGGTCGCGAGAAAGCCCTCGGTGAGCCGGCGGTCGGCAGCGAGGTGGAAATACGTGAAGACCACCTGGCCGGCGCGGATGCGAGCGAGCTCCGCCGGCTGCGGTTCCTTCACCTTGACGACGAGCTCGGCCCCACCGAACACGGCGGCGGCGTCGGACACGAGCGTGGCCCCGGCTGCGGCGTATGCGTCGTCGGCGAGCCCCGATCCGGCCCCCGCGCCACGTTCGACAAGCACGGTGTGGCCGGCCCGCACGAGCTCCTCCGCGCCGACCGGTAGCAGGCCGACGCGGTACTCGTCGCGTTTCGTCTCGCGAGGCACGCCGACGATCATGATGGGGAGGCTCCGGGACTCGGGAGACCCCGGCGGGACATCCCGCCGGACGCGCGGCCTTGCCACAAGGGCGCGAGTCCGAATAGTACAGCACCGTCCGGAAACACCCCATGCCCGCCCGATGCGCCGATCCCGCCGCGGCTCGTGACTTCGCGCTCACGGTCGTCGACGGTCTGCGCCGCGCCGGGCACGAGGCCTACTGGGCCGGTGGCTGCGTGCGCGACGAACTGCTCGGGCGAACGCCGGCCGACTACGACGTCGCGACCGCCGCGCGGCCGGAGCAGGTCCGCGACATCTTCGGCCGACGGCGGACGCTCGCCGTGGGCGCCGCATTCGGGGTGATCACGGTGCTCGGTCCGCGTGCCGCCGGGCAGGTGGAGGTGGCGACGTTCCGCGCCGATGCCCCGTCGACCGACGGCCGCCATCCGGACGGCGTGACGTTCTGCTCCGCCCGCGAGGATGCACGGCGCCGCGACTTCACCATCAACGGCCTCTTCCTCGATCCGCTCACCGGCGCGGTGCACGACTTCGTCGGCGGACGGGACGACCTCGCCGCCGGGATCGTGCGGGCCATCGGCATGCCGGCCCAGCGCTTCGCCGAGGATCACCTGCGGATGCTTCGTGCGATTCGCTTCACGGCGTTCTTCGGCTTCGTGCTCGACACGGCGACACGCGAGGCGATCGAGCGCGCGCCGCACCTGGTCGCCACGGTGAGCCCCGAGCGGGTCGCCGCCGAGCTGCGGGCGATGATGGAGCGACCGGGCCGCGGACAGGCGCTCGAACTGCTCGAGGCCACGGGACTGGCACGCGAGATTCTCGCCGACGTCGCTCCGCGGCCCGCCGACCGTCCCCGCTGGCACGAGTCGGCCCGCATCGTCGCGGCGCTCGATGAGCCGGATCTGCCGCTCGCGCTGGCGGCGCTGGGAGAAGACTCGCCGGCCGCGATGTCCCGGCTCGCGACGCGGCTGCGGCTGTCGAACCACGAGGGTCGCACGGCGGCGTGGCTGACCGAGGCCTTGCGGATGCTCGGGTCGGCCGATGCGGCCGCGCTCCGGTCATGGCCGCGCTCGCGCCTCCAGCCGTGGCTGGCCCACGACGCGACGCCGGCGCTCGCCGACCTGCTCCGGGCCCGCGCGACCGAGGGGCGTGGTGACCCGGCCGCCGCGGCATGGTTCACTGCGGAGGCCGGTCGCCCGCATGCCGAGCGGGATCCGCCGCCGCTCCTGACGGGTGCCGATCTCCTGGCCGCGGGCATCCCCGCGGGTCCGGCGCTCGGGGACGCCCTCGCACGAGCGCGTGTGCTCCAGCTCGACGGTGCCGTCACGACGAAGGCCGAGGCGCTGACCGCGATCCTGGGCGGCTGATTCCGTTCGCGACGAAGAAGCCCCGATCGCGGCCCGTCGCCACGCCGTTTTCCCGACGGCAGGTTTCGACGCGGCGACATACACTCGGGTGTGGTCCGCCGCCCCGTGCCGCCCCCGCATGTCCGCCCCCCCGTTCGCACCGACCGTCGCCGCCCACCCCAATCCGTTTCCCGGCTACCGGGCGCCCGAAGGCTGCTACGACGAGCTGTGCGGTGCCGACGGCGCGCCCCGACCGCACTGGGTGAGGCTCGTCGACCTCCTCGGCTCGTGGGCGCCCGCGGAGCTCGTGGAACGCTGGGAGCAGGCCCGCCGACTCATCCGCGACAACGGCGTCACCTACAACGTGCACGACGAGGCGTCGGGCGAGCAGCGGCCCTGGGTGCTCGACCCGATCCCCCTCGTGGTCTCCGCGGACGACTGGGCCCGGCTCGAGGTCGGCATCAACCAGCGTGCCCGCGTGCTCGACGCCCTCCTCGCCGATCTCTACGGGCCCCAGCACGTCGTGCGCGAGGGCCTCGTGCCTCCGGAGCTCGTCTACACGAGCCCGTCGTTCCTGCGCTGCTGTCACGGCATGGCGCCGCAGGGAGGCCGCTGGCTCCACCTCTACGGCGCGGTGATCGTCCGGAATCACGACGGCAAGTGGCTCGCGCTCGGCGACCGCACCGGCGTGCCGCAGGGACTCGGGTACGCACTCGAGAATCGTCTCGTGGTGTCGCGGCTGCTGCCCGGCGTCTTCCACGACTGCAACGTGGAGCGGCTCGCCCCCTTCTTCATCTCGCTCCAGTCGATGCTGCGGGGCCTGGCCCCGGGCCGCGAGACGCCCCGCATCGCGCTGCAGAGCCCCGGGCCCACGAGCCGCACCTACTTCGAGGACGCCTACCTCGCCCGCTATCTGGGCTACACGCTCGTCGAGGGGGGCGACCTCGCCGTCCGCGACGACCGCGTGAGCCTCAAGACGCTCGGCGGCCTCGTGCCGGTGGACGTGCTCGTCCGTCGCGTCACCGACCGCGAGTGCGACCCGCTCGAGCTCGACGGCGGCGCGCTCGGGGGCACGCCCGGCCTCGTGCAGGCGGTGCGGCGCGAGCGGGTCGCCCTCGCCAACGCGCTGGGCAGCCGCCTCGTCGAGTCACCCGGCTTCTCCGAGTTCCTGCCCGCCGTCGCCCGCCGGCTGCTCGGCGAGGACGTCGTGCTGCCCGCCCCGCGGTCGTGGTGGTGCGGGCTGCCTGCCAATCTCGCCCACGTGCTCGACCGGCTCGACGAGGTGGTGGTGGAGCCGGTCCACGCCCCCCGGGGGCTCAAGCGCTACGTCCCGGCTCTCCTCGACGCCACACGCCGGGCCGACCTCGTCTCCGAGATCCGCGCCCGTCCGGCGGCGTGGGTCGGCCGCGAGATGGTGGAGCGGTCCGCGGCGCCCTGCTGGAACGGCAGCGGCATCGTCTCCGCCTCCGTGCTCATGCGCTGCTTCGCCGTCTCCACCGGCGATGGCTACCAGTCGATGCGTGGCGGACTCGCACGCATGTCGGTGGGACGATCGATCGGCGAGGAACTGCTCCTCTCGAGCCAGGGCTCGAAGGACGTGTGGGTGCTCTCGCAGGGGCCGGTGGCGCCGGTGTCGCTCCTGCCGACACCGGGGCGAAAGGTCGCGCTGCGGCGCAGCGGCAACGACCTGCCGAGCCGTGTGGCCGACCACCTCCACTGGCTCGGCCGCCACGTGGAGCGGGCGGAGACGGCCGCCCGCCTGCTCCGCGCCGTCGCCACCCGCATCGCGTCGGAATCCAACCAAGAGTCGGTCGCGGCGGCCGCCATGCTGCTCGGGTCGCTCGCCGATCCGCCGCACGTGCACCATGCGTGGCTCCAGCCGGGCCGGCGCGAGACCCCGCGGGAGATCGCGCTCGAGATCCAGTCGCTCGTCTTCGACGAGTCGCGCCCGATGAGCGTGCGGGCCAGCGTGCGGGCACTCTGGAACATGGCCTCCGTGGTGCGCGATCGGATCTCGATCGACTCGTGGAAGATCCTGTCGCGGGTGCGGAGCGACTGTCCGGCGACCAAGCCCACGACGCGGCGCGGCGGCGCCGACGTGCTGAGCGTGCTCGACACCCTGATTCTCGATCTCTCCGCCTTCGCGGGCCTCGGGACGGAGAGCATGACCCGCGGTCCCGGCTGGCGATTCCTCGACATGGGCCGGCGGATCGAGCGGGCCTCCGCGGCGATGCAGGTGCTCGGGGCCACGCTCGTCCCCCCGCGACCGCCCGTGCCGGCCGCCGACAGCGCCGCGACGGCCGGTGCGCGGGCCGACGTCCAGCGGCTGTGGGAGATGCTGCTCGACATCGCCGACAGCCTCATGACCTACCGCAATCGTTACCACGGCACCCTCGAGGCGGCGCCGCTCATCGACCTGCTCGTGATCGACGAGACGAACCCGCGAAGCATCGGCTTCCAGGTCGCCGCGCTCGCCGACCATGTCGCCCGCCTGCCACGGGACGCGTCCTCACCGGTGCTCTCCGGCGAGGAGCGGGCGGTGATGGCGGCGACCGGCCTGCTGCGGCTGGCCGACGTCGATGCCCTCGCGGCGACCGACCCCGATGGAGGACGCCCGGCCCTCGGGGCCCTGCTCGCCCGCCTCGACACGTCGCTCCGCGACTGCTCGGAGAGCGTGACCCACCGGTACCTCGTCCATGCCGCGCCACGGCGGCGGCTCGGGCAGATGCTCGAGCCTCCACTGACCGCCGAGTGAGCGGGGGACCCCGATGATTCCACGCGTCGCCGTCGTCGGCAGGCCCAACGTGGGCAAGTCGAGCCTGTTCAACCGTCTCGCCGAGCGGCGAATCGCGATCGAGGATCCGACCGCCGGCGTCACGCGCGACCGGCTCGTCCAGCGGCTGGCGCTCGGGGACCGGGTGGTCGAACTCGTCGACACCGGCGGGATGGGGTTCGACGATCCCGACGGGCTCACCGAGCGGATCGACGCGCAGATCGAGGCCGGCCTCGGGGAGGCCGCACTGCTCCTGTTCGTGGTGGACGTGCGGGCCGGGCTGCTGCCCGCCGACCGCGAGGTGGCGCGCCGGCTGCGCCGGGTCGGCGCACCCGTCCTGCTCGTGGTCAACAAGGCCGACGCGCCGCACCTCGACGCGCAGGCGGCGGAGTTCGCGTCGCTCGGCTTCGGCGAGCCGGTCGTGGTCAGCGCGCTGCAGAACCGCGGCCGTGACACGCTCGTCGAGGCGATCCTCGCCCGGCTTCCGCCCCCCGCCGACGACGAGCCGGAGAACGCCGATCTGCCCGAGATGAAGCTCGCGATCGTGGGCCGACGCAACGTCGGCAAAAGCACGTTCGTCAACGCCCTGGCCCACGAGGAGCGGGTCATCACGAGCCCGGTCGCGGGCACGACCCGCGACTCGGTGGACGTGCGCTTCGAGGTGGACGGCCGTGCGTTCCTCGCCATCGACACCCCGGGCCTGCGGCGGACGAAGAGCCGCACGAGCGATCTCGACTTCTACGCCACCCATCGGGCGGAGCGGAGCATCCGTCGCGCCGACGTCGTGCTCCTCTTCTTCGACGCCACCGAGCCGATCGGCAAGGTCGACAAGCAGCTCGCCGAGACCATCGTCACCGAATGGAAGCCGGTCGTGCTCGTCGTCAACAAGTGGGATCTCTACGCCGCCGACGTCGCGCGTCGCGAGTGGAGCGACTATCTGCGAGACACGTTCCGCACCATGCCCTGGGCGCCCGTCGCCTTCGTCACGGCGACGACCGGACGCAATGCCAAGGCGGTGATCGACACGGCCCAGCGGCTCTTCCGCCAGAGCCGTGAGCGGGTCACCACGGCCCGCCTGAACGACGTGCTGCGCGCGGCCGTCGAGGCCAACCAGCCTCCGCGTGACGCCCGCGGCAAGCCGGTCAGGCTCTTCTATGCGACGCAGGTGGAGACCGGGCCGCCCACGATCGTCATCGCGACCAGCGCCCCGCGGGCCGTCACCGAGCCCTACCGACGCTACCTGCTCAATGCGTTCCGCCAGGCGCTCCCCTTCCGCGAGGTGCCGATCCGGATGCTGCTGCGGGGGCGAACGGCACGCACGACCGAGCCCGGGTGAGGCCGGCCGCCTGCAGGAGGGCTCACGGCCGGGTCGAGCCGGCCGACCGGACGAGGTCGCGGAGGGCATCGGCCTGGCGTGGCGTCACGGGCACCGCCCCGGTGAAGAGCGCGGGGTCGTCGTGCTCCTCGGGCACGAGCCGCGCGACGATCGCCGCGGCGAGGGCCGCGATGCCGAGCCCCGTCACGGCCGACGTCGTCAGGGAGTCGGCGGCCTCCATGCCCGTGGCACCGCCCTGAACGGCGAGATCGGCGCGCGAGCGCACGACGAGCTGGTGTGGGGACGCGGTCGCCGCTGGCTCGTCGCCGTCGGCCGACACGACGCGCACCACGAGATCGGCGGCCGCGGCCGCCGCGATGGCCCGTTCGATGCCCGCCCGCTCGACCGCGTCCACCGGTTCGTCACCCGGTCGCAGACCCGCCGGGTCCACGAGGTCGATCTCCCAGCCGTCGAGCACGAGCCGGGTCTCCACGAGGTCCCGGGTGGTGCCGGGCACGGGCGTCACGATGCAACGGGCGTGCCCCGCCAGCGCGTTCACGAGGCTGCTCTTGCCGACGTTGACCCGTCCGACGAGCACCACACGCCAGGGCCGCGTGAGTCGCAGGCCGACCCGCGCGGCCGCCAGGAGGCGCGTGCCGTCGGCCACCACCTCGGACACACGATCGGCCTCCGCGGCTGCCAGCAGCCGGCGCCATGCCACGTCCCATGCCCCGGCGAGCTGACGCGACAGGATCCGCGCCGCCTTCGGACCGCGCACCCTGGCGAGGGCCTCGCGCACCTCGATCGCCCAGTCGGCCTCGCCCAGGCTGGCGAGCCAATGATGCCACGACACCCTTCTCGCTCCCGCCGCCTCGAGACTCGTGATCACGCCCTCCGCGGCCGCCGTGCCGCCGTGGCAGTGCACCTCGATGCGGTCACCCCCGGGACGGACGACGGCCACGACGTCCTCGCCGACTCCACCCGCATGCCCGAGCCAGCGACCGAAACGCACCTCGGCCACCCCATTCCCCTCGCCGTGGCGGTCCGCGTCGTGCAACGGGCGGGCGCCGTGGGGCGCGAAGAGACGGGCCACGAGCCGCGCTGCATCCGCCCCGAGCACACCCACGACGGCGAGCGCGCCGCGGCCCACCGGTGTGAGAAGCGCGACCTGCGGAGGCTCGACGGCGGACGCGCGGGTCGGATACCCTCCCTCGTTCATCCCGGCCCGTCCCTCCCGCTGGAGCACCACCATGGCTGACTGGCCAGAGCCGGGAACGAAAGCCCCGGCCTTCACGCTGCCCGCCCACGACGGCTCGAAACTCAGGCTCTCGAGCCTGCGCGGCAGGCCGGTCGTCGTCTATTTCTACCCCAAGGACGACACGCCCGGATGCACCGTCGAGGCATGCGGGTTCCGGGATGCCGCGCGTGACCTCGACGCGATCGATGCGGTGGTCCTCGGCATCAGCCCGGACACGCCGGAGAGCCATGCGGCCTTCCGCGCGAAACACCGGCTGCCATTCACGCTGCTGAGCGATCCGGATCATGCGGTCGCCGATGCCTACGGCGCCTGGCGCATGAAGACGCTGTACGGGCGGAAATTCGCCGGCCTCGTCCGCAGCACGTTTCTCATCGACGTCACCGGCCGGATCACCCGCGTGTTCAAGTCGGTGCGTCCCGCGACGCACGCCGCCCAGGTGCTCGCCGCGCTCGCCGATGCCTGACGTCGGGGGCCCCTGACGCCCGGCTCGCGGGCGGCGCGACCGTCACGACCGGTCACCTCGACGTGCGGCCGGACTCCGCCGTGACGTCTCGGCCGGTGCGGTACGCGAGGCGGAGGGCATACTTGGGGCGCGGCCGCGCTCCGGTCGCGACCTCCTCGACCGGCGACTCACGGCACCTCATGCACAACGCATTCGGCACGATCGTCGCCATCGGCATCGTCGCCTCCGGCTTCCTGCTCACAGGCGATCTCGGCTGGTGCGTCCGGCAGGTCTCGGGGCTCTTCCATCGCACGGACGGGCCACCGCCCGCGGAGGTTGCCGCTTCGGCAGGGCCGTCGTCCTCCGCGACCGCAGACTCCCCCACTCCGCTCGCCCCGCCGGCCCCGCCGCCGCAGGTGAGCGATGCCAAGGAACCGGCCGCCGCGCCGCGCCGCCCGTTGCCCAGGCCGTCCGGCAAGGGCGTCGACCAGGTCGATCTCGCGCAGCTCGCGCTCGGTCAGCGTGTCGTCATCTGGACCGGCGCGACGGGCCGGGAGCCGCTCGGTCACGTCCTCGAACTCCTCGACGCCACCTCAGGCGAGGCGCTCCTGCTCCGTCGCACCGCGGACGGGGACGGTCCGGCACGTCGCGTGCTCGTCGCCGCGGGCTCTCCCGCCGGTGCTGTCGTCGGCAGCAGGCTGTCGAGGCGAGGCACGCTCCTGGCCACCCCCATCGGCCTCGCCCATGGCACCACGGCCAGCGTCGAGACGCTGGGGCCGATCGTCGCGCTCACCGTCGAGTGAGCCGCGGCCGTCAAGTGAACCGCGGAATGGTGTGAACCGCGGCATGGGGTCCGACGCACGGCCCCGGCGCCCCGCGGCACCGTCAGTCTTCGGCCGAGCCTTCGGCGGCCTCGCGCTCGCTGGACCAGCCCACCCGCTTGCGCGACAGGCCGATCTTGCGCTCGTCGGTGTCGACCCGGAGCACCTTCACCTCGAGCGGGTCGCCGACCTTCACCACCTCTTCCGCATTCTCGACCTTGTCCTCCGACAGCTCGGAGATGTGCAGGAGACCCTCCAGCCCGTCCTCGAGGCCCACGAACACGCCGAAGTTGGTGATCTTCGTCACGGTGCCCTTCACGAGGTCGCCCGGCTTGTACCGCTTCGGGATGTCGGTCGTCCACGGATCGTCCGCCATCTGCTTGAGACCCAACGCGATCCGCCGCCGCTGCTGGTCCACCGACAGGACCTTGCACTCGACCTCCTGGCCCTTTTCGAGCATCTCGCTCGGGTGCGTCACCTTGCGGGTCCACGACATGTCGGTCACGTGCAGGAGGCCGTCGATGCCGTCGTTGATCTCGACGAACGCCCCGTAGTTGGTGAGGTTCCTGACGACCCCCTTCACGATCGCGCCCGGCGGATAGTCGGCCGCCACCTTCTCCCACGGATTCTGCTGGGTCTGCTTCATTCCCAGCGAGATCTCCTGCTTCTCCTTGTTGATCGCGAGCACCACGACCTCGACCTCGTCGCCCGGCTTCACGATCTCGCTCGGGTGGCTCACCCGCTTCGTCCAGCTCATCTCGCTGATGTGGACGAGCCCCTCGACGCCGTCCTCGAGCTTCACGAAGGCCCCGTAACTCATCACGTTGACGACGGTGCCGGCACAGACCGTACCGACCGGATACTTGTCGGCCACCTTGGCCCACGGGCTGGCCGTGCGCTGCTTCATGCCGAGCGCGATCTTCTCGCGGTCGCGGTCGATGTGCAGCACCTGCACCTCGACCTCCTGGTCGATCTGGACCATCTCGCTGGGATGCCCGATGCGGGCCCACGACATGTCGGTGATGTGCAGCAGGCCGTCGATGCCGCCGAGATCGACGAACGCGCCGAAGTCGGCGATGTTCTTCACCACGCCACGGCGGATCTGGCCGACCTCGAGCGTCTCCATGAGCTGCTTCTTGCGCTCCGCCCGCTCCTGCTCGATGAGCGCCCGTCGCGAGACGACGATGTTGCGTCGCGCCTCGTCGATCTTGAGAACGAGGCACTGGATGCAGCGGCCGCAGTAGTCGCCGATGTCGCGCGGACGACGGATGTCGACCTGGCTCGCCGGGAGGAAGACGTTCACACCCGAGATGTCGACGAGCAGCCCGCCCTTGATCTTGCGCGTGACGAAGCCGGTGACGACGTCGTTCTCGTGGACGCTCTCCATGACGCGGAGCCAGTCCTCGATCCGCCGCGCCTTCCGCTTCGAGAGCGTGATGAGGCCCCGCTGCTCCTCGAGCGAACCGTCCTCGAACTCCTCGAGCAGGACCTTGACGACGTCGCCCACCTGCGGCGGGGGCTCCGTCTCGTCCCACTCGTTCCGCGGGATGTGGCCCTCGCTCTTGTAGCCGACGTCCACCAGCACGAATTCGTCATCGACCCGCAGCACCTTCCCCTCGAGCACCGCATTCACGGCAAGGGTCGCCGTGCCACCTCCGCCATAGTCGTCCGCGTCGGCCCCGGACATGGCCGCGTCGATCTCCTGGTCCAAGTCGTCGCCGATTTCGAGTTCGCGGATGAGGTTGCGGTTGACCATGCTGGAGGGGGGAGAAAATGGGTGGGAGGGATGGGGTTGACGCGGGCCACGATCGGTCGAGCCACGCAGTGTAGCAGGGGCCGGAAGGCCGAACAATCGAGCCTTGTTGCCCCTTCCTCGCAGCCTGCGCGAGTCCGACACTGGCGATCGGTCACAGTCGGCCCACGATCGATGCCGATTCCCCAGACGCGGGCCCGCCGACCACGGAGATGTTCCATGCGCGATCGCTTCCGCCACGGCGTGACCGTCGTGCTCGTCGCGGTGTCCCTCGGCGCGACTGCCGCCGTCGCCTCGGCCCAGTTCCTCGACGAGACCCGGCCCGTGTCCCCGTCGGGGCCGACCCTTGGCGACGTCCGCACGCAGCGGTATCGCGTGGGCGTCGTCGTGACGGCGGCCGGCGGGCGGTGCCGTGGCATCCGCGCCACCATGCCCGTGCCCGACACCTGGCCGGAGCAGGTCGTGCGAATCGTGGAGGAGGACGTGTCGCCCGACGTGCGCGGCTTCGCGCATCGCCCGCTCGCGCCGGGCGTGCGGCAGCTCGTCGTGGAGATTCCCGACCTCGCGGCCGGGCAGAGCGCCCGCGCGGTGGTCACGTACGAGCTCGACCGGGCGGCCCTCGTCGCGCCGGCCGACACGTCGATGCTGCGCCTGCCCGAGAAGCCCGACCGTGACCTGCGGGCCTTCCTCGGACCGAGTCCCTTCATCGAGTCGCGTCATCCGCGGATCGTCGCGTTCGCCCGTGAGGCCGCCGACGGCCTCGAGGGCTGGGCGCGCGTGGAGGCGATCTACGACGCCGTCCGCGAGAAGGTCGAATACCGCAACGGTGAGCTCAAGGGGGCGGCCCGCGCCCTCGCCGACGGCTGGGGCGACTGCGAGGAACTGACCTGCCTCTTCATCGCCGCGGCACGCTCGCAGGGCATTCCGGCGCGGACGGTGTGGGTCGACGGACACTGCTACCCGGAGTTCCACCTCGTCGACGCCGACGGCCATGGCGCGTGGTTTCCCTGCCAGGCCGCGGGCACGCGGGCCTTCGGTGCGATGCCCGACCAGCTGCCGATCCTGCAGAAGGGGGACAACTTCCGCGATCCCGACCGGCCGGGGAAGTCGCTCCGCTACGTGTCGGAATTCATGACCGGCTCAGCGGTGGGCGGCGGCGCGGCACCGGTCGTGGAGTGGATCCGCGAAGGGGCCTGAGCACGGGGTGCGGACCGCGGGCCGCGCGAGCCGTCACTCGGCCCCGAGCGCGCGGCGCAGGAAGGTCCACGCCAGTGCGTCCATGAACGCCTTCTGGCGATTGTCGGCGGCGCCGCCATGCCCCCCCTCGATGTTCTCGTAGGAGAGCACGCGCTTGCCGAGCCCGCGCAGCCGCGCGGTCATCTTGCGGGCATGGGCCGGGTGCACGCGGTCGTCACGGGTGCTCGTCGTGATGAGGAGCGGCGGGTAGTCGCGGTCCTGATCGACGAGGTGGTAGGGACTGAAGGTGCGGATGAACGCCCACTCCTCGGGAAGGTCGGGGTTGCCGTACTCGCCCATCCAGCTCGCCCCCGCGAGCAGGCGGTGAAACCGTCTCATGTCGAGCAACGGAACCTGGCAGACCACGGCGCCGAAAAGCTCGGGGCGCGAGGCGTACATGTTGCCCACGAGGAGACCGCCGTTGCTGCCCCCCTTGATGCCGAGCGTGCGTGGCGACGTGACCTTTCTGGCGACGAGGTCCTCGGCCACCGCCGCGAAATCCTCGTAGGCTCGCGGCCGCTTCTCCTTGAGCGCGGCCTGGTGCCAGGTCGGGCCGAACTCCCCGCCGCCGCGGATGTT
>CAIWZS010000089.1 GCA_903917235.1 uncultured Planctomycetaceae bacterium | reverse complement strand
GTCTGGGAGTTCATCCCGAGCACCGTGTCGCTCGCCATCCCCTCGACGAGCCAGCTGCGATTGCCGTGGACCGTCTGCGTCGAGTCCCCTTTGGACGACTTCGTGTAGCCCGATTCACCCGACATCGCTCATCGCCTCTTGCGCTTCGTGTTTCAATGCGCCCAATCCGATGCTCGACTCGTTGGAGTGCGAGCCGCCGATCATGACGCTCGTGGCCTTCCAGGGACTGGAGATCGTGATGGTGGGCTCCGCCGGGATGGGATTGAGCGAGACGTAATTGCCGCTCGGATCCTTGATGATCGAGATCCCGGCCGCCAACGGCATGTCCACCGGCGGCCTGTTCGACGAGTTGTAGACACAGCCGACGATCACGGGCCGGTCGATGTCGTCGTGCTCGTAGGCCACGAGCACCTCGTTGCCCGCACGGCCGAGGTGGAGGGCGCCCCAGCGGTCGCCGGCGAGCAGCTGCGACACCCGCACCCAGCACGACGGATCGCCCCCCCGATTCCACGGCGTCGTCACCTGCAGTCGGGCGGAGACGTCGGAGTAGGGCTGCCAGGCCGGGTGGCCGTCGGGAGCGTGGACGAAGGCCGGATGCATTCCGACCGCCCGCGGCTTTTCGACGGTTCGCCGCGGCCGAAACTGCCTTGCGGCCGGGATCGCCTCGAACGTGCAGCGGTGCGTGAAGCCACGGCTTTCCTCGTCGTCGCCCTCCGCGTCGATTTCGAGCGTCGCCGACGTGACGAGATAGTCGCCGTTCTCACCCGCCGCTGGGAACTTATCCACGTGGACGAGGAAGCCGGCCGAGACCTTGAGCGAATTGGTCGTGCCCAGATGCACAGCGGCCTCGGCGGCCAGGATTTCACCGCGGAGGCGGGCGTCGCGGACCGCCTCCGCGTGCGAGGTGACGCCGGCGGGAAACCGATACTCGACCGACCCTGAAAGGCTCGACACCCCGAGCACCTTCTCGGTGGCCGCGGGCGATGTGGCCGCCGACTCATAGTGGTAGTCGTCGGAGGTGATCGCCTCCGTGGTCAGGCTGTGACGAAAACTCCAGGACGTCAGGAACTCCCCGACGGCGGCGGCGGTCGGGTCGGGATCGTAGGGAAGCGACCCGGCACCGGGAAAGGGACCATGATTCGCGAACGAGTCGCACAGCACGAGCGTGTGGCCGCCACGCGCGTGCCTCCAGAAGTGGTAGATCCCGTCCCGCTGCATCGTGCGCTGCACGAAGTCGAGGTCGGTCTCCCCGAACTGCGCACAGAAGTCGCGGCTCGGCGAGGGCTCGAGCGTGAAATTCTCGTAGGCCGACTGGCCGGTCGCCTTGAACACCGCCTCGAGGATTTCGATCGCGTGCTTCCGATGAAACCACCGCGACCAGCGCCTCAGCCGCAGGAGGCCGAGCCACGGCTCCGCCACGACGCGGTACGAGAAAAGTCCGCCAGCCGGCTGGCCGTCGAGACGGCTGACTTCGGACACGAGTGCATGGAGGTGCCGCATGCCTCCATCGGGCAGCACGATGCCCACGTCGAGGCCGTGCCCGAGCATCTCGCCGGGATCGAGCGCCGGAGCGGGAGACGTGAAGTCGAGTTCGAGGTGGAACGGCTGGCCGAGCTTCTCGCGGTACAAAAGCCGCGTGAGTTCGGCCGAACCGCCGGCCGATCCTGGCAGACCGAGCGTCAACTCCCGAATCGTTGCCGCAGCGGAGGAGCGCGGAGGACCCATGGCGTGGCTCGGCAAATGATCCAGAGCGCGACCGCGTGAGCAGGTCGATTGACTTTCCCGCCACGCGGTTTATACCGCTGGCGTTTCGCGAATCAATCGCGAAGACACCCTCCCGGTGAGACGGCCGTCCGACCCGTGAGAGGCTCCGGGGCATCGGCCAATCCCCGTCCCAAGTGCTCCATGCCCGGCAAACTCGTCAACACCGGCACCGTCATCAAGTGCTCCTTCGGGGCCGCCCCGGTGCCCGTCGTGGTCACACCGCTGGGCGTCTTCGCCAACGACCTCCCGGCCGCGGCGATCGACAACGCCGTGCCACTCGCGAACATCCTCACGTTCGGCATGTGCCGATCGCTGGAGAATCCCGAGGTCGCTACGGCCACGGCCGCAGCCGAGGGCGTGCTGACGCCGATGCCCTGCGTGCCGGCGACCGAGATCTGGACACCCGGGATGCCCAACATCCTCGTCAAGGGCATGCCGATCCTCGACCAGGCGTCGAAATGCCTGTGCGACTACGGCGGCGTGATCTCGATCGAGATGGCCGACTCGACGGTCGAATGCGGCTCATGAGTTTCTCGTAGTCCGCGGCCGTACCGAACGCTTGTGCCGGTGCACGTTTCTGCTAGGTTGCGGAGGTTTTGCGGCCAGGCCGCAGTCCGCCGAACCACCCCCCTGCGTCGGCCGTAGAACTGGCCGAAAGGAAGGTCAGGCGGAGCGAAACGGATCGAATGGACCCCCTCGTCGGTCGAGGCGCGGTCGATCGTCGTGAACGATTGAATCCCGAGACGAAAGGAACCTGATCATGGCTGTCTATTTCAAGTTCGAGGGCGCGGACGGCGGCAGCACCGACAAGGGCTATGAAAAGTGGGTCATCGGCCACAAGTACAACGTGCTCGGCACCCGGCAGCTGATGACCTCGGCCGGCGGAGCGAACCTGACCGGTCAGCAGCGGATGACGGGCAGCACTGTGCTCGGGCCGATCGAAGGCATCATGAACACCGACAAGTCGGCCCCGAAGCTCCTGTCGGCCTGCCTCGGCGGCAAGCCCGTCAAGAAGGTCGAGATCGTCGAGACGACGACCGTCGGCGGCAAGAGCGAGCTCAACAACTACTTCGAACTGTCGGACGTGCTGGTCACCCTCATCGACGTCGGTGGTGACGGCAAGGGCAACCAGCAGACCCGCGTCCTCCTGATGCCGACGAAGATCAAGCACAAGTACCAGGAGATCGACCCGAAGGACGGCTCCGTCAAGGGCTCCGTCGAGGGCGAGGCCGACGTCATGGCGGGCACCGCCAAGTAGTCCGCCGACCGGTACGATGCATCGACGACCGCCGGGATCGGGCCACCGATCCCGGCGGTTTCGTTTGACAGGCCGCGGAACCGCCCACTCATGAGTGTCGAACCTGTCGAGCCCGCGGCACGGTACTCCGACGGCTACGTGATCGACGTGCCGTATCTGCCGGGGTTCTATCCCTTTCTCTCGCCCGCCTACCTCGGCACGGTCGCGGCGTTCAACGGTGTCGCCCCGATCTCCTGCCAGGATCCGTTCGCCTACCTCGAACTCGGCTGCGGCTTCGGGGACACGCTGCTCACGCTCGCGGCCGCCAACCCGGGGAGCCGTTTCACCGGCGTGGACATCAACCCGGTGCACACCGCGGCGATGCGGGATCGCGTCGCGAGGTGCGGCCTCGGCAACGTGCGGGTCGTGGAATCGGGTTTCGACGCCCTCCCGGGGGCCCTGCCACCGCAGCAGTTCATCACCATGCACGGGGTGTTCAGCTGGGTGGCCGAGCACGTCCGCGAGCAGATCCTGACCGTCGCCCGCGACCTGCTGGCCCCGGGCGGCCTGCTCCTCGTGAGTTACAACGCGCTGCCCGGATGGGCACCCCTCCTGCCGGTGCGACAGCTCATCCGGGAGCTGGCGGAGGCGGAGACGGGCGACAGCCGCCGCCGGGTGGAGGCGGCGCTCGGCATCGTCCGCGAGATGCGTGCGGCCGGGGCGCCGCTCTTCACCCAGAATCCGCAGGCCGCGTCGATGCTCGACGACCTCGGGTCCCACGACGCCGCCTACCTCGCCCACGAGTTTCTCAACGACAACTGGACGGCCTGCGCCTTCCCGGATGTCGCGTCGCGATTCGCGGCGGCGGGGCTCGAGTACGTGGGGTCGTTGCCGCTCTTTCACAACCTGCCGGCCTTCTGGCCCGGCCCGCCGCTCCTGCGGTTCATTCCCGAGGCCGATCGGGTGACGATGGAGGCCCGCTGCGACACGCTCATGAACCAGAGCTTCCGCTGGGACGTCTACGGCAGGAGTCCGCACCGCTTCGCCACGGCCGCCGACCGTCTCGCCGCCACGGGAGGCTGGGGAGTGCGACTCCTCGAGCCCGGACTCTCCCTGCCGTGGTCCACCACGGTCGCCGGCCGCGAGATCACCGTCGACGGTCCGCCCCACGACCGGATCGGCTCGCTCGTGCGGGGCCGGTCGCCGACACTCGCGGATCTCGTGGCGGAACTGGACGAGACGAACACGGAGGCTTCCGCCGGGCGGATCCTCGACGAGATCGACGTCGCCGTCGCGCTGGGCCTGCTCCGCCTCGACGCGCGCCCGCTCGCCGCGGTGGAGCCGCTCCGTGCGCGGTCGCTCGAGGTGCCCGACGCCTTCAATCGTGACGTGCTCGCCCGACTCTCCGGGGGCGTCAAGGAGGTCACGCTCGCCAGCCGACGCAGCGGCACGGGCCACGGGGTGCGCGTGCTCTCCGCGCTCGTCCTCGCTTGCCTCCTGGACGATCCGTCGGCCGACATGGAATCGGAGGCGTTCGTCAGGGCGGTCGAGGAGCGGGTGCGGCGACGCGGCCCGCCGCTGGCCGTGCGCAGCACCGGGAAGCCGATCACCGATCCCGATGAACGTCTCGCGGCCGTCCGGGCGATCTGTCAGGATGTCGTGAGGATCGTCCTGCCGGAACTCGTGCAACTCGGCATCGTCGTGCCGCACTGACCGGAGCACGCTGGCCGGACAGCGTGCCCGGAGCCGGGTCCCACGGGATCGAGTGGTGGGGGATCTTGCTTTTCCGGGTGCGGCTTTCATGGCGACCGGGCGGCGGGTAGTTTGACTCCGTGCGTGCGGTGCACCCGTCATCCAGGAGCCTTCCATGGCCGGCCTCGACCTGAAAGGTCTGATCTCGAAACTCAATCCGTCCAGCCAGCGGGCCCTCGAGGGGGCGGCGGGGCTGTGCCTCTCGAAGACCAACTACAACGTCGAGATCGAACACTGGCTCGTGAAGCTGCTCGAGCAGCCGGGCAACGACATCTGCCTGCTCTTCAAGCACTTCGGCGTGGACCAGGGCCGGGTCATGGCCGGTCTCACGAAGGCCATCGACGGCTTCAAGACGGGCAACGCGCGGCCGCCGCTGCTCTCGCCGGAGGTGTGCATCCTCATCCGTCAGGCGTGGCTGATCGCGAGCGTCGATCATCGCGAAGCCGATGTCCGCGGCGCCCGGCTCCTCCAGGCGCTGCTCTCGGAGGAGTCGATCACGCCGCGGGCCCTGGCCGTGAGCGACGAACTGCGGAAGATCTCCCCCGACGTGCTCGCCCGCGAGGCGTCGCGCGTGTTTCCCCGGTCGATCGAGTCGCCGTTGCCCGACGACGCCGGGGCGGGCGGCTCTGCCGACGGTGCGGCGGCCGGCGGCGGACCGAAGGGGCCGACGACGACGCCGAGTCTCGATCAGTACACGATCGACCTCACCGGCCGCGCCAAGGCGGGCAAGATCGACCCGGTGCTCGGACGCGAGGCGGAGGTGCGGCAGATCGTCGACATCCTGACACGCCGCCGCCAGAACAATCCGATCCTCACGGGCGAGGCGGGCGTCGGCAAGACGGCCGTCGTCGAGGGCTTCGCCCGCCGGATCGCCGAGGGGGACGTGCCCGAGCCGCTCAAGAAGGTGCAGCTCCGTACGCTCGACCTGGGCCTGCTCCAGGCGGGTGCCGGCGTGAAGGGGGAATTCGAGAATCGGCTCAAGGGGGTGATCGACGAGGTCAAGAAGAGTCCCGTCCCGATCATCCTCTTCATTGACGAGGCCCACACGCTCATCGGCGCGGGCGGCGCGGCCGGCCAGGGGGACGCGGCCAACATGCTCAAGCCCGCGCTCGCCCGTGGCGAACTGCGCACGATCGCGGCCACGACGTGGGCGGAATACAAGAAGTATTTCGAGAAGGACGCCGCGCTCGCCCGCCGCTTCCAGGTGGTGAAGATCGAGGAGCCGGACGACGAGATGGCGATCCGCATGATGCGCGGCATGGTCGGCACGCTCGAGAAGCACCACTCCGTCTCGATCCTCGACGAGGCGGTGGTGGAGAGCGTGAAGCTGTCGCGGCGCTACCTCTCGGGCCGGCAGCTCCCCGACAAGGCCGTGAGCCTGCTCGACACGGCCTGCGCCCGCGTGGCGATCGGACAGGTGGCGGTGCCTCCGGCCATCGAGGACGCCCGCCGTCGACTCGACGCGATCACGACCGCGATCGGCATCCTCGAGCGCGAGGAGCAGGCGGGGTCGAGCCACGAGAAGCAGCTGGTGGAACTGCGGACGCAGAAGGACGAGGTGGCCGCGTCGCTCGCGGCCCTCGAGAAGCGTTTCGCCGAGGAGTCGCGGCTGGTCACCGAGATCCGCGACGCGCGGAGCCGGCTCACGGGCCATACGACGCTTTCCGGCACGCCCCCTGAGGCCGCCTCGGCATCCGCGTCGGCGCCCCCGGCGGGCACGGCAGCAGGGCCGGCGGCTGCCACGGCCGCGGGCGCGGCCCCTCCGGCGCCGCTGTCCGACTCGGAGCGGCAGGCGCTCATGTCGCGACTGCGCGAACTGGAGGCAGAATTGGCGCGGGTGCAGGGGGACGAGCCGCTCCTGAGCCCCTGCGTGGACGGCCAGCAGATCGCCGAGGTGATCGCGGGCTGGACCGGCATCCCCGTGGGCCGCATGGTCGCCGACGAGATCCGCGGCGTGCTCGAGCTCAAGCAGCGGATGGAGGAGCGGATCGTCGGCCAGTCGCACGCGCTCGACACGATCGCGGAGCGGATCAAGACGTCGCGGGCCGGCGTCACCGACCCGCGGCGCCCCGTGGGCGTCTTCCTGCTCGCCGGCCCCAGCGGCGTCGGCAAGACGGAGACGGCGCTCACCCTCGCCGACCTGCTCTTCGGCGGCGAGAGCCACATGACCGTGATCAACATGAGCGAGTTCAAGGAGGAGCACAAGGTGTCGCTCCTCATGGGTTCGCCGCCGGGATACGTCGGCTACGGCGAGGGGGGCGTGCTCACGGAGGCGGTCCGACGCCGCCCCTACGGCGTGGTGCTCCTCGACGAGATGGAGAAGGCCCATCCCGGCGTGCAGGACATCTTCTACCAGGTGTTCGACAAGGGCATGCTCAAGGACGGCGAGGGCCGCGACATCGATTTCAAGAACACCGTCATCATCATGACGAGCAACGCC
>CAIWZS010000088.1 GCA_903917235.1 uncultured Planctomycetaceae bacterium | reverse complement strand
TCGGGCCCTCGGCGGCGGCTGGCAGTTGCGGCTGGAGGAACTCGCCGCCAGCGGTCAGTGTTGCAAGCCGCTGCCCAGCGTCGACGGCGGCTTCTGCGACGACTTCGTCGGCAAGCAGCCCCCCGCCGGGTTCGACGCGTGGTGCATCTGGCCCGAATGGCTGCGCAACCGCAAGCCGCGGTGAGTCGGGAGACGGCGGGTCACGTGCGACGCGCAAGCTTCAGCAGCGTGGCGAAGAAGACGGGCGTCAGAAGAATCCCGAAAAGGGTGACGCCCAGCATGCCACTGAACACCGCCAGCCCGAGCGTGCGGCGCATTTCGGCACCGGCCCCCTCGGCCACCACCAGTGGCACCACGCCGAGGATGAAGGCCAGCGAGGTCATGAGGATCGGCCGTAGCCGCAGCCGGCTCGCCTCGACCGTGGCCTCGGCGAGCGGCTTCCCCTCCTGCATGAGCTGCCTGGCGAACTCCACGATGAGGATCGCGTTCTTGCAGGCGAGCCCCACCAGCACCACGAATCCGATCTGGGTGAAGATCGTGACGTCCATGCCCGCCTGGCGGATGCCCACGAGCGCCGACAGGAGGCACATCGGTACGACGAGGATGACAGCCAGCGGCAAGGCCCAGCTCTCGTAGAGGGCGGCAAGCACGAGGAAGACGAGCACCACGCCGAGCACGAAGAGGAACGTGGCGGTGGCCCCCGAGCGGATCTGCATGAAGGCCATCTCCGTCCACTCGGCGGCGAAGAGCGGCGGGATCGAGCCCTCCCGCTGGAGCCGGTCGAAGTGCTCCCGAACGACCGCGAGCGCCGAGGTGCTGCCGGTGCCCGGGGCGGGCTCCCCGGAGACGGCGGCCGCGGGATAGAGGTTGTAGCGCATCACGAGGGACGGTCCCAGGCGATCCTTCACCTGCACGAGCGTCGAGAGCGGCACGGGCCGACCGTCCGACCCCGGCACCTTCAGCTCGTCGATGGCGCGGCGGACGTCGCCCCGATGGTCCGAGTCGGCCTGCACGTTGACCTGCCACGAACGGCCGAACCGGTTGAAGTTGTTGATGTACGACGACCCCAGCTGCACCTGCAGCGTCTCGAAGAGGTCTTCCAGCTTCACGCCGACGGCAGCCGCCTTGTCGCGGTCGATGTCGAGATAGAGCCAGGGCGTGCTGGCGGAATAATTGGTGAAGAGGCCGGCCAGGCGGCCGTCGTCGCGCCCCGCCTGCACGAGCTCCGCGGCGGCCTGTTCCAGCTGCGCAGGACCGTAGTCGCCCCGGTCCTCGAGCGCGAGCTTGAAGCCCGCCACGGTGCCGAGACCGTCCACCGGAGGCGGCCCGAAGACCTCGATGCGGGCCCCGCTCGTCGTCGCCTGCCAGTCGGCCCGCAGCCGGGCCGCGATCGCGTCGGCGGACAGGCTCTCGCCGCGCCGTTCGTCGAAGCCTTCGAGCATGACGTACATGGCGCCCCAGTTGGGGGCATTGCCGCCGAGCACCAGCGAACGCCCGGCCACCGACACGGCGTGGGCCACTCCCGGCTCGTCGAGGGCCCGCCGCTCGAGCGCGGTCATCACCTCCGCCGTCCGCTGCACGCTGGCGCCATCCGGAAGCACCACGTCGGCGATCAGGTATCCCTTGTCCTGCTGCGGTATGAAGCCGACGGGGGTGCGTATGAAGAGAATCCAGGTGAGCCCGAGCAGCGCGACGAACGCCATCAGGACCAGGGCAGCCAGCCGCAGCGACACCCGCACCAGCCACGCATAGGCCTCCGTGACGGCGGCGAAGGCGAGGTTGAAGCCACGGAAGATCCAGCCGCAGGTGAAGCCCAGCACGCGGTCGACGAGGTCGGGCGAAGCCCCCTTGGGCTTCAGCAGAAGTGCCGCCAGCGCCGGCGACAGCGTCAGCGAGTTGACCGCCGAGAGGAGCGTGGAGACGGCGATCGTCAGGGCGAACTGCCGGAAGAACTGTCCCACGATGCCGGCGATGAAGCTGCACGGCACGAACACGGCGCACAGGACGAGCGCCACGCCGATGACCGGCCCCGTGACCTCCCCCATCGCCTTGAAGGAGGCCTCCCGCGGCGACAGGCCGTGCTCGATCCAGCGCTCCACGTTCTCGACGACGACGATCGCGTCGTCGACCACGATCCCGATCGCCAGCACCAGCCCGAAGAGCGAGAGGTTGTTGAGGCTGAATCCCAGCCCCGCCATGAAGGCGAACGTGCCCACGATCGCGACGGGCACGGCGATCAGCGGAATCAGCGTGGCCCGCCAGTTCTGCAGGAACAGGAGCACCACGAGGGCCACGAGCACGATCGCGTCCCGGAGCGTCTCGAGCACCTCGGCCTTCGATTCCTCGATGAACGGCGTGGTGTCGTAGACCACCCGCGCCTCGAGCCCCTTGGGGAACCTTTCGCCGAGCGCCGCCAGTTTCTCCCGCACCGCCGCGGCCGCCGCGATGGCGTTGGAGCCGGGGAGCTGGTAGATGTTCATGCCCACGCTCGGCTCGCCGTCGAGCCGGCAGATCTGGTCGTAGAACTGGGCCCCGAGTTCCACCCGGGCCACGTCCTCGAGCCGCACGATCACGCTCGCGACCGCGTTGCTCTCCGCGGCCGCCTCCTTGACGATGACGTCGCCGAACTCGTCCGGCGTCACGAGCCGGCCGAGCGCCGCGAGGGGAATCTGGAAGGCCTGCCCGCGGGGCGCCGGCTGCTGGCCCACGCTTCCCGCGGCGATCTGGTAGTTCTGCCTCTCGAGGGCGGTGCGGATGTCCCCCGCCGACAGGCCGACCGTGGCCATCCTCTCTGGATCGAGCCAGACCCGCATGCTGTAGTCGCGCTGCCCGATGAAGTCGATGTCGCCGACGCCTTCCACCCGCAGCAACTCGTCGCGGATCTGGATGGTGGCGTAGTTCGAGAGAAAGACCTCGTCGTAGAGCGGCCTGCCGGCGGCATCCTTCGCGGAGGTGAAGTTCACGATCATCATCGCCGCCGGCGACTTCTTGAGGACCGCCACACCCTCCCGTTGAACGACGTCGGGCAGGATCGGCATCGCCAGCGTCACCCGCACCTGCGTGAGCACCTGGGCCATGTTGAGGTCGGTGCCGGGCTCGAAGGTGACGGTCAGCCGGTAGCGGCCGTCGTTGGTGCACTGCGAGCTCAGCGAGATCGCGTTCTCCACGCCGCTCACCTGCTGCTCGATCGGGGCGGCGATCGTGTCGCGGACGAGCTCCGCATTGGCCCCGGGATAGACGGTGGAGACCTCGATCGTCGGCGGGGTGATGTCGGGATACTGCGTCGTGGGGAGCGTGAGGGCGGCCACGCCGCCGCAGAGCACGAGCACGATCGAGATCACCGACGCGAAGATCGGCCGATCGATGAAGAATCCGGCGATCATCCGCTCACCTCTCCCCGACAGGGCCCCCACGGCCCGGGCGATCGCCGATGCGTGCGAGAATCTCGTAGAAGACCGGCGTCAGGAAGATGCCGAACAGCGTGACGCCGATCATGCCCGAGAACACCGTGATTCCCAGCGACCAGCGCAGCTCGGCACCGGCGCCCCGCGCCAGCACGAGCGGAAGGACGCCGAGGATGAAGGCCAGCGAGGTCATGAGGATCGGCCGCAGCCGCAGCCGGCTGGCCGTGGCCGCGGCGGAGCGGACGTCGTGCCCCTCGGCCTGCAACTGTCGGGCGAATTCCACGATCAGGATCGCGTTCTTGCTGGCGAGGCCGACCAGCACGACGAGCCCGACCTGCGACAGGATGTCGATCGGCAGCCGCGCCATCACGAGCCCGACCACCGCCGCCAGCAGGCACAGCGGCACGACGAGGATCACCGCCAGCGGCAGCGACCAGCTCTCGTAGAGCGCCGCCAGCACGAGGAACACGAGCATCACGCCGAGTCCCAAGAGCACGGTCGCCGTATTGCCGGCCGCGATCTGCAGCAGGAAGACTTCCGACCATTCGTAGGAGAAGCTCTCGGGCAGCAGGTCGCGGGCCGTCGCCGCGACCCGGTCGATGAGCACCGAACCGCCGTCGAAGGGGTTGGGGATCCCGGTGATCGGGGCGGCGGGGTAGAGGTTGTACCGCATCATGATCGCCGGGCCCATGGCCCGGCGCACCGTCATGAGCGTCGCCAGCGGAACGACGCCGCCGTCGGAAGCCGCCACCTTCAAGTCGCCGAGGTCCTCGAGGCGACTGCGAAAATCGGCGTCGGCCATCACCTTCACCTGCCAGGATCGGCCGAAGCGGCTGAAGTTGTTGACGTAGACGGAGCCCACGTCCATCTGCAAGGCGGCGAAGACCGATGACACGGGGATGCCGAGCGCACGGATTTTCTCGCGGTCGATGTCGAGGAAGTACTGCGGCGAGTCGGCGCGGTAGGTGCCGGCGACGAAGGGAAGTCGCCAGGGCTCCATGGCGGCCACGATTTTCTCGCTGGTCTCCTGCATGACCTGCGTGCCCATGCTGCCGCGATCCTGGAGGTAGAACTTGAAGCCACCCGCCATCCCCATCCCCTTGACCGGCGGCGCGGGATAGACACCCACCTCCGCATCGGGAATCTCGAGCCGACACCGCTCCTTGAAGGCGCGGATGATGCCGAACATCGAGGTTTCGGGCGTGCGTCGGCGGTCGTATTCGTCGAGGATGAGGAACAGCGAGCCCCAGTGCGGGCCATTGGCGTTGTAGAGCAGCGACATGCCCGCGACGGTGAAGGTGTCGGTGATGCCGGGCACCGAACGGGCCAGCGTGTCGACACGATCCAGGACCTCGGCGGTCCGCTGCACACCCGAGCCATCCGGCAGTTGCACCGTGGCGATGAGGTACCGCTGATCCTGGAGCGGCACGAACCCCTGCGGGTACCAGGCGATGATCCGCCAGGTGACGAGCACCAGCCCGAGGTAGACGAGCATGACCAGCCGCCCACGACGGAGGAAGGCGGCCACGCCCCGCGTGTAGCCGGCGGTGACCGCATCGAACACGCGGTTGAAGCCGCGGAACACCGGCCCCAACACGCTGCCGATCAACCGCTCGACCATGTCGGGCGGCGCGTCGTGCGACCGCAGCAGGATCGCCGCGAGTGCCGGCGAGAGCGTGAGCGAGTTGACGGCCGAGAGGATCGTCGAGACGGCGATCGTGAGGGCGAACTGCCGGAAGAACAGTCCCGTCACCCCGCCGATGAAGGCGCAGGGCACGAACACGGCGGACAGCACCGCCGCCACGCCGATCACCGGCCCCGTGACCTCGTCCATCGCCTTCTCCGCGGCTGCATGGGGATCGAGCCCCTTGGCGATCCACCGCTCGACGTTCTCGACCACCACGATCGCGTCGTCGACCACGATCCCGATCGCGAGCACCAGGCCGAAGAGCGAAAGCGTGTTGAGGCTGAATCCCATGGCCGCCATGGCGGCGAACGTGCCCACGATCGCCACCGGCACCGCCACGAGCGGGATCAGCGTCGCCCGCCAGCTCTGCAGGAAGAGGAGCACCACCAGCGCCACGAGCAGGATCGCCTCGCGGAGCGTCTTGACCACCTCGAGAATCGATTCGGTGATGAACGGCGTCGTGTCGTACGCGATCACGTACTCGAGCCCCACCGGAAACCGGGTGGCGAGCTCCTTCATCCTCGCCTGCACCGCCCACGAGCACTCGAGAGCGTTGGTGTCGGGCAGCTGGAACACGGCCAGTCCCACGACCGGATCGCCGTTGTAACGACAGCTCTGGTCGTAGCCGGCCGCGCCGAGTTCGATTCTGGCCACGTCCCGCAATCGCACCACGGGCGTACCCGGCACCGACGCGTCGGCCCGCAGCACGATGCCGCCGAACTCCTCGGGCGTCGAGAGCAGCCCCGTGGCGGCGACGGCGAGCTCCAGCTGCTGCCCGGCCGCGGCCGGCTGCTGGCCGCTGATGCCGCCGAGCACGGGCACGTTCTGCGCGGCGATCGCGTTGCGGGCGTCCTGCGACGTGAGCCCCCGCGACGCGAGCTGCTCCGGGTCGAGCCAGATCCGCATCGAGTAGTCGCGCTGCCCGAGCAGGAGGATGTCGCCGACGCCAGGGCAGCGCAGGAGCTCGTCGCGGAGGTGCACGGTGGCGTAGTTGCTCATGAAGAGGTCGTCGTACCGCCCGTCGGGCGAGATCAGGTCGACCGTCATCAGGATGTCGGGCGACCGCTTCTTGATGCTCACGCCCTGCTTCTGGACGACGGACGGCAAGAGCGGCATCGCCAGCTGGACGCGATTCTGGGTCTGCACGAGCGCGAGATTGGCGTTGGCACCGACCTCGAAGGTGAGCTGGAGCACGTAGTACCCGTCGTTGGTCGCCTGAGACTGCATGTAGAGCAGTCGGTCGACGCCGTTGACCTGCTGCTCGATCGGTGCGGCGATCGTGTCGGTGACGACCGCGGCGTTGGCGCCGGGGTAGAAGCAGATCACCTGCACGATGGGCGGGGCGATCGGCGGGAAGAGCGAGATCGGAAGCGACAGCAGACTCACGCCGCCGGCCAGCGTGATCACGATCGAAATCACGGCGGCGAAGATCGGCCGGCGGATGAAGAATCGCGAGATCACGGCGACGGGTCGCCAGGGGGCGGAAGCGACTCCGCCGCCGGCGGAGACGTCCGGTCCGCAGGTGCGTCCCCGGGTGGCGGCGATGCGGGCGCGACGAACCCCTCGAGGTCGAGGCTTCCTTCCTCGGCGGCCAGCGGTTGCACCGGCTTCCCCTCACGGCACCGCTGCAGGCCGCGGATGACGATCCGCTGGTCGGTCGTGAGCGGCCGAGCGGCATCGGTCGCCGCGACGGCGATCCAGCTCCCCAGCTTTTGACCGACACGCACCTCGCGGGCCGAGACGACGTCCCCGTCGCCGACGGTCCAGAGGATCTTGCGGTCCTGGTTGCTGCCGACCGCCGCCTCCGGCACGAAGAGCCGCTCGACGGGGTCGCCCAGGGGCAGCCGCACCCGCGCGAACATGCCCGGCCGGAACAGCGGCGGTCGCGGTGCCGCGGGGTCGGCGGAATACGGGTTGTCGAGCCGGCCGCGCATCGTGATCGTCGCCGTCTTCGTGTCCACCTGGTTGTTGAGGAAGTCGACCCGGCTGCGATGCGGGTAGGCGCGGGCCACGTCGTCCACCAACCCCAACTCCACCACCGTCTCGTCGCCACCGACACCGGGACCACGGCCGGATTCCCGGGCGTGGGCCATGACCCGCACGAGTGTCGGCTCGTCCACGTTGAAGTAGACGAAGATCGGGTCGATCGACACGATCGTGGTCAGCGTGGTCTGGTCCTGATTGATCAGGTTGCCGACTTGCATCTGGGTGCGGCCGACCTGGCCGTCGATCGGCGACGTGATCGAGCAGAACTCCACGTTGAGCCGGGCCGCCTCGTGCTGCGCCCGGGCCGCCACCAGCGCGCCGGCGTTCTCGTCGAGTTTCGCCCGGTAGCTGTCGAGATCCTGCTGGCTCGCGGCGCCCTTCGCGACGAGCTTGTCGAAGCGGTCGACCTGCACCTTGAGGAACCGCTGTTCCCCGAGCAGCCGCTCGATCGTGCCCGTCGCCTCGTCGAGGCGCGCGACGGAGGGCCGGGCGTCGATCTCGTAGAGCGGATCTCCCTTCGCCACGAACTGGCCGTCACGGAACGCGACCTTCGTCAGATAGCCGGTGATCCGGCTGCGGATGTCGACCACGAGCTCGGCGTCGATCCGTCCCGTCACCTCCAGGTACTCCGGCACCCGCGCCGCGCGCGGAGCCGTGACCGTCACCTCGGAAACGGGCGGCGGCGACGGCGTTGGAGCCGGCCGGCTGCAGCCCCCGGCGGTGATCACGACGGCCGCGGCCACCAACCTGGGAAGGGTCGCGATCGCACGCTGCGTGCGGAAGCACATGCGGGGGGGCTCGGGGGTGGCCACGGGAATTTCAGGACAGGCCCGCCATCGGGGGCGGCCAGAGTCTAGCCGCTCTCCGGCGAAGCCACCCCCTGCGCACGATGCACCGCTGCTCCCGCGGCGAATCAAGAGCTCGTCGTCGAGGTCAGGACAACTCCGTCTATCAACGGCGCCACGGTCGCGCGTATCCAACCCGCCCACTTCACGACCCAGCCTAGCCCCCGCCCCGCCACCACATTGCAGGTCCGGGCCATTCGGGTGATCTGCAGCCGACGGAAGATCGACCTTTCGGGAATCGCTCGATCTCGTCAAGAACGATTTCCGTGACGGCTGTGACGGCGGCAGGACGGTCGGCCAGAAAACCTCGCAATCGATCATCGGGGCGGTCCCCGGGTGGGAATGGTTTCGGTTCGTCAATCCTTGGGGAGCCTCGTCGACGGGCGGCACTCACGTCTTCGACGAGTCGTGGAGCACCATGTTCCAGGTATCGGGCTGGGTGTCGTGGACGGATGCCGTTTGAACCGTTGGTATGCTGCCTGGGGTGTGTCCAAGACGTCGCTGAAGTGATTTCGTGACGTGCCAGAACCGTTCACCACGAACACGGCCGGCCGGCCACCGGAGTCATCCGCGGCTCGTCTCCGTCGATCGAAGGAGCGATCGACTGCAAGGATGCCGTCGGCGCGCTCGTGCCGGTGCGGCGCGGTACCTTGAAACCCGCTGAGCATCTCGGGGCCCCGGAGCAACCAAGCCATGTGTGAACCCACCCGTGGTCGCCGCGTGGGCGTGGCCGGTGTGGCGATGATGCTCGCCACCGCCGGGATGGCCGTGGCCGGAGGCGCGGAGCCGGCTGCCGCGGGTGCGGCCCCCGGTCCGTCGGCGGGCTGGTCGATGCGGGCACCACGAGACGAGATCCGGCCGCGGTTTCGCATCGAGGCTGCCGGCGGGCGGGACGGCGGCGAGTGCTTCGTCATCGAGCATGACGCGCGGCCCGGACTCGACGGCTGGTTCGAAAAGGCCTTTTCGGTGGAGGGCGGCCAGTGGTACCGCTTCCACGTCGCGCGGCGGATCGAGGGCGTCGACGTGCCGCGACAAAGCTGCCTGGTCCGCATTCGCTGGGAGGATGCGGCCGGGAAGCTTGTTCCCCTCGACGAGCGGCCCCCGCATGCCGACACGAGTCAGCCGATGCCCTCGGCCGAACCTGAGTACCCCTCAGACGGCGCGACCGACAGCCAGGGCTGGACCGATGTCGTCGGCACCTACCGTGCACCGTCGCGGGCGGTCCGCGGCGTCGTCGAGCTGCACCTGCAGTGGGCGCCGGGAGGCCGTGTCGTCTGGAGCCGCCCCAGCTTCGCACGTACCGAGCCGCCGCCGTCTCGGATGGTGCGGCTGGCCACCGTTCATCACCGGCCCACGGGCCGGTCGCCCGCAGAGAACCGGGCGGAGTTCGATCCGCTCGTCGCCGAGGCGGCCCGGCAGCGGGCCGACCTCGTGGTGCTTGGCGAAACGGTATCGAGCGCCAACACAACACTGCGCCCCGACGAGGCGGCCGAGTCCATCCCCGGCCCGAGCACGGACCACTTCGCGGCGCTGGCGAAGCGGCATGCCGTGCACATCGTGCTGAGCATCTATGAGCGAGACGGACATCTCGTCTACAACTCGGCCGTGCTCCTGGGCCCCGACGGCCGGCTCCTCGGCCGCTACCGCAAGGTCTGCCTGCCTCCGAAGGAGGTGGCAGCCGGCGTTTCGCCGGGGCACGAGTATCCCGTCTTCGACACGGCGCTGGGCCGCGTGGGGATGATGGTGTGCTACGACGGATTCTTTCCCGAGGTGGCCCGAGCCCTCGCCGCCAATGGCGCCGAGGTGATCGCCTGGCCGGTCTGGGGCTGCAACCCGCTGCTGGCCCGGGCACGGGCCGCCGAGAACAGGGTCTACATGGTGTCGAGCACGTTCATGGACGAAAAGCACGGCTGGATGATCTCGGCCGTGTACGACCGCAACGGCACGCCCATCGCCAAGGGGGAGGACTGGGGCACGGTGGCCGTAGCCGAAGTCGACCTGAGCCGTCCTTACCAGGGGCCCTGGAACCTCGGCGATTTCCGCGCGATGCTGCCGCGACACCGTCCTGAGGCCGGAAGCCCGTCGGCCGCGCCGGCATCCGAGACCGCGGGTGCTGCCGCCAGCCGCTGAGCCGAGTCCCATCCCCACATGCACGCCCACCCATCGGGAACGGCGCGCAGGGAATCAGTTTTCGATCGCGGCGCAGTTCCTGCGGATCCTCGAGGCGGCGAAGATCCCTGCCTGGCCGAAGCTGTTCCACAACCTGCGTACGTCGCGCGAGACGGAACTGGCCGACGAGTTCCCGATCCACGTCGTCTGCGAGTGGATCGGCAACAGCCCCGACGTGGCCCGGAAGCACTCCTTCGCGGTGACCGACGACCACTCCGCCTGGGCGGCCGGCGAAAAAGCGGCACAGAATCCGGCACAGTCAGTGCACGCAGCGAGCCGCACCGACTCTCACGATGAAAGCGAAACGGCCGCGCTACTCGCATTCGCGGGCGGCGCGGCCGTGCTGTTTCGAACCCAAGTACCTCCACGGGGGACCGAGGGACAGCAGTTTGGCACGAAGAAAAACACAGAAGAGCAGTACGGCGACTCCAGATCAGACTCTACGGG
>CAIWZS010000087.1 GCA_903917235.1 uncultured Planctomycetaceae bacterium | reverse complement strand
GCTTCGGGGCGGCAACGGGATCTCTTCCGCCGCTCCAACGGCGGATTGGCTCGTCGCGTGGGCCGAGGCGGCCCAAAGCTCCTCGAGCGTTCGCCGACCCCTCGCCTCCGTCTCCAGGTTTGCCAAGTCGTCGCTCCAGCTAAACCAGATGCGCTCTAGTCGCTCCACGGCACGGCCACGCGGCCGGGCGTCTTCGTGCGGAGGCTCCAGAGCGTGCCTCCGGCAGTGACGAACAGCGTCCGTCCATCCGTGCCGCCGAAGGCGCAGTTGGTCGTCTCGTCGCGCGGGATGCGCACGAATTCCTGGAGCAGGCCCCCGGCCGAGAACACGTAGATTCCGGCCGTCGGCTCGTCGGCCGTCTCCGCGGGAGGATTCGGCCGGTTCAGCCCGGCCGCGACGTAGAGCCGACCCTCGGCATCGAACTTCATGCCGTCCGGCCCGCGTGTCGTCTTCCAGTCGTGGACCAGCGTCTGCGTGGCGAGGTCCACGGTGCCGTCGTCCTGCAGGTCGAAGCGCCACAGCCGGCGTGCGCCCCCGGGCACGTCGTTCGTGTTGTCGGCCACGAAGAGCAGCCGGTCGTCGGCCGACACCCCGATGCCGTTCGGCCGGTCCACCTCGTGCGCGATGACGCGCGTCACGGTGCCGTCCGGGTCGATCCGGTAGACACCCTCGATCGGGCGGCCGGCCGCATCCAGCAGTTCCATCCCGTCACGATTCCCGTAGCGAGGGTCGGTGAAGTAGAGCCGTCCCCGCGAGTCGAGCGCCACGTCATTCGGCTGGTTGAATCGGCTGCCTTCGAACGTCTCGGCCAGTACGGTGGTGGTGCCGTCGAGTGAGCGGCGCGACACGCGCCGCCTCACGGGCTCGCAGATCACGACGCGTTGCTCGCGATCCACGAGCAGGCCGTTCGATCCGGCGTCGCGCACGTAGATCGACGCACGCCCCTGCCCGTCCCGGAGGTTGATGTTGCCCTCGCCGCTGGTCAGCAGACCGAGGCGCGGATGCCAGGCGGGACCTTCGCCGGCCCCGGTCTCGGCAAGCATCTCCGGAGCGGACTCGAACACGCTCTCAGCCGCGTCCGCCCGCAGCCGCAGGACGGCCCGCACCGGATAGTGGTCGGACAGCCTCGCCGTCGCCGCGTCCCGCAGGATGGCGACCGATTGAACGGAGCCCGCGAGGTTCGGCGAGGTGAAGATGAAGTCCAGTCGGCGATCGGTGCCGTGATCCTCGTCCCCGACGAGGGGCGTGGGAAACGTGCCCACGAACGGCTCCGACGGCCCCCTCGATGCGGCCACGAGGTCCACGAAACCCTGCGTGAGGATCGCTTCGATGCCGCCATAGTCGAGACGTCCGTCGTTCAGGTTCCTCGCATTTCGATCCCGCCCATCGAGCATCTGAAAAAATGGCACGAGCCGGGGATCGGCGTCGTAGGAGCTCCGATCCGCCGGTGAGAATCCGTTGAAGTCGCCCGCAAGCACGATGCGCGGGTTTTCCTCCGGCAGCTGCCGCACGTCCCCCTCGAGCAGCCCGGCCTCCGCGACGCGCCGCTCGAAGTTCGCAGGATGGAAGTGGACCACGTAGAACCAGAGGCCCGCGCTGCGGCAGCGGAGCAGGCCGTGGTGAAACCCGTCCCGCAGCACCTTCACGTCGGCGATCGGATATCGTGATGTCACCCCCGTGGGAAACCCGTCCTGCTTGAGCAGGATCGAATGCGGGTGCCCCCAGTGCCGCGCGTCGGCCGCGAGGCGGTCCGCGGTGTAGCCGTTGAGCTCCTGCAGGGCGACGACGTCGGGAGCCTGGGCCGCCATCCACCGCAGCCATTCCGCATGCCGCGGCTCACCCCGCTTCGTGAATCCGTACCACACGTTGTGCGTGATGATCCTGATGACGTTCGGCTCCTCGGCCGTGGTCGCCGGTGTCTCCGTCATGCCGCCGGGGATCGCGAAAAGCACGAGAATGAGGCGATGCATCGCCGCCGTCGCGGAACGGAAATCGCGTGGCCCCCAGGCCGAGGCTCGCCCGGACGGCCCTCGCTTCCCGCATGGCGTCGGATGACCGGGTGCAGGCATGGGTCGAAGCCACGTCTTCATGCTGGGCCTCCACGTTCGGGTGCGGCGGGATGTCAGTCGCACGATACCCGCTCCCGCCCGGAAGTCCGAACGATCGCACGGCTTTTTGCCCGCTTCGGCAGCCTTTGTCGCTACGCTGAACCTGCATGGCATCCCCTCCGGCACCCGATGCGATGAATCCTGTGCGTACTGTCGTTGCCGCGCTGCTGCTCACGGCATTGGCGGTGAGGGCTGCCGCCGAGCCGGTCACGAACTCGCTGGGCATGCAGCTCGTACCGATCGCGCCGGGCACGTTCACGATGGGTCAGGACGGTCCGCCGCTCGAGGACTATCTGCGACAGAAGCGGTTCGGTGATATCTCCAAGGCGACCGACCGCATCGACTTCGACGAGAAACCCGCGCATCGGGTCACGATCACGCAGCCGTTTCTGATCGGCGCCACCGAGGTCACGGTGGGGCAGTATCGGCGGTTCGATCCCGGCTTCCAGAGGGACGACCCGAAGTCGAAACCCGCCGACGACGACGCGGCGACCGGCGTGACATGGGAACGGGCGGTGGCCTTCTGCGAATGGCTCACGAACCAGGAGGGCCGGCCGTATCGGCTGCCGACGGAGGCGGAGTGGGAGTATGCCTGCCGTGCGGGCACCACCACGCTCTTCAACACCGGCGACACGCTGCCCGACGGCCATCAGAAGTGGTTCGGCGACGACAACTACCGCGGCGTCTACTTTCCGCCGGGCCCGATGCCCCGGGAATACGAGTGGCGGGAACGCGGCGGGAAATCAGGCAAACCGCTCGAGCCGGGAAACATCATCGGGCTCGATCATCCCGCGGAGGAATCCCGGCTCGGGGGCACGGGTTCGCTCCGCGTGGCGCAGAAGACGCCGAACGCCTGGGGGCTCCACGACATGCACGGCAACGTGGCGGAGTGGTG
>CAIWZS010000086.1 GCA_903917235.1 uncultured Planctomycetaceae bacterium | reverse complement strand
GGGTGACCATCCGGTGGCGCACGCGATGAAGATCCTGCGAGTCGAAAGCCACGTCTGCCACGCCCG
Source organism: uncultured Planctomycetaceae bacterium (assembly GCA_903917235.1). GTDB lineage: Bacteria > Planctomycetota > Planctomycetia > Pirellulales > UBA1268 > QWPN01. The sequence goes on along the minus strand of CAIWZS010000086.1, from coordinate 5,139 downwards.
CATGCGGAACTGGGTGTTCGTCAAGGTCGTCACCGACCAGGACGGGCTCTGGGGATGGGGAGAAGCCACGCTCGAGTGGCACACCCGCGGCATCGTGGGCGCGCTCGAGGACCTGTCGCATCTGCTCGTCGGCGAGGATCCCACCCGCATCGAGCACCTCTGGCAGATCATGGTGCGGCAGCACTTCTGGCATGGCCATGGCATCGAGCGCGCCACGGCGATCGCGGGCATCGACCTCGCCCTCTGGGACATCCTCGGGAAGGTCGCCAACCTCCCCTGCTCGAAGCTGTGGGGCGGTCCGGTCCGCGACCACGTGCGCACCTACTGCCATCTGGGCGGCGGCCGCATGGAGGACTTCTACGAGACCGCCGCGGACGACGCGAAACGGTTCGCCGACCTGGCGCGTCAGGCCGTGTCCGACGGCTTCACGGCCTTCAAGAGCATGGCCGTGCCTCCCACGATGCCGCTCGAGGGCCTCGGAGCGCTGCGGTGCGCCGAGCAGGCGGTCGCCGCGATGCGCGAGGCCGTCGGGGAGAGGATCGACATCATGGTCGACTGCCACGCACGTCCGTCGCCGGCGATGGGCCTGCAATTCGCCAAGGTCCTCGAGCCGTACGGCCTCTACTTCCTCGAGGAGCCCTGCTGGCCGGAGAACGTCGAGGGACTCCGGGCGATCAAGGCGGCCGTCCGCACGCCGATCGCGACCGGCGAGCGGATCACCCATCTCGCGGAGTTCGCACGGCTCTTCGCCGCGGGTGCGTGCGACGTCTGCCAGCTCGACATCACGCACTGCGGCGGCCTGTCGGCGGCGCGGCGGATCGCGGCGCTCGTGGAGGTCCACCGTCTCGCGCTGGCGCCGCACAACCCGCAGGGCCCCGTGAGCACGGCCGCATCGCTCGAATTCGGCTTTTCCCAGCCGAGCTACGTGATCTGCGAGACCGTGCATGCCGACGTGCCGTGGCGGCAGGACGTCGTCCGCGAGGGGTTCACGGTCGAGCGCGCCGGCCGCATCGTGCGTCCGAACACCCGGCCGGGGCTCGGCATCGAGATCGACGAGGAGCAGGTGCGCCGGCACCCGTTCCAGCAGGAGCAGGTGCTCCGCGTGTTCCACCCGGACGGCAGCGTGGGCGACTGGTGAACGGAGCCGGGGCATGAACGCATCCGTCACCGCGCGGCGCCTGGAGGGCGTGCTGCCGATCGTCCACGTGCCGTTCGACGCGGCCGACCGGATCGACGAGGCGGATCTCGCCCGCGAGGTCGACTGGATCTTCGCGACCGGCGCGCATGGCCTCGGCACGGGCATGGTGTCGGAGGTGCTGAAGCTCACGACGGAGGAGCGCCGGCAGCTCGCCGGGCTGCTGGTGCGGCATGCGGCCGGCCGTGGGCCCGTCTTCATGAGCGTCGGTGCGGAGAGCGTCACCGCGGCGCGGACCCATGCCGTGGCCGCCGAGGCGGCTGGCTGCGACGCGGTCATGGCGGTGCCGCCCCTGACGACGCCGCTGCCGGCCCCCGCACTCGTCGACTACTTCCACGGCATCGCCACGGCCGTGGGGGTGCCCTTGGTGGTGCAGGACGCCTCGGCCTACGTCGGCCAGGCGATCCCGCTCGAGGTGCACGTCGAACTGCTCGAGCGGCACGGGCCCGAGAAGATCCTCTTCAAGCCCGAGGCATCGCCGCTCGGGCCGAACCTGTCACGGCTTCGCGACGCGACGGCCGGACGGGCGCGGATCTTCGAGGGATCCGGCGGCATCCTCCTGGTCGACAGCCATCGCCGCGGGATCGCCGGCACGATGCCGGGGGTCGACCTGCTCGACGGTGTCGTGGCGCTCTGGAGGGCGCTCGCCTCCCGTGCGGGTGACGACGCCATCTACCGTCTTGCCCTCCCGATCTGCGGCCTGGTGGCGATCCAGATGCAGGCCGGACTCGACGGGTTTCTGGCCATCGAGAAATACCTGCTCGTGAGGCGCGGACTGTTCCGGTCCGACCGGCGCCGTGGGCCCTGTCGCTGGTCGCTCGACGACGAGACCGCCCGCGAGGTCGATCGTCTCTTCGCACGCCTCCAGGAAGCGGTGGCTTCCGCATGCGACACACGATCCTGAGCCTCCTCGTGGTGATGGCCCTCATCGCCTACGTCCAACGGGCCGCGATCAGCGTCCCGCTGCCCGAAATCGCCGCCGATCTCGGGCTCGTGCGGGCGACATGGGCCCTCGGTCTGCTCCAGTCGGCATGGCAGCTGGGCTACGCGCTGTGTCAGCTTCCCGCCGGCGCCGTGGCCGACCGCATGGGCTCGCGGCGCACGCTCGTCGTGGCCGCGGTGCTCTGGTCGCTGGCGACCGGCCTCACCGCCGTCGCGCCGACGTACGGGGCGGTCGTCGCCGCCTGGACGGCGATGGGCATCTTTCAGGCCGCCGCGCTGCCCTGCGCCGTGCGCACGATCGGCGGTGTCTTCGGTGGCACCGAGCTGGCGCGGGCCTCCGGCTGGCTCGGAGCGGGGATGCTCGCCGGTGGTGCGATCGCGCCGGTGCTGACCGCAGGGCTGCTCGAGCGAGTCGGCCCCTGGGCGACGGACCTCGGCGTGGCGCGGTGGCGGGTGTGCCTGGCGGGGTACGCGGTGCCCGGTGTCGTGTGGGCGGCGACCTATTCGCTCGTCGCGGGCCGGGCGGGCACCGAGGCGACCCCCGCGGTCGCATCCGCGCCGGGGGCAGGTCGTCGCGCGGCGTGGCGTGCCGGCCTGGCCGACCGTTCGCTCCAGCTGCTGTGCGGGCAGCAGTTTCTGCGCGCGGCGGCGATGATCTTCTTCGTGACCTGGTTTCCCACGTTTCTCCGCGAGACGCGCGGCGTGTCGCTGCTGCAGTCGGGCCTGCTCACGACCTGTGCGGGCGGCGCGGCACTCCTCGGCGCGGTGATCGGCGGCCATGCGTCCGATCGCGTGCTGGCGGTGACCGGACGCAAGCGGCTCGCGCGACAGGGGCTGGCCGTGGTGGGCATGGGCTTCTGCGCCTGCCTGATGGCGGTCTCCGTCCTCGTGTCCGATGTCCGCGCCGCGATCGCACTGATCAGTGCGGGGGCGTTCGCGGCTGCCTTCGGCGGCGTCGCGGGCTACACCGTGGCGATCGACTACGGCGGCGAGCGGTCCGGCACCGTCTTCGGCGCGATGAACACGGCGGGGAATCTCGGCGCGATGCTCTTTCCCGTGACGATCGGCTGGCTCGTCTCGGCCACCGGCACGTGGAATGCCGCGCTCATGGCCTTCGTCGTGCTCATGGCGGTGGACGCCGTGCTCTGGGCGATGCTCGATCCGCAGGGCACCTTCCTCGCGCGGACGGCCCGGTCCGACGCGGTCGCGGCGGGTCCGCCGGCCACCCGCACCTGACGGTGCGGGGCGTCAGACCCTCATCCCGAGGCCAGCAGGTCATGGCCGAGGGTCACGGCCGCCTCCTCGACACGTTCGAGGCTGCCGCGATCGAAGGGCGTCTGCCACACCGGGTACACGTCGACGTCGTAGCGTTCGGCCGGCGGCAGGTAGCCGATGCTGCCGTTCACGAGATTGAGCCAGGCGACGGCGCGGTCCGGGAACTCGGCGCGCAGCCGGCGCTGGAGGCGCGAGTACGCCTCGGCCATCGAGCCGAGCACGAGCGCCTCGCCGACCCGCCAGCCCCACAGCTCCAAAGGAAACGTCGTGCCGTCACCGATGGATTCCCTGATCCGCAGCCGTCTCCGCAGCCGCTCGCCGAGCGTCCGATCGGAGCAGGCGGCGATCTCGGCCGAGATCGCCGCAGCCGTCGGCCAATCCTTGAGCGGCAGGTCGACGGTCGTGCGTCGGGCTGCGATCGTGGTCATCGTGCCGGTCGGCTCCCGCCGCTCGTGCCGCCAGACCGCGAGGGGCGCCCCCGATTCGACGACGCGGTCGAAGACCAGCCTCGTGCCGGGCGGTGCCATCGCCTCGCGAGTCGCGAGCGCCGCGTGGGCGAGCTGGCGGCCGTGCGCGTCGGCGACGGCGGGATCACCGACGTATTGGTGTCGGGGGGCGAGATCGCCCGAGGCGCCTTGGAGGAAGACCGCCGGCGCGCCGTTCGTGGCCGACTCGATCGTCTCCCGCAGCGCCCCCACGTAGTCGGGCGAGACCAGCGTGTTGTCCCACGCGAGCGTCGTCGGATGGCATGCGTAGTTGACGATCGTGGCGAGCGGCCGGCCCGCGGTCGTGGTGATGCGGCCGACGAGCAGCGTGTCGTCGGCCTCGCCGCGCGGGTGGTAGCCGCACACGACACGTCCGGGCACCGTGCCGCTGCCGGCTGCAGCGGGCTCCGGCAGGTCGCGATTGGCAGCCAGCCGACAGGAGCCGAGCTCCCACTCGACCCGCGCCGGCTCGGCGGCGGCGATCGCCCGACGACTCGCGTCGCATGCGGCCTGCCATACGGCCTCGTGATAGCGCACGAGCAGATCGCCTCCCGGCCAGTGCGGCTCGGGACGTGTCAGCGGCGGCGCGGCATGCGTGTGCGTGAGGGCGAAGAGCAGTCGCTCGGGCGGCAGGTCGAGGGCGGTGCGCAGCCGCTCGCGAAACGCGCGTTCGTAAGCGGGACCGGACCACCAGCCGAGGTCGGCATCGACGAGCACCAGCGGCCTCCCGCCGGACCGATCGTCGAGTGCGACGGCGGTCAGCGAGAGCGGTCGATGGACGCCCCGGGCGGTGTCGTGCGCGGCCGCGCCCCAGTTGCGGCAGTAGATGCCCGGCGGCGGCGTGATGTCGGCCCGGGCGATGCCGACGGTGCCGACGAAGGCTGGGTGATCGGGATGGGACGGATCGGCCCTCATGGCGTGCGAGCTCCGGTGCGACGCGGCAGCGCAGCAGCATAGCGGTCGCCCCACGGCTTTCGGCTTTGCCGACTCCCGGTGGCCGGGGTAATGTCGCTTGCGAGCCCGCGTCGGGCCGTGGATCGCGGGCACGCCGCCGCGGGCCCGACACCGCACGGCTGCACGGCTCGGTCCACATGGTGCCCCGCCGTGACAGCGACCCTCGCGGATGATCTCGCACGCCTGGCCGCGGCCGCACCGGCGCATGCCGCCCGTGACGCGCCGGCGCGGGCCGCGCTCGCGCTCCAGACGGCCCGGGCCGTCGCCCGCGCGGCCGAGCGATGGACG
>CAIWZS010000085.1 GCA_903917235.1 uncultured Planctomycetaceae bacterium | reverse complement strand
CCATGCGCCGCCAGTCGGGCTCCATCCCTCGTTATCAGGATAGAGGAAAAAATAGAGTCGCCGTATTATCCCTCGTACGGTGCGGCGGCTCTCCCGCCTCGCCCAGGGGACGCGACTCGGGGAGAAGCACCGTGGCAGATTCCAGGCAGGCAACGGGAGATGGAGGCGAGCGACGCATTCAGAAGAGCGGATTCGGCGACGTCCGCCGGCTCCACGTGCGTCTCGTTTGTGGTGTGTGCCCGGACGGCATGGATCAGGGGCGAGGTCGGGCCGCATGGCGGGCATCGTTGATCGCGTTTGTCCTCGCGGTGACGTTTAGTTCGTGGCGTGACGCGACGCTCATGGCCGCCGAGACGGCGGTCCCGCCAGCTACGGTCACCGCTGCGGGCAATGGCCCGGCAGCCGTCCAGGGGCCACCGCTTCAGGAACAAACTCCGGAACAAAAGCCAGCCGAGCCGGCGCCGGTCGACCCCGTCGTCGCGCTGCTCGAAACGGGGCGGCGGCATCTCGCTGCCGGAGCCTTCGACGAAGCGTTGAAGGCGGCCAATGCCGCACTCGAAGAGGATGCGGAGCGAAGCGAGGCGAGGGTCGTGCGCGGCATCGCCCTCAACGGGGCAGGGGAGTATGAAAAGGCGATCGAGGACTTCGATGCGGTCGCGGCGCTCGAGGGCAACGACGCCGACGTCGTGCGAGTGCGCGGTGAGGCCTACACGCATCGGTCTCGATCGCTCTACGAACTTGGCCGGTATCTCCCGGCCATCGACAGCGCCTACTTTGCGATCCTCGAGGATTTTGACCAGGTCGACGCCCACCTGAATCGTGCTCGGGCCTACATCGCCCGCAAAGAGTACGACAAGGCGATCACGAGCTATGACCGGGCGATCCAGGTCGCCCGCAAGGACGGGGCGAACGTGCCCGAGGAGCAGGGCAATGCGTGGGGCCGTCGGCCGGCGGCGAATCCCGCGACGACTCCCATGCCGATGGCCCAGTCCAGCGGGCCGGGGACGATGCCTCAGGGAGCAGCAGGCGTGCAGCCCGCGGCCGCCGTGTCCGACCCGAATCGCAAGGCCGCCGAGGCGTTCAGCGGACGCGGATTCGCGTGGGGGGCCAAGGGCGACTTCGGCAAGGTCGTCGCCGACCAGGATCGGGCCATCCAGCTCGATCCGGCGTCGGCGGTCGCCTACCAGCGCCGCGGCGCCGCCCGGGCCCTGCAGGGGAACGCCGATGCGGCGCTCGAGGATCTGAAGCGTGCGCTCGAACTCGATCCGAAACTTCCGGAGGCACTCTGTGATCGCTCCACGTTGCGGCGGCTGCAGGGCGATTTGACGATGGCCCTCGCCGATGCCGACGCGGCCGTGAAGGCGGCGCCGCGGATGGCGCGGGCCCACGTGCAGCGGGGGTTCGTGCTCCTGGCGGAAGGGGATGGCGACGCCGCCCGCCGCTGCTTCGATGCGGCGATCGAGATCGAACCCGACAACCTTGACGCGCTCGCCGGCCGTGGCCAGGTGCTGCTCGCGGCGAAGGACTACGTGGGTGCCGATGCGGATTTTGCGAAAGTCGTCGAACTCGATACGGCGCGGGCCTATCTGCCCGCCTACCAGGGGCTCGTCGACGCCCGTCGGCAACTCGGGCGCAAGGACGGTGTCGCCGAGGCACTGGCGGTCGTTCGCGAGTTCAAGACGAAGGACGCGAAGGAGAAGGCCGGGCGGGCCGGGCGTTCACCGCAGCGGTCTCCCTCATGGCGCCCGGACACCGCCGCCGAGGAACGGAAATATGCATCGGATGAGGAGCGGGCCGCGGACAAGCGGCCGCGATTCCGCGTCGTCTCGAAGCCGGTCGATCCGGCGAAGCGGGAATCGATGCTCCGTTCGGTCGCGGCGATCGACCGCCTCGTCGAAGAGAGCCATCGGGAGCACGACGTCACCCCGATGCCCGACACGACCGACGCCCAGTTCGTGCGTCGCATCTACCTCGACATCGCGGGGCGCATTCCCACGTATCGGGAGACGGTGACATTCCTGAAGTCCGGCGTGGCCGACAAGCGGTCGAAGCTCATCGACGACCTGCTCGGCAGCGATGACTACGCAGGCCATGCCTTCAACTACTGGGCCGACACGCTGCGGTACCGCGACCGCCTCGGCGAGGACGTACAGGGCGAGCCGTGGAGGCAGTGGATCAAGCAGTCGCTCGCCGAGAGCAAGCCGTGGGACACGCTCGTCTACGAGATGCTCACGGCGAAGGGCCGGGTCTGGGAGAACCCCGCCACGGGCTACCTGCACCGCGACCCGGGCATGCCGCTCGACAACGTCAACAACACGGTGCGGATCTTCCTGGGCACGCGCATCGGGTGCGCCCAGTGTCATGATCACCCGTTCGACAAGTGGACGCAGAAGCAGTTTTACGAGATGGCCGCGTTCGTCTACGGCACACAGACGCGCGTCGGAGGCGGTGACAAGCGGTTCTGGAAGGCCGATCCGTCCCCACGCCTTCGCGACGAATACGCGCTGATCGAGCAGGAGGAGGAGGATCGACGGAGGAAGTCATACGAACTCGACCGGCTCATCCGCATCAACATGAACATTGTCGCGGACCAGGCGGGCAGGAAGATCAAGCTGCCGGCCGACTACCAGTACGACAACGCCAAGCCGGGCGACGTGATCGAGCCCAAAGCCATCTTCGGCCCGGACGTCGCCGCGCGGGACGGCGAGACCCCGCGGGAGACGTTCGCCCGCTGGCTCACGTCGCGCGACAACCCGCGGTTCGCCAAGACGATCGCGAACCGCCTGTGGAAGCAGGTCTTCGGGGTTGGCCAGATCGAACCGGTCGACGACATGACCGACGCGTCCGTCGCGGAGAATCCGCGGCTCATGGACCACCTCGAGGCGGAGATGAAGCGGCTCGATTTCGACATGAAGGAGTATCTGCGCATCCTCTTCAATACGCGGGCCTATCAGCGGCAGGCAAGCACCGACGACATCCAGCCGGGCTACGCCTACCACTTCCCCGGGCCCGTGCTCCGACGCATGACGGCGGAGCAGGTCTGGGACTCGTTCCTCACGCTCGCCGTGGCGGACTGGGACTACCGGGAACTCTCGGCCAAGGTCTGGGAGGAGGCCGTGGCGGTCGATCTTGAGACCGTGCCGGCCGAGCGGATGCTGGATTCGCTCCAGATGATGGGTGAGGTCAACCGCGGCTCGTACGACGAGCAGAGACCCTACAAGTACAACGGTCTGCTGCTGGCCCGTGCGTCGGAACTGCCGTCGCCCGTGCCGGCGAACCACTTCCTGCGCATCTTCGGGCAGTCCGACCGGGAGCTGATCTCGGCGTCATCGACGTCCGGGTCGGTGCCGCAGGTGCTCTTCATGTTCAACGGTCCCGTCTCCCACATGCTGCTCGAAAAGGATTCCACGATCTACAAGAACATCGTGAAGCAGTCCTCGGTGAGCGACGGCATCAAGGCGGTGTTCCTCTCGATCCTGAATCGGGATCCGACGCCTACCGAAATCGCGCGGGCGACGAAGGAGGTTCGTGACGACGGGCCGGTCGGGTATGGCAACGTCGTCTGGTCGCTGGTCAACACACGCGAGTTCATGTTCATCCAGTAGTCGCTCGTCCACCACACGCCATTCGTCGCTCCCGGAGTCCGTCATGGACCGTCACGTCGGTTTGCCCAAGGACGTCCTTTCCCGGCGTCGCCTGATCGAGCACGTCGCCCGGGCTTCGCTCGGTGTCGGCGTGCTGCCCACGCT
>CAIWZS010000084.1 GCA_903917235.1 uncultured Planctomycetaceae bacterium | reverse complement strand
GCTGCTGGCCCGTGCGTCGGAACTGCCGTCGCCCGTGCCGGCGAACCACTTCCTGCGCATCTTCGGGCAGTCCGACCGGGAGCTGATCTCGGCGTCATCGACGTCGGGGTCGGTGCCGCAGGTGCTCTTCATGTTCAACGGTCCCGTCTCCCACATGCTGCTTGAAAAGGATTCCACGATCTACAAGAACATCGTGAAGCAGTCCTCGGTGAGCGACGGCATCAGGGCGGTGTTTCTCTCGATCCTGAATCGGGATCCGACGCCTACCGAAATCGCACGGGCGACGAAGGAGGTTCGTGACGACGGGCCGGTCGGGTATGGCAACGTCGTCTGGTCGCTGGTCAACACACGTGAGTTCATGTTCATCCAGTAGTCGCTCGTTCACCACACGCCATTCATCGCTCCCGGAGTCCGTCATGGACCGTCACGTCGGTTTGCCCAAGGACGTCCTTTCCCGGCGTCGCCTGATCGAGCACGTCGCCCGGGCTTCGCTCGGTGTCGGCGTGCTGCCCACGCTGGGCATCGCCGGTGCGCGACGATCGCTCGGTCAGGATCCGGGCGGCACCCCCGGCAAGGCCCAGCGGCTCATCTACCTCTTCATGTCGGGCGGCATGACGCACCTCGACACGTTCGACGTCAAGCCGGGGGCGGAGACGCAGGGGCAGACCACGGCGATCAGCACGTCGGAGGCGGGCGTGCGGTTCGGGGAATACCTCCCCACGCTCGCCGAAAACTTCGACAAGATCGCCGTCGTGCGTTCCATGAACACGCAGACCGCCGACCACGAGGCGGGCGAGTACCTGATGCGCACGAGTTACGACGCGATCGCGACGGAGCGGCACCCGTCGATCGGTCCCTGGATGCAGACGCTCAAGGGGCGGCGCAACAAGTCGCTGCCCGACTCCGTGGTGATCAGCGCCCCGGCTCGGCACCCCCTCGCCGGTTTCCTCGACCCGTCCTGCACACCGCTGCCGATCGGAGATCCGAACAAGGGCTTGGAGAACACGACGGCGCCGGGATACCTGGCTGAAGAATCGTTCGAGCGGAGGCTCGCGCTCATCAACGCGTTCGACCGCTCCTTCAACGAGAAGTACCGGCTCCGTGCGATCCGAGACTACAGCGACTTCTACGACGAGGCGGTCGCGCTCCTGTCGAGCGAGGAGCTCAGGGCGTTCGATCTCAATGAGGAGAGCGATGGCGATCGTGATCGCTACGGCCGCGACTCCTTCGGTCAGGGCTGCATGCTGGCCCGTCGTCTCGTGGAGAACGACGTGCAGTGCGTCGAGGTCACACTGGGCGGGTGGGACATGCACAACACACTCTGGGGCGAGTCGGCGCTTCCGGAACGCGCCGGCATGATGGATCGTGCCGTCGGGACCCTCCTGAACGACCTCGAGCAGCGAGGCCTCCTCGCGGACACGCTCGTGGTGCTCGCAACGGAGTTCGGCCGGTCGCCACAGGTGAACTACAACGCCGGCCGGGATCATCACCCGGCGGTGTTTTCGTCGTTGTTGGCCGGCGCGGGCATTCGCTGCGGGCAGGTGTATGGAAAGTCGGACGCCAAGGGACACTCCGTGGACGAGAACGGGGTCTCGGCTGCGGACTTCAATGCCACGATCGCGGCGGCCCTGGGCCTGCCCCTCGATCAGGAGGTGCACTCGCCCACAGGGCGTCCGTTCAAGGTTGCCGGCGACGGGAAGCCGATCGCAGCACTGCTCTCGTAACCGTCGGATCGACCTGACTTGCCTTTTGCGGCGTCGGACGGCATTCTGCCCCGGTCGTGAGCCACATCGGACGAGGCGTCGAGTGAGCATGTCGGGCCGGCAGCAGACGATCGCGGGTGTCGTGCCACCCGACACCGCCGAAGCGACGGTCATGACCGTGTGGCCGAGCGTGGCCTCCACGGGGCTCGGCCGTGCGCTCGGGCGCATCTATCGGATTCGTGACGGATTCGGACCGATTTCGATCGGGCGTCTCGCGCTCCTGGCGACGATTCCGGTCGGTCTCGCGCTCTACCTGTCGATGCGGCTGCCCTGGGCGATCCGCCGGTATCGGCTCACGAATCGTCGAGTCACGATCGAGCGCGGCGTGGGCGGCGAGGTGGTGCAGTTCGTCGACCTCGACCGGTTCGATGCGATCGACGTCGTCGTGGAACCCGGACAGGAGTGGTATGCGGCCGGAGATCTCGTATTCCGTCGCGGCCAGGTCGAGACGCTCCGGCTCCCCGGCGTGAGCCGGCCCGAGTCCTTCCGGCGCACGTGCCTCGAGGTCAGGCAGTCGTACGTAAGCGTCGCCGAGGCCCAGCCGCGCCCCGTCGGTGCGGCATGAGCGCGGCGGGCAGGTGCACCCGCCGAGCCGGTCCGGCTTCGGTGTGCGCGGGATTTCGGGCTCCGCGGTCTTTCCGTTCCACACGTACGGCCTGACGCCATCGCCTCACACCGGACGGCGACTCGCCACAGGCCCCCGGTCGTGGATCGCCGTCGCGATGGCCGCTCGCGCATCGTCGTCGAGATCGCAGGCGAGCGCCCGGGCATTCTCCCGCACCTGCTCCGGCGTCGTCGCCCCGAAGAGCACGGTCGTGATGCCCGGCTGCTCGGCGGTCCACGCGAGCACGAGATCGGGGAGGTCGACCCCCAGACGCGCGGCGATCGGGCGCAGGGCGTCGACGAAGTCGAGGTTGCGCGAGAACTCGTCGCCGTTGAACATCGGGTATTTGTGCCGGCTGTCGCTCGCCGGGAAGACCTGTCCCCGCCGCATCCGGCCGGCGAGGAGTCCCTTCATGAGCGGCCAGTAGACTGCCAGCGCCACGTCGTGCTCGCGGCACCAGGGCAGGATGTCCCGCTCGATCTCACGCTGGAGCATGTTGAACGGGAGCTGGCACGCCGAGAGCGGACAGATCGCCGCGAACCGTTCCATCTCCGCGAGCGACGCGTTCGACACGCCGATCGCACGGGCACGCCCCTCCTCCAGCAGTCGCCGAAGCGACTCGGCCGACGCCTCGATCGGCACCGAGGGATCGGGCGCGTGGAGATAGAGGAGATCGAGGTGATCGCAGCCGAGCCGCCGCAGGCTCTCCCCGACCTCGACGCGAATCCGCTCGGGACGGCCGTCGACCATCTGCCTTCGGGGCGGCGTGCGAGAGGCGTCGGGCTGCCAGTGGATGCCGCACTTGCCGGCGATCGTGACCGCGTCCCGTCGCGCCGGGCCGAGATCGGAGAGGGCTGCCGCGATGGCCCGCTCGCTCTCGCCGTGCTCGCCGTAGCAGTAGGCCGTGTCGAGGTGGGTGATGCCCGCGTCGAGCGCGGCCCGGACGGTCGCCACGGCGGCGGCAGGCGTGATGCCCTCCCGCGTCATGCCGGCGATCGGCCAGCACCCGAGTCCGAGCGGCCCGACGGCCACACCGGATGATCCGAGACGGCGATGTTCGATGCGCATGCGACGGAATCCCGAGGGTGCATGACGGCGAGCCGGAGGCCCGCGGCGGCGTGTCAGGCGTGCGAACGCGCGGCCGTGGGGCGCGTCGTTCCGTCCTGCTCCGAGCCCGGGTCGCCCTGCGATGCGGCGGCGAACGATCCGGTCGTGAGGAAGGTGGCGGCCAGATCGGCCGTCTCGCGACGGTAGAGGAGGCCCGTGTGCCAGGTGGGCAGGACGGTGTGGGCGTGAGGTCCGTCGGGACGTGTGCTCTCCTCCGTGACGAGTGCGTCGTACCGCGCGGCGATGACCCCGATGTCCACGCCCTGCGGTGTGGGAAGGAGGTTCACGAGACTGTCGGACGCGGTGGACAGTTCGGCGACCGGGCGCAGGAAGCGTCCGAAGGTGCCCGCCGCGGCGGTGGCCACGAACGATCCGCGATTCGGCGGCGCCAGCATGACGAAGCGGCCGAGCTTGGCGGGGCGGTAGCGGTCGAGCGCGGCCCGGCCGATGATGCATCCCATGCTGTGGCCGATCAGGTGAATCCGGTCGATCCCGGGATCCGCGTCGAGTCGCGCGAGCTCCGCGGCGAACCGGTCGGCGTGGACCAAAAGCGAGCACGCGATGTTCCAATAGCCCCATGCGCGGGGGCGGAGTCCGCGCTCGCGCAGGCGGCGGGCCAGCGTGCCGAACATGTACTTGTTCGCCAGAAACCCGTGCACGAGCGCGACGTGCTCGTTCGCGATGATGGCCATGATTCGGCGTCGGTGAGGGGGCTGCGTGCGATCGGCAGCCTGGGCGTCAGGCGGGGCCGGAACCGCTCGGCCGAGCCGCGGCCACACTCGCCGGCCCTCCGGCCGGACCTCCGGTCGGTCTCGCTGCAGGTCGCACCGGAGCCGGGCAGCAGTCCAGCGGGCAGACGTCGTGATTCGCGGGCAGCAGGCCGATCGCCGGGCGTGCCGGAAGGCCCCAGGCCCGCTCCGCGATCAGGTCGCGGACCATGCCGATGAAGGCCGGTGCGGTGCCGACGGTGGCGGCACGGACCATGTCGATGCCGAGCTCACGGCAGAGATCGGCCGCCTCCGTATCGAGGTCGTAGAGCACCTCCATGTGATCGGAGATGAATCCGATCGGGGCCACGACGAGCTGCCGCGTGCCTGCCGCGTGCCTCGCGCGGATCTCGTCGCACACGTCCGGCTCCAACCACGGCTGCGAGGGCGGACCACTCCGGCTCTGGAAGACGAGCTTCCAGGTGGCCGCGCCCGCCCGTTCCGCCACGAGCCGGCTCGACTCCTCGAGCTGCGGGACGTAGCGGCTCGTCTCCGCCATGGACATCGGGATGCTGTGCGCGGTGAACAGCACCGGGACCGCGGCGCGGTCACCGGCCGGAAATCGGTCGAGTGCCTGGCGGACGTTGGCCGCCATCGGCTCGACGAACCCGGGGTGGTTGAAAAAGACGCGGATCTTGTCGACCTCGGGCGCCGTGGGGCCCACGGCCTCCCGCGCGGCGGCGATGTTCTCGCGATACTGGCGGCAACCCGAGTAACAGCTGAAACCGCTCGTCACGAAGGCGATCGCCCGTTTGATGCCCGCCGCGGCCATCTCGCGCAGCGTGTCGGGCAGAAGCGGGTGCCAGTTCCGATTGCCCCAGTAGACCGGAAGACCGGGGCCGCGTCGGTCGAGTTCCGTGCGCAGGGCCGCGAGCAGGGCCCGATTCTGCTCGTTGATCGGGCTCTTGCCGCCGAAGTGGTGGTAGTGCTCCGCCACCTCGAGCATGCGTTCCCGCGGCACGTTGCGACCACGCAGCACGTTCTCGAGAAACGGCATGACGTCGTCAGGTCCATCGGGCCCCCCGAAGGACACGAGGATGACGGCGTCGTAGGCCGATGGACGGTCGGCCTCGGGGCGGTCGGAATCGCCGGCACGCGAGTCATCGGAGGGAGAAGGCACCGCGATCGTCTCCTGCATGCCGGCGTCGATGACCCCACGGGGATTCGAACCCCGGTTCCCGCCGTGAAAGGGCGGTGTCCTAGGCCTCTAGACGATGGGGCCGGCGCCGGACGCCCGCTGACCGCATCGTAGCGTCATCGGGTCGGTCACGGAACGACCGGATGAAAACGGCGGGGCCAAGAAAGCAGGCCAGTGTCACGATGGGACGACCAGTCAACGGCACGACGCCGCGGGCCGTCAGCCTTCGATACCGCGGGGCTCGCCCGATCCACCCGCAGGCGTCGTATCGACCGCACGTGCGCCATCAGCCGAGGGCACCGACTGGGAGGGCCGGGACGACGGCTCGCCCGATTCTCCGCGAACGATCGCTTCGTAGACCTCGCGGCGATGCACGGGAACTTCCTTCGGCGCCTCGACACCGAGCCGCACTTTGTCGCCACGGATCTCCACCACGACGATCGTGATGTCGTCGTTGATGACGATGCTCTCGTCTTTTTTCCGAGAAAGAACGAGCATGAGCCAGTCCTTGGCGCCGC
>CAIWZS010000083.1 GCA_903917235.1 uncultured Planctomycetaceae bacterium | reverse complement strand
CCGCTCAGGGTGACGTCCGGCACCGCACCGGCGGGGCTCTCCGTGGGGACGTCGTTGGCGTTGCGGATGTCGAGCCGGAAGAAGCTGCTGGCCGACCCGCCGGTGGAGGTGGCGGTCACCTTGAGCATCAGGGGCCCGGGCACGGCCGAGGCGGGCGGGTTGCCGCTGAACGTGCGAGTGCCGGCGTCGAACGAAAGCCACGACGGCAGGGCCGCGCCGCTGGCGAGCGTCGCCGCGTAGCTGAGCGGGGCGGCGTTGGGATCGGTGAACGTATTGGCGGGCACCGTGAACGACTTGCTGCCCGCGCCGTCGAAGAGCTGGTTGGCGATCGGGTTGGTGACGCTCGGGGCGGTGACGGAGGCGGAGAACGTGATCGTGAAGTCGTCGCTCACCGCCGCGGTGACGCCGTCGGTGGCCGAGACGCGGATGGCGAGGCTCGAGCCGTCGGCCTGGCCGCTGGGCGTGCCGCTGAAGGTCCAGGTGGCCGGATCGAAGGCGAGCCAGCCCGGCAGCGGCTGGCCGCTCGTGAGCGTGGCCGAGACGGTGAGTTCGTCCTGGTCGGGGTCGGTGAACGTGCCGGCGGGGAGCCGGAAGCTCTGGCTGCCGGTCGTGCTCCACTGCTGGTCGTCGACCGCGGTCACGACCGGCGGGCTCGCCGGGACGAGGATCAGCCGGGCCTCGGGCGTGGCCCCGCCCGTGCCGTCGCTCACCCTCACGCGGAGCTGGCCCGAGCTCTGGGTCGCATCCTTCGTGAACTTCAGTTTCCCGGCCGCGATGTCGGCCTGGGTGAACGTATCGACGGCGTCGGGATTGGCATCGGAGCGGAAGGCGAGCGGCCGCTCCGCGGCGTTGAGCGTGCCGTCGAGATCGCTGTCGATCCAGAAGGTGCCGCCCGACGGCTGCTCGAGCACCGTGAACACGAGCTGGGCCGCGGTCTGCTGGGCGTCCGCCGCCCGCAACAGCGCGGTCGTGATCGTGATCGTCGCCCCCGGCGCCACGGAGCCCGAGTTGGCGTAGATCGACGGATCGGTCTCGACGACGTCGGTGAGCGTGACGGTGATGTTCTGGATGAAGGTCAGCCCGCCGGAGTCGGTGACCTCGACGCCGAGGGTCTGGGTCGTGCCAGCCTCGTAGTCGATGACCGCGTTGGTCGCGACCCTGACGGTGCCGTCGGGGGCGACGGTGAAGCTCGGATTCGTCGTGCGCCGGAACCGCAGCACGTCGCCGGTGTTGGGGTCGGTGCCGGAAAGCGTGCCCACGATCGTGCCGGCGGAGGAGTTCTCCGCCACGCTGCCCCCCGTCGCCCAGGCGATCGCCGTGGGGGCGTCGTTGGTGTCGGTCACGTCGAACGTGATCGTGGCGGCGGTCGACGACGCCGAGCCGTCGCTCACCGTGAAGCCCAGCGACGCGTAGCCGGTGCCGAAGGCGTTGGCGGGCGGCGCGTACTTGAGCCTGCCGGCCACGATGTCGGCCAGGGCGACGACGGCGTTCTGGGCGACGGCCACGTCCGCCGTGCCGTTGTTGAGCGTCACGGTGCCGCTCGTCGGCAGCGTGGTGATCGTGACCGACGCAAGCGTGGCGGCCGCGTCGACGTCGGCGAAGGCGAAATCGGCCGCGGTCAAGACGTAGGCGGTGTCCTCGTCGAAGCGGACCGTCTTGCCCGCGGTGGTCGGGGCGTCGTTGACGGCGGTCACGGTGACCGTGGCGGTCGCCTCGGCCGCACTCAGGGCCGTGTTGCCGCCGACGGCGAAGGGGTTCGTCGTGCCGCCCGCCGTGCCGGCGGACTTGTCCCAGGCCCGGTAGGTGAAGGTGGCCGTGCCGTTGTAGTTGGAATCGGGCACGAACCGCACCAGGTCGGTGGCGTCGAGGAGCACCGCCGCAGCGCCCAGGGCGACCACGTCGCGGGTCGCGCTGAAGCCGGTCCAGTTGCCGGCGCCGACCTTGTATTCCCAGACGCCGTTGGTGTTGTCGACGCCGGTGACGGCGATCGCCGCGGGCACGGTCGCCGGCGAGACGACGTCGACGTCGGTGATGCTGCTGGCGACGACGATGGCGGCCACCGTCGTGCCGGTGTTCGACGCACCGGCCACGTCCTCCGCGATCGAGGCCAGGGTGGGCGTGCCCGTGGTGGCGAGCACCGGCGGATCGTTGACGGCGTTCACCGTGATGGTCGCGGTGGCCGCGGCGCTCGAGAGGTAGCCGTCGCTGGCGGTGTATTGGAAGCTCGCGGTCCCGGTGAAGTTGGCGACCGGGTTGAAGACCAGCCGATCGAGTTCGCCGGCCAGCACCAGCTGATTGACGTTCACGGCCGTGCCCTTGAACGTGAGCACGCCGGCCGCGGCCGACGGGAGGGCGGTGACCGTGATCGAGGCGAGCGAATCGAGCTCCGGATCGCTGAAGCCGGCGGTGAAGTGGGCGGCCGTGAAGGCAAGGGCCGTGTCTTCGGCCGTGCTCGTCGACGAGCTGACCGCCGAGGGGCCGGTGTTGCCCGTCCGCACCGCCACGCGGCTGGTGGCCGACACGGTCTTGACCGTGGGGGCCGGCGTGGCGGCGGCTAGGCGAAAGCCGGTGGCGATGCTCTCGAGGGACGGGGTTCCCGTGAGGCGGTTAGACGACGACATGTCGGACACGCCGTTGAGCCAGTAGCCGCCCCGCCGCCCACGAGACGAGGCGGCAGTGCCATCCAGATCGTTCCACTCATAAGCGTTTCCGCTTTGGTCGAACGTGCCGTAGGTGCTCATGCTGCCCGTAAAAGTACCCACGGCGGTCAGGTAGTTCTGGGTCGACGAGTAAGTCGATTGCGTAACGGAAAAAATGCCGCCGTTGAACGGATCGCCGTTGACGTAGTTCGCCTGATTCGCCCCGTTGCCGATCGTGTTGCTCGGGGCCGAGTCGCTCTGCGTGGCGTAGTCCCAGTAGCCCGCGCTCGTGCCGCCGCCCTTGTAGAAGGCGGCCTTGTACCACTCGTTTTCGGTCGGAATCCAGAAGCGGGCGTCGAGGTTCTTGGCTGG
>CAIWZS010000082.1 GCA_903917235.1 uncultured Planctomycetaceae bacterium | reverse complement strand
GTGTGGCTGTCCAAGAGATAGACCCCGCGGCCGACCAGCCATTGCGGCAGCGACACGCGGAGATGGCGAGCGCGGCCATCCGACCGTCGCTCGTAGAGTCTGAGAATGACCGTGCCGTCGGGCATGTATCGCACATGCCGCACCGGCCGGTTGTTGAATGTGGTGATCTTCACCATGGGACCTTCCCTGAGAGAAAAAGAAAAAGGCAGGGGCGGCGCCCGAAGGCGCCACCCCTGCCGTGACGAACATCAAAGAGCCGATCGGGCCGTGACGCCCGGCGGCGTTTGCCGCCGCCGTTGCGGTGGCCGGCCTTCAGCCAGTGCTGGCTGTGCGAACAAGAGGGAAAGCTACGACGGAGGCCTCATGACCCGAGAAGGTCAAGGCACTGTCGCGGCGAGATGATCGCGATCTCTCCGTGCATGCCGATGGGCAGCAGATGTGTGCGGTCACCGGTCACGATGCACTGCGCCCGAGCGGCGACTGCCGCAGCGATTACGTGGTCATCATCCACATCGTCGGGAATGACACGCGGGACTTCGCGAGGCGTCACGATTACCGTCGCATCACGGTATGCCGCCACCATCTCCTCGACAGATGTGGCAGCATCGGCGATCCGTTTCCGAAACCTCGCTAACGCGAGGGTACCGGCGAGCTCGGACATCAGCATGGGGCTCGTCGCCAGGACAATGTCTTGACGCGCGGTCGCTCGCAGCAGGAGTGAATGCGGTGGCCCCGCCCAGAGGAGCCCTGCGACCACGACGTTCGTATCGAGCACTGCGATGAGCGGCCGAGCCGCTGCCGCAGACATCAGCCTACCCGTCGCGCGCGTCTCTCAGCCCGATACGCTTGCACGGCTTCGACAATTTCCTGCTCAATCTCCGGCGTCAGCTCCTCGTTGGGCATCCGGCGGCGTATCGCTTGAAGTGATTCGCCCGCACGTCGGAGAAGCTGTTCTCGGAGCATTTCCTGGATTGCTTCGGCAGACAAAAGCCCGGCCTCAGACGCCTTTTTCGCCAAATCGTCAGGGAGCGTCAGTTGAATCGTTGTCATGGTGAGGTGCGCCGCGATTCGTTCGACCGGGATGAGGGGGATGAGCATGCCGGTGCTGCCCACCAAAGCTCTCTACAGCGTATCCGTCCTTCCATGATGGATCAACGTTTCATACCAGCAGGGCTATGACGCCTTCCGGCGTTTGCCGCCGCCCTTGCGGTGGCCCGCCTTCAGCCAGTGCTTGCTGCACCACTGGGGAACACGGTCCGGCTTCTCCGTGAGCCGGCGGTACGGCTCCGGCAATCCCGCTTCCTCCATCAGCCGCGTGATCCGGGCGCAGTTCTCCATGTGGTACTTCGTCAGGTCGCACTCCACGGCAATCTCCTTGTAGGTCTTGCCCTCGAGCCGCCGGGTCACGATCAGCCGCGCATGACGGACCAGATCGGGCTCGGCGAACGCGTTAACGAGCAGCGTCCGCTTGAGCGTCGCCGGCGACCCGAGCTCGACGCCCTCGCCCTCCTGTTCCGCCAGGGCCAGCGGCCCGGCCACCGGCGGCGGCAGCGCCGCCACGAGGTTGATCGTGAACTCCAGCCGCGGCACCACGCGCTTGCCGTCGATCCGCATGTGCGGGATCACGCGGATCGGCCCATCGAGCAACTGCCGCACGATCACCGCCGCCCGGGCCTCGTCGCCGAGCAGTTGGGCCTGCACGACCTCGAGGTGCTCGAGGAGCTTGGCCGTGCTCGGCAGCTTCTCCTTGCGGCCCGCCTGCTCCTCAACCTCCCGCCGGCGGGACCGCACGATCGTGAGTTCCCTCTCGCGCTCGGCCAGCCGTGACGTCAGCGAGGTGATCGCCCCGTCGCCACTTTCCACCGCCGCCGTCAGCCGATCGATCGCGGCCACGAGCCTCTTCTCGTCCTTGTCGAGCCTGTTGAATTCGGCGGCCACCGAGCCACCCTTCTCATGGAGCTCCCGCACGCGGGCGAGCACCGCGTCGCGGACACCGTGGAGCGACAGGACCGAGTCGACGATGGCCTCGAGCACCGCCGGATACACCCGTTCCCGCATGCAATAACCGCGGTACCAGCAGGTGCCCTTCGACGCCCCCGAGCACCGGAAGACGCCGTCAGTCTTGCCGTGCGAGTACATCGGCGAGCCGCAGACGCCGCAGGTGAACACGCCGGCGAGCAGGCCGCGCCGCTGGCGAGTCGTGCCTCGGAGCGGATGGCCCGCGCCGCGGACTGGCTTCTTGAAGACGCGCCGCCGGTCGACCACCTCGTTGGCTCGGTACCACAGCGCGTCGGACACGATCCGTAGGTGCGGGCTCTCCCGCGTCTGGATCTTGTCCTCGTCGTTCCAGACATACTCCGACTTGCCGCTGCGGAGCTTCCGCTTCGACACCTTCTTGCGGTTCGTCTCGAAACCGCGGTAGATCGTCCGGCGGATGATCGAGTTGACGTTGCCCGCCGTCCACTTCGCCTGCCGTGCCCACTTCGCCTTGGCGAACGTGATCGAGTCGAGCCACTCGCCCACCTCCGCGGCCGTCTCCCCCGCCGCGATCCGCTCAAACACCTCGCGGATGATCGGCGCCTTTTCGGGGTCGACCTCATCGTAGAACGGCCCCTTCGCCGGCTCCGTGTCCGTGGCCGGCACCGTGGGCCGCCGTTTGTAGCCGATGACGGTGTTGCCCACGGCCGCACCGCGATCCCACAGGCCGTCGTGCGCCCGCCGGATCCGCTGCCGGGTGTAGAAGTTCGACCGGGCATGCTGCATCTGGCACATGTGCAGCCGGTCGGGCCAGTCGTCGTCGAGGGTGTCGATGTAGTCCGACGGGCAGATCACCCGCACGCCGGCATCCACCGCCGACTCGAAGAGCTCGCCGGCCTTCGTGTGGTGCCGGTACAGACGGCTCGACTCCTCGGCGATGATCAGGTCCCACCGCTTCGACTCGAGCCCGGCCCAGACCTGATTGATCCCGGGGCGGTCGGCGATCTCGCCGCTCACCTCGGGCTCGGTGATCACCTCAATCGTGATCTCCGATGGCTTGGTGCCCTTGGGAACACTCTGATGGACGAAGGTGCGGCAGGCCGCGACCTGATCGTCGATGCTCGACTGCCGCTGCTCCTCGGTCGAGAACCGGGCGTGCACGAGCACCCGCAGCGGTCGCCCCTTCGGGATCACGAGCGGTTGGCGGAGGTGCATCATTTCGCACCTCCCTTTCGTCGCGCGGCCCGCTTGGCCTTCTTCGCCGGCTTCGTCAGCCCGGCGCGGCGGCCCCGCTTCGTGGTGCCGGATTGTGTG
>CAIWZS010000081.1 GCA_903917235.1 uncultured Planctomycetaceae bacterium | reverse complement strand
TCCGCGGGTGGGGGCGAGTCGGCGATGAACGTCTCCCTGCACTGGGCCCACACGATCGACGGAACGGAGCGCGACGTGATCGTGGCCCGCGTCGGCACCACGATGATGGCCGCCGATCTCACCGCCGCCACGCCGACCCTGACCACGGTCACCGGCTACGTCGCGGCCGCCGGCCAGCGCGTCGCCGTCGCCAACGGCTACCGGGAGATCTACATCGCAGTCGGCTCGATCACCTCGGGAACGGCGCGGGTCACGATCTACCCGCTGCGCGCGGCCAACGCGGGTTCCAGCGTCGCCGACTTCCTGATGGGGAATGTCGGCAGCAGCAGCGCGAGCGCGCTGTCCGCGCTCGCGTTCGGTGGCGCCTCGTCGGCCGGCAGTCCCGTGCCCAGCGCGGTGCTGGTCAGTGTCGACGTGAGTCCGGCGACGAACGCGGCCGCTGGGCACTATCCGTTTCTCGCCGCGCTTAAGGACACGTCGTCGGTCTGGCCGACGAACGGCACCGACACTCCGGCCGTGCCCACCCCGCTCGGGATCCTGCGCGGCCCCGCCACGGCCTCCGCGAACTGCGGCCGGGCGAGCGGGGACGGTGGGACGGATCGCATCGCGGTCCCCGCGGCGATCGCGCCGGGCACCACCGCCAGTGGCGGGCTCGTGGTCGTCGGCTCGTGCCTCGGCATGATCAACGGGTCCGGGGGCATGACCGCCAGCGCCACGGCCGGTGAGAACGCCGCCATCGATCCGGTCTGGAACGGCGCGGCCGGGTCGACGGACGTCCTGATCGCGCCCGATGGCAACCGCGGGCTGAATCGCGTCAACCTCGACTCCGTGACGGTTGCGCCGACCTGGCCCAATTCGACCGCTCCGGACGCCGATCGCTCGACGACGACGAGCTCGGGCAAGGTCAACTACGGGCTCACCGTGCCGGTCACCACCGATGTGGCGTTCGGGCCCGCGGGTGCCGGTGACGTGGTGACCACGTTCTCGATGTCGGGCGGCGCCCAGTGCATCGCATCGACGGACGGACTCGCGACGCAGGCGAACACCAAGCAGGTGTCCTTGATCGGGGGGCTGAGCGTCGACTGGTTCCTCGGCTCGGCGGGCAACAGCTGGCTGGTCTGCGGCCACGGTGATTCGAGGCTGACCGTCTCCAACAACTGGACGACGTCCACGGGGCTCGTCAACCCCGCCCAGAACTCGGGCGGTAGTGGCAGCTACACCGCCCTGACCGATTCGATCGCGACCGTCGAGGGTGTGCTCGGGCAGGACGTCCTCTGGTACGGAGGCGGCCTCGCAGCAGCCGGCGGCAGGGCGGTGCGGACGACCCTGTCCGTCTCCGGCGGCAACACGCGGATCACCAACGCGGCGACGCTGACGATGCCGGGCACCGAGGCCGTCAGCGACATCGAGTACTGCCCGGCGGCCGGGTCGGCGAGCGGCTTCGGCGATGTCCTCTTCGTGGCCACCAGCACCGGCGGGCCGTCGGCCACCGGGTACGTGTATCGCATCGCCAGCGCGGGCTCGTCGGCGACGCAGACCGTCGCGTCGTCCGCTCGCATGGCCGGTTCCGGCTCCTCCGGTGCGAAGACGATCAAGGTCGACTGCGCCGCCGGCGTGCTGTACGCCGGCTTCTCCCGGCCGGCGAGCGGCACGACCTACATCCAAAAGTCGACGGACGGGACCAGCCTGGCCACGCTGGGCTTCAGCCTCGGCGGCGCTCCGGATGTGTACGCGATGGCGATCAATCCCGCCAACAGCAGTGAGATGGTGTTCTCGTCCGGCGGCGACGGGGATATGTACGCCACCTCGGACGGCGGGTCGACGTTCGTGCAGGTCAACGCCGGCCGCAGCGCGACGGGCCGCAACTTCAATTCCGAGGGCGTCAAGGCGCTCGCGATCCCGCCGACCACGGCGCAGTCGCGCTCGCTTCGCGCCGTGCCTGCCCGTGCGGTTCGCGGCGCCGCGGTCACCACAGCGGCGACCGTCGTCGGATCCGGCGCCGGTGCCTACACCGCATCCAGCCTGCGCGGCGTGGCCGGCGGTGGCGGCTCGGGCACCCCGGCCCCGGGTTCCGGCTCCGGTGCCAGTCCGGGCGGCGGCACGGCTCCGACCGCGGCCGTTCGCGCGACCCTCGCGATCGCCGGCGCCAAATGGGACGCCAAGAAGAAGGGCATCGTGGCCACGGTGACCGCCTCGGCGGCCGGCCGGGTCGTCCTCGTGGTCAACCTCAAGCAGGGCGCCAAGCTCAAGAAGATCGCGAGCGGTGCGGCGACGGTCAAGGCGGGCGCCAACAAGGCGGTCCTGTTCAAGATGA
>CAIWZS010000080.1 GCA_903917235.1 uncultured Planctomycetaceae bacterium | reverse complement strand
TGGACGGTGTCACGGTCGTCGGATCGATCTGTGGACAACGGAGGCTGGAACGGCGGGCCCATCCTGGCACCCGCCGCGGTAGCCCTGCGAGTCTACCCGTCCGCGGAACGCCCGATCCACGTGGGGAGCGATGGTCCTACCGCGCGCAGGCCCGCTCGGTGGCAAGGGCGATGCCCGCGAGGACGAGGTCCGGCATCTCGATCGCGTCGGGGACGGCATCGCGGACGACTCCAGCCGAGCCGCCGGTCAGCAGGATGAACGGGTCGCCCGCGCTCGCTGCGCGGGCCTCGGCCACGAGCCGTGCGACGGCGCCGCGGAGGCCCCAGCCGATCCCGGCAGCGATCGCCTCCTGCGTGGAGCGACCGGGCATCGGCGGCGGCCTCGTGCCCTCGAGCGCGGCCACCGCGGGCAGTCGACTCGTCCCCTCGGCCAGTGCCCGGGCAAGCAGTCCCGGCCCGGGCAGGATCGCCCCGCCGAGGAAGTGTCCCTCGATCGAGACCATGTCGACCGTGACCGCCGTGCCACAGTCCACCACGATCGCCGGCCGGCCGGCCGGCTTCACGACGGCGGCGGCCGCTGCCGCCGCGAGCCGATCGATGCCCACGCGTCCCGGTTCCGTGACGAGCACCTCGAGCGGCAGGTCGTCGCGCCCGATCCGCCGCTGCCGCAGCGGGCGATGCCGCGTTGCGGAGGCCTCGGCGACGGCCGCCTCGAGCCGCACGGCCCCCCGCTCGTGCACCGCGGCGACGAGCAGCACGGCCGGACCGGCGGCCGCCGCGTCGAGCCAACGGCGCAATTGCTCGGCGCGAAAGTCGTGCGTGAGCAGGTCGGCCCGCCGCGACACGCCGGGCAGTCGTCCGACGGCCCCGCGATCCGTGAGCGTCGCCAGCTTGATGCGGGTGTTGCCCACGTCGGCGAGCAGCACGACGCTGTCGGCACCGATCAGCGGAGCCCCGCCCTCCGGGCGCCCCACCGCCCCACCACGTCCATCCGATGACCGCTGCTCCGCCGTCATGGTGTCGCCTCGCGTCGGTCGAGTGCCGCGACCACGGCACGCAGCAGCGTGTCGAGCCCCTCGCCGGTGACCGCGCTGATCGCGAGCACCTCCCGTCCCAGCGCCTCGGCGAGCGCATCCCGCACCCGTGCGGCCTCCGGCAGTTCGCACTTGCTCATCACGACGATCTCGGGACGACACCCCAGCGAGGCATCGTATCGCACGAGCTCCTCGCGGATGGCCCGGTAATTGGCGACCGGATCGGTGTCATCCGCCGGGGAGGGCTCGACGACGTGCACGAGGATTCCCGCCCGCTCGACATGACGCAGGAACTCGTGGCCGAGCCCCACGCCGGCGTGGGCCCCCTCGATCAAGCCGGGAAGGTCGGCGAGGACGAAGCTGCGATCGGGCGACACCGACACGATGCCCAGCATCGGCGTCTTCGTCGTGAACGCGTAGTCGGCGATCTCGGGACGCGCCCGCGACAGCCGCGAGAGGAGCGTGCTCTTGCCCGCGTTCGGCCGGCCGACGAGCCCGACGTCGGCGATCACCTTGAGCTCGAGCAGGAGCCGCCTCGACTCCCCCTTCTCGCCCGGCGTCGACTCGCGCGGCGCGCGATTCGTCGCCGACTTGAAGTGCATGTTGCCGCGCCCGCCGGCCCCGCCGCGGGCCGCCACGATCTCGTCGTCGGCCGCCGCGAGATCCTTGATCACGAGTCCCGTCGACTCGTCGATGATGAGCGTGCCGGGCGGCACCAGCAGGGTCACGTCCGCCCCGTTGGCGCCGTGGCGATTCGCCGGACCACCGGATCCGCCGCGCTCCGCGCGCCACTGCTTGCGCTGCGCGAGCGCCGCGAGCGAATCGACGCCCGGTGCCGCGCGGATGATCACGCTGCCTCCGGCACCACCGTCACCGCCGTCGGGTCCACCCCGGGGCACGTACTTCTCGCGACGGAAACTGCGCACGCCGGGGCCGCCGTCGCCCGCAGCCACCTCGATCTGCACGCGATCAACGAACACGGGAGACGGCCAACGGGCGGAAGGAAAGGGCGGCCGTCACGCGCTGATGCCACGATCGTCGTCCGCCGGGCGGCGCCGACGACTCAGGCACCGACGACGTTCACCCGACGTCCCTCGCGGTCGAACATGACCACGCCATCGATCAGGGCGAAGAGCGTGTAGTCGGATCCCATGCCAACGTTTCGGCCCGGATGGAACTTCGTGCCGACCTGGCGCACCAGGATGTTTCCGGCGCGCACCGCATGGCCGGCGAACCGCTTCACCCCGCGCCGCTGGGCGTTCGAGTCCCGGCCGTTGCGGCTCGATCCCTGACCCTTCTTGTGTGCCACGCCACTGCCCTCGCCTGCGAATCGTTCGGGACGTCGGCCGGGGCCGGTCCGGCACCCACATCGGTTCCGACACTCATAGGTCGTATCGGAACGCCCACCCGTGGTCAATGCCCTCGTGTACGGCGCTCGCATCCCGGTAGAGCGCCGGCCCTCGGGAACCGAAAAGGGCCCGCAGGATCTCCGTCAGACGGCCGGGGTCCTTCTGCTCCATGAGGGCTGTTTCCAGCGACTCGAATGCCGCGAGGGCGTCGGCACGCTGCACCTCGCGCAGAGGCAGTCCGATCGCCTCGAGCGTCGCGAGCGCCCGGGCCGCCTGCACCTCGCGCATCAGCCATTCGACATGCTGTCCCGCCTCGCCGAAGAGTCGCCCCGCCGCCTCGCGCCTCTCGGAGGGCGAGAGGCTCTCGAAGGGGCCGATGAGTTCGACGACCGCGGCGAGTGGCGCCTTCGCGGCATCCTCGGCGGAGATCCCGGCCCGCTCGAGCGCCTGTTGTCGCACCACCTCCCGCTCCGGATCGACCGGCATGCCGACGGCCTCGGCGAGGTCGCGCAGAGCGCGCACGCCCCGCTCGCCGAACACCTCCCGCACCGCGGCGGCGCGGGCCGCCGCATCGGGGAGCGCGAGCACCTTGCGGATCACGGTCTGCAACGGCCGCAAAGACCCCCAGTCCGGCACCTCCGGATCATCGCCGAGGTCGGGTTCGAGCATGTCCTTGTCGATCCCCTGCTCGCCCCAGCCGAGTCCGAGTCGCTCGAGGCCCGCCTCGGGAGTCGAGGCATTGAGACCGGGACGGCTCGCGTCATCGAGCAGGCGGGCTCCGAGCGTCATCCGCTCGAACATGCCGCGAAAGCCGATGCTCGCCTGATCGGCCCGATCGAGGTCGGCATCACCGGGCCTCCAGAAGTCGAGCCGCAGCGACTGGAGCACCTGCTCGAGGGCCGCGTTGGGAGGATTGGCAGCCTTGACGTCGGCACCCGGCGGTAAGCGCCACTGGAGCGCATTGGTGAGACCCGTCA
>CAIWZS010000079.1 GCA_903917235.1 uncultured Planctomycetaceae bacterium | reverse complement strand
GTCGAGGCCGGGTTGATCGGGTTGGCCTTGATGTAGCCGCCGTTGCGCAGCGTGTCCCAGCTGGTGGCGCCCGCGGCGGCCGCGAAGGGCGAGCCGCCGTTGTTGCGAGCCGAGTACAGCTCGATCTGGTTCTGCAGCGTCTTCAACTGGGCCTTCAGGTTGCCCGCCGTGGCCTCGCTCGTGGCGTTCGTGAACTGCGGCACCACGACCGCGGCCAGGATGCCCAGAATGACGACGACGATCAGCAGTTCGACCAGCGTGAATCCCTTGCGAATACGATTGTTCATTGCATTGCTCCTGATCACTGATGCATGAGGGCGACGAACGCAAGCGACATGGCATGCGACCGTCGCCCGGTTACCCGGGTCAAGTCGACCGACAGCCGTCCCGGACCGCTACACGAGGTCGTGGGCGGCCGAATCGGCCTGCGGCCGTCTTTTCGACCGACCGACGCACCTCCATGAGTCGATTCGCCGAAATGGGGGCTCTGGCGCCGGGTCCTGGCGTCCGAAGACGCGAAATCCGGGCGAACAGGCCTCACGACCGGCACCGATGCCACTTCGCCACGCGGCCGCCGAACCGACGCTCGATCCATCCGTGGCGGTCGCGAAGACCACGATCGCAGCCCCGTCGACCTCAAGGCGTCATTCGGGCGGGCGGTGGCGTCCCACGCCAAGGCGTTGGAGGCAGAGCCCCTTGTCACGCCCGACTCGACTTCGAGCCCCGCCGCATCGACCCCTTGCAACGCCCTGGTGATCGGCGCGGCGCTGAGAGCCAAGCCGCCGGTTCCGATCAGCCGGAACCGCCTTGTCTCGCAGGGCGCCAGAGGGGCGAGTTTGCGCCGCGATGCGTGCGACTGTCGCTCTCGCGCTGAAGCACCGCCGGCGAGGCCTTCAGATCGCTCGACGTGGCATCGGTCGTCGCCTCCTCGAGCGCAAGGATCGCCACCCACCCGGGCAGCCTGAAGCGGACGCCGACGATCAACCGGTCAAGAAGCGTGAACGACGCAGGGAAATGACGAATCATGGGCCACGGCACGACCTGCCTGCCGACGCGAGGAGCGGGTGTCGTCCGCGTGATGCGCGTTCGCACGTCTGCGTGGCGAGCAACGCCGACGCGTGAACGTGCGTTCGGCATGATCGCCTCGCGTGATGGGTCCGCGCGGCGCCTCGAGACCCGAGCGGCTGCGAGGCATGCCCTGCTCGAGGCGGCGTCCATCGCATCCGCACCGTCACGACCCGCGAGGCGTCTCGCCCGATTCGTGGAACCTCAGGGGTCGATCTTGAACCCCAGTGACGTCGACACCGGCCGAAAGCCATTCGCCTCCGACGCCCGGTTCGTCCGCCACGAGCCGCCGGCCGCCTCCCGCCAGACGAACGCCGATGAACCGCCGCCGTCGAGGTTCACCGCATCATGCACGCCCTGCTCCAGGAGCGTCTGGGCGAGTTCCGCCAGCGTCATCCCTTCGCTCCAACCCTTCTGACGCCCATCGACCACCACCAGCACCAGCAGCCGCCCGCCCATGGCGAGCCCGGCGGCTGTTCGAGGGTGCCTCGCGAGCGGATCGACGCGGGCGGTCGCGGACCGGTCCTCTCCGCCCTCGATGAGCAGCGAACCCCGATCGGGATCCGATGCCGAGCCACCGATGCCCGCGACGGCGTGACGCACGTCGAGGCCGGGCGTCCGCTCGACGCGAGCGATCTCGCCTCGACCGTCGTGCCGCAGAAGCAATGCGGGATCGCCGCGCCCCTGAAACGTGCGGGGAGGCGATACCAGCACGCCGTCGCTGACGCACAATCCGAGCACGTCGGCTCGCCCCCCGACCGCATACGGCTCGCGAGGCCGTGTCATCGCGAAGTAGTTCGCGTTGACGGCCAGATCGAGTTCCCGCCGCAACGCCCACGCGGGCGTGGTCTCCAAGAGGGCCTCCACGCCGGGTCCGGCGCCTTGGGGGGCGCCCGTGACTTCGATCCGCAGCCGCGGATGAGCCAGATCGATTCGGGCGATCATGCCCCGAGCGGTTGCGCCGTCGCCCAACGTTCGTTCGAAGCATGCAGTGTCGATGGGCGATTCACTCACGCACGGCCCTCGGCGACCGTGACGACCGCACCCGGGCAGCATGACCGCCATGGACATGACCGCCACCCACGACGCTGCTCGCGAGCGAAATCTCATGACGCATCCTAGTTGTTCGACCGCAGCGACGCAAAAACAGACGCGGGCCGGAGACCGGCCCGCGTCGTTGCATCAGGATCGAGCGACAGCCGTTCAGTCGGCCGCGGTGGTCGACACCAGACCGGTGGCCTCGTTGAAGAACGAGGCGTACAGCGTCTTGTTGGTGGTGTTCCACAGCCAGGCATAGCTGGTCGAGCCGCGATCGGTCGCGGTCACGGTCACGCCGACGGTGGTCTTGTCCGTCGCCGTCGAGGCCGGGTTGATCGGGTTGGCCTTGATGTAGCCGCCGTTGCGCAGCGTGTCCCAGCTGGTGGCGCCCGCGGCGGCCGCGAAGGGCGAGCCGCCGTTGTTGCGAGCCGAGTACAGCTCGATCTGGTTCTGCAGCGTC
>CAIWZS010000078.1 GCA_903917235.1 uncultured Planctomycetaceae bacterium | reverse complement strand
TCGCGGATCGAACTCGAGCGCGGCGCGGCGCGGCTCTACGCCGAGGGACTGCCCGGCAGCCGCGTCATCTTCACGAGCCTCGCCGACAACCGATTCGGCGCCGGTGGCACGTTCGACACCAACGGCAATCAGCCTGACGTCCGGGCGGCGGGCGACTGGGCCGGTATCGTGCTCAATGCCGGTGCGGCGGCGAGCATCGACCAGGCCTATGTCGGCTTCGGAGGCGGCACGTCGCCGATCGAGGGGCGGATCGCCAACTTCAACGTCTTCGAGGCCCACCAGGCCGACCTGCGCCTTGCGAACACCCGGGTCGAGAACAATGCGGGAGGCTTCTCATCGGCCGACGGGATCCGCACCGGCCGCGGCGTGCACGAGGCGGCCACGATCTTCGTCCGGGGCGCTCAGCCCGTGATCGTGGGCAACGACTTCCGCGACAACCTCGGCACGCTCATCAGCGTCAACGCCAACGCGCTCGACGACCGCCTTCAGGGCGACCCCGGCCGCAGCACGGGTGTTGTCGCCCGCTACGCCGGGTTCGACGATAATTTCGGTGCGCTCGTCCGCAACAACCGTATTTCTTACACGATCAACGCGGCGGCAGGCCGCCCTGCCGGCGGCGCGATCGGCGGCATGGAGGTCCGAGGCGAGGAACTCACCGTCGAGGGTGTCTGGGACGACACCGACATCGTCCACGTGCTCGACAGCCAGATCGTCGTCAGGAATTTCCACACGGCCACGGGCCTCAGGCTCCTGAGCCAGTCCAACGCAAGCCTCGACGTGAAGGCGCTCGGCGCCTCGGCGGGTCTCACCGCGAGCGGAACTCCTCTCGACATCGACGACCGGATCGGCGGCACCGTGCAGGTGGTCGGCCAGCCCGGCTATCCGGTTGTGATGACCTCGCTGCGTGACGACAGCGTCTACGCGAGCCTCGATCCGCTCGGCCGTCCGAACCGTGACACCAACACCGACGCCGCGGCTTCGTCCGCGAGCGCCGGCGACTGGCAGGGCCTGCGATTCCTCGAACTCTCCAACGACCGCAACGTCTCGATCGTGCGCGAGGCCGAACTCGCCTACACGTCGAAAATTGATGTTAATCCGGCCGTCGATTCCGCACAGGTGCTCGGCACGCTCGCGCCCAATTTCGCCGCGCTCAATGCGGGCGGCACGATGAACTCGTGGGAGTCGGCCCAGGAGAAGTCGGGCGACGAGAATCGCCGGCTCGGGTTCGAGGTGCACGGCGCGATCGCGTTCGACGATGCGACCGACGTGGACGTCTACGGCTTCACGGGCTACGCCGGCAGCGAGGTGTGGATCGACATCGACAAGTCGAGCCCCGGTCTCGACTCGATGGTCGAACTGCTCGACGCCAACGGCAACGTCCTCGCCCGCTCGGCCGATTCGCTCAACGACGTCGGGGTGGTCCGCGTCGACACGCCGGAGGTGCGTCCCGAGATCAGCGGATCGGCAGTGGTGGCGGGCACCGAGCGAGCCCTCAATGGTGTGGCAGCCGCCGCGACGGGTGTTTCCGCCGTGGTGGTCGGCGAGACTGAAAATGTGACGGGTTTCGCGGCGGCCACCGGCGGTGTCGCGGCACTGGTTGCCGGACAGACCGAGAATGTGACCGGTGTCGCCGCCGCAGCTGGTGGTGTCGCGGCGACCGTCGTCGGCCAGACCGAAGCCGTCGCGGGGCTTGGAGCACTCGTCGCAGGCACGAGCACGACGATCAGTGGCGTGGCGACGACGGTCCCCACCGGCGTGACGAACTCGTTCACGGTCACGGTCGCGGACGGATCGGTCGTGCAAAACGGCGCGGCGGTGAGCGGCACGGGCGTACCAAACGGCACGACCGTGATCAGCGCGCCGTCGGGGAACACGGTCACCCTGTCGAACCAGGTGAATGTCACCGCCGGAACGGTCCTGACGTTCGCGTTGACGGGCCAGGCGACCAACGGCACGCTCATCGCGGTTGCAGACACCACGCAGGTGCGCATCGGTGCGGCCGTGACGGGAACGGGCGTCCCGAACGGCACGACCGTTCAGAACCTCGTCGGCAATGTCGTCACGCTGTCGCAGGCCATCACCAGCACCCAGGCCGCCACGCTCGACTTTGGCTGGTCGGGCAATCAGCTCCGCATCGGCGAGGCGATCGCGAGCGTCGGTGCCACGCTCTCGATCAACGGCGCATCGACCGGACTGACCGTCACCGGTACCGGCGGGAGCGGAACGCAGCTCACGCTGAGTGGCAACCTCGCCACGCCCGTGGCCGCGAACGCGGTCGTCGGCTTCACGTTCGTCGGCGCGGGTGCGATCTCCACGACGCGGATCCGGGTGGCCGACCGCACCGGCATCACCGTCGGGGCTCTGGTCAACGGCGTCGCGGGCGTGCCCGCGGGTACCCGTGTCGCGGGCATCGCCAACGATTCAGCGGGCAGCGGCGGTACCGTCACGTTCGACCAGACCGTCAGCGTGGCCAACGGCAACACGCTCGGCTTCGGCTCGAACACGACCACCGTGACGATCGACACCGCCGGGTTCGGCAGCCTGGCCGCGGGCGTCGCGATCACCCGCAACGGCACTGCCACCGGCAGGACGGTCGCGAGCGTCTCCGGCAACACGGTCACCATCTCGGGGGGCACGCTCGACGTCGCCAACGGCGACTTCCTCGGGTTCGCCAATGCGACGGCCGTGGCGTCGAACCGTTTCCGGATCGATGCATCAGTCGTGCCGTCGGTGAACGCCAACGTGTCGGTCAACGGTGTGGCATCGGGCTTCACCGTCGCCAGTTTCGACGCGACGTCGCAGACGGTCACGCTCAACGGCGTCAACACCGTCTCCATCGACAACAACGACCTCGTCGGCTTCTCGTTCGTCGGCGGCGGCACGCTCTCGACCACGCGGATCCGCGTGGCGGACACGACGGGCATCGGCACCAACGTCCTCGTCAACGGCGTGGTGGGCGTGCCCGCCGGAACCCGCGTGCAGAGCGTCGTCACGGATGGCAGCGGTGGTACGGTGACGTTCGACCAGGCCGTCACGGTCGCCAGCGGCAACACCCTCGGCTTCGGCTCGAATACGACCACCGTGACGATCGACACCGCCGGGTTCAACGGCCTGCTGGGCGGTGGGACTGTTGCGATCACCCGCAATGGTGCCGCCACCGGAAGAACGATCGCGAGCGTCTCCGGCAACACGGTCACCGTCTCGGGAGGTACGCTCGACGTCGCCAACGGCGACTTCCTCGGCTTCGCCAACGCGACGGCGGCGGCGTCGAACCGTTTCCGGATCGATGCATCGGTCGTGCCGACCGTGGGCGCCAACGTGTC
>CAIWZS010000077.1 GCA_903917235.1 uncultured Planctomycetaceae bacterium | reverse complement strand
GACGATCGTCGACTGTTCGCCGGCCGCAAAGCGGGCGAATCGACCGTTGACCAGGCGCCGTGAGTAGTCGCTGGCGGCCGCCGCCGAGCCACCGACCGCCCGAATCGGCAGGCGCAGGGCTCGCGAGGTGTCTCCCGTCCGCGTCACTTCGAGGACCACCGAGCCGGGCGTGTCGATCGCCCGTACGACGTCCTCCGCGTGCGCGTGCAGTTCCACGCGTGCGGCCGGGGCAGGGATTGCGTCGGAGACCCTGATCGTCGCAGTCGAGCCGATCGTGACCGCGTTCGGTGGAGCGAGTGCCGTCGGGGATTCCGCCATGATCGACGGGATGGCATCGCCGTCAAGTCGCGCCGCATTCAGGATTGACGAGCCACCGCCAGATTCGAGCGTCGCCAGAAGTCGTCGTGATTCGAGAGGCTCGACGGCAGGGGCAGTCCCTCGGCGGCTGCGGCGAGTCCGCGCTGCCGACCGGGTGTTCCACGGAGAGGTGAGGTTGGTGGAAGTCATGCTGGGGTCCTCCATCGAAAAGGGCACTGCGTCGACGGCGCTCTCGAGCCAAAGACGAGAAGCGTCGGTCACTTGTGAAAGGTTCCTTTGAATGATCCGTCACATGCGCATCACCGCTCGATCAGCCGGCATTTGCAGGAACAACACCAGCGGTCGTGATGTTCGACTCGGTCGGATGACCGAACTGTCGCATGTTCGTCACCGTCGCGCTGGCGGTCGAACCTTCCGAGCCGATCAGGCTGAACACCAGTTGCGGTACGGGATTGGCGCGACTTGCGTAGCCCCCCTGAATCAGGCCATTGGTGCGGAACACGTCGAGACTCAGCGTGGCCATCCTCGGACCGGATCCCGACGTGCCGCCGTCGAGCGTGAGAAGCGGCATCGTGACGAATCCCGTCGATCCCGAGGCGAACAACGACAGTTCACCGAGCTTCCCTTCCGGCACCGCCATTCCATGCACGGAAACGACCAGCTGCACCGTCTCGCCCGGATCGACGCCCGAGAAGGACACGTCGAGTTCGAGCCCGGTGCCGATCGGCTTGCGCGACGTGTCTTGAGCGAACGGGAGGAAGGTCGCCGTCGCCATCGAGATGGCGGTGTCGCCCCCGATTTCCAGGGTCATCGCCGAGCCGGTATCGGTGACCATGCCCGTGGCCGGCTGCAAGGCGTATGCCAGCGGATAGGAAGTCACCTCGACGGCCGGCGTCGTCCCATCCGCCGCCAGTTCGAATTGCCGTCGCACGAAGGCTCCGGTGGTTGTCGTGCCCGACTGGGGAAACTGCTCGTGCGACGCGGCGAGGGAGGCCGTTCGAGCCGGGTCCAGCAGCGGTGACCAATAGAGACCGTTCAGGTTCGAGCTCGGCCCGCCGGGGTTTTGCAGGCTCGCCTGGGCGTACCAGACGGGCGGATACTCGTGGGAGGACATGGCGGCCGCCAGATCCCCCGGGAAACTGCCGCGCGGGTTGTACAAGTGGGACGGGTGCAGCTTGACGTCGACGACCCCGCCCAAGTCTGCATACCCCCCGACGGGAGCGCCGAACCCGGTCGTGGAGTAGTAGTTCTCGACGAATGTCCCGCCCGTCGCCTGTCGACCGGCCGCCACGGGCGTTTTGCTGATCGTCGGCAGGTTCTGCAAAAACCGCCAGTTGAAGTTCTGGCCTCCACCGATCCCCGGCAGCGCCAGCGGCTTGAATTCGTTGAGAGCCTGCGGCTTCGTCGGGCCGATTTCCGGAGACTCGAACAGCGTCAAATGCGAGACGGGCACGTTCGCCTCCCGGAGGGCGAGCGTCGCCACCGTCACGACCTTCGATCCGTGGCTCTGGCCGAGTAGGTGCAGAAGACCCTGATTCGTCCCGAAAAACCCGGGCGCGAGCGCCTGCTTGATCGCCTCGGCCAGCATGAGTCCCGCCCACTGCGCATTCGATTCGGAGCGACCCACGTACAGCAGTGAACGGACCACCGCCTCGAGGTCCACCCCGGAGAACGTCAACGGCTCGTTCACGAGCGGAGTCGGAGCAGCATGGCTGAGCACCACGTGGGTGGGGCTCGCGATCCACAGGACGGAGGTGCCATCCGGAAGCCCTCCTCCGCGCACGCTCATGCCGGTGCTCAACAGCGACGTGTCGCCGACGTTGACGCCCTGGGGGTCCGTGTTCGCCGTCAACGTCACCACCTCGTCGCTGTCGAGATCGAGTGGGGTCGCGGCCAGGTCGATCCAGCTGAAGGCGGTGACGATCGCATTGGGGTCCGCGTCCACGATCGACTGGGCGAGGCTCGTCGAGGAGACCTGTGGCGACGGGGCGTACTCGACCCAGAACTTGAACGGGTCGCCCGCCTTCGAACCGAGGAGCACCGCCTCGGACCTGCCCGGTTGCCAGCCGGGTGTGAGCACGTAGACGTTCGCGGGCGTTCCCGACGCGCTCGTGAGCGAGCCGGCCGCGATCGGCTCGTACGCCTTCTTCACCGGGTTGTAACGCTGCAGCCGGCTCAAAGGCTGCACCGCGGGCGGAAGCGTCGCCGCCATCGCCATCACGTCCCACGAACTGGTGGCGGCATAGCCCTCGAGATCCCGAAACTCCTGGGTCTGCGCCAACTGGCCGGCGAGCCGTACCGGGTTGCCCGGACCGGCGACAAAACGCCGGATCTCCGCGGTCGTGGCTTCGCGACCGAGCACGCCGGCGTAGGTGATCGCACCCACATACGAGTTCTGCACCTGCCGACGCGCCCTGAAGGCACTCGTGTCGACCACATCCAGGGCCACCTGGCCACGCGACGCGCCCGCCGCCAACCTGCCTGCCGCCGACCGCAGCTGCGCGGGTGATGGCGCACGGCCGAGCAACTCCCGATACAGGAATCGCACGTAGTCGCTGTTGGAAAGCTGGCTCGTGTCGCCGTGCGCTGCCACGAATTCCTGCGATGTCATGATGCCCTGCACCGTCGCATCGGCCGTGATGCCGACACGCTGCTGCTGCCCGCTGGCTCGCACCATGCCGATCCTGAGGACTCCGGGAAACATCGCCTGCACGAATCCCGCCACCGGTCGAACGACGGAATTGAACTCCGCAGACCGCATGAGCCGGCCGACCTCGGACGCCAGGGGACTGCCCGCGTCGAGCCTGCCGACCATGGCTGCGAACTCATCGGCCGTGGCTGGCCGCTGCAGCACGAGCTCGTAGAGATTCTGGGTGATCGCGCGATTCCGTGCCGCGAGGGCAAAAGTCAATCCGGACACGTCATCGAGTCCCACGGTGAGTTCGTAGGAGAGCGACTGCGCCGACGTTCCGAAGAAGTCCGCGGGTGGGACGACTGAAACCGCGTGCCGGCCGGTGGTGACGCCCGAGAACGAATACCTTCCGGCCGTGTCGGTCGTCTGCTCGGCGATCAGGCCGCCCGCACCGTCGCGCAGTTGCACGGTGACCTCGGGAATGCCCGTGAAGAGCGGACTGTTTGGATCGAGACCCGCCACGTCGTACGACTGCTGAACGCTGCCGCTGATCGTCGCCAGCATCGCCCTCGGCTCGAGCCTCTCCACGCGCACGCCCATTCCGCTGCGCCGCTTGGCCGATGCCCGCAATCGTGTCGTTCGTCGCCGACCGTTCATGTCGTGAATGCTCCCGGCAGTGCGTCACGTCCCCCGGAGACGGTGACCAGCCGGTCAGGCTACCACGGCCACGATCCCGGCGGCGCTGGCAACGATCCTGACAAATTCTGACGAGCGATCGCCAGGACGGGCCACGCAGTCGTCTCGGCGGACGGCGAAGCCGCCTGCCGCAGCCCATGCGTGCCCGCTGGAGAGCGGGTTCAGTGGCGGACCAGCGACGCGGCGAAACTGTAGCCGGCGCCATAGCTGGTCAGGATGAGATCGCGGCCGCCGGTCAAAGCCCCGAGCTTGCGCCGGAGTCGGCGGATGTGCGCCTCGAGCGCGTTGTGAGACGTCGCATCGCCGTGATCGTAGAGTGTCTCGATCAGCGCGTGACGTGGGATCGTGCCCCCCGCAGCGGCCGCGAATCGCTCGAGAAGCAGACACTCGGCGGCGGTGAGCGCGACCGTCGAGCCATCCGGCGAGATCAGCCGCCGCACGCGACTGTCGAGCTGCCACGTGGGCGTGCCCGGATCGGACGCACGCGCCCGGTCGACGAGCCGCCGCAGCGCGATCAGCAGGTCGTCGGGCTCGAAGGGCTTCAGGAGACACAGGTCCGCGCCCGCGTCGAGACATCGCCGCTCGGCACCACGGGTGGTGTCCGCCGTGATCACGACGACCGGGGTCGACTCGCGGGAGTGCAGGTAGTCCACGAGGCGGCACCCGTCGAGGTCCGGCAAGCCCAGATCCACCACGGCCACGTCGAACCGCTCGCGGACGACGCGGTCGTAAAACCCGACCGCCGTCGCCTCCGCAACGACGGCGAATCCCGCGACCACCAGGAACTCCGCGAGCGCCTCGCTGAGCGCCCAATCATCCTCCACGAGGATGACCCGCGGATGAACGGGACCCGCCGGCGCGTTCGGGCCACTCATGCGGAATGTCCTGGAGCTGGCACCGTCACCACGACGTCGAACCACGCGCGATCGACCACGATCCCCACCTTTCCCCCGTGGGCCTCGGCGAGCAACCTCACGAGGTGCAAGCCCAGCCCCGAGCCGGGTGTCTCGTCACCAGCATGGCCACGTTCACCCTGACCGAACAGCTCCTCCGGGTCCACCGGCGGCGGCACGCGCCACCGGTTCCCGACGGTGATCGCGATGCCGTCCGCGTTTGTTGACAGGCCGACTTCGATCGGCACCGCACCTTCCCCGTATTTTCGGGCGTTGTCCAGCAGATTGAACAGGATGGTCCGGATCGTCCCGGCGGCCATCTCGCAGCACACTCCCGTCGGCAGATCCCCGCGACGCACGCATTCGGACTCGCGCATCAGCTGGAAATCCCTGATGGTGGTGTCGATCACGGCGGCGACGTCCGCAGTCCGGCGGCTGCTTCCCTCATCCGCCCGGAACACCGCCGCGAGGTTGCGATCGAACAGCTCCTCGAGGCGTCCCATCGCGGTGGTGAGCGCGTCGAGGTGCGAGCGGACGGTCTGGGCCAGCCCGGGATACTTCATGCGGAGCGTCCGCATCTGGAGCCGCATCACCGTGAGTGGCGTGTGCACGTCGTGCGTCAAGACCGAACTCGCCGTCTCGACCAG
>CAIWZS010000076.1 GCA_903917235.1 uncultured Planctomycetaceae bacterium | reverse complement strand
GCGGTCGGTGCTCTACAAGGACTCGTGACGGGTCGCCGCCGGCGGGCCGTCACCAGCGCGTAGACGAGGATGCCCAAGCCCCGTCTACGCGCTTTTTTTTGGCCGCGCCGTTCTGCGGTCCGCCGCGACGCGTTCGGCCCATGCCGCAAAGGCGCGATACGGCCTTGCCTCGGCCCGCCGAGGTTGCGACAGTCCGCGGCCGGTTGTCGTCCTGTGTCCCGTCACGACTCTCATGAGACGCGTGCCATCCATGTCGCGCTGCGCGGGGGTTCCGCCCGTCGTGCCGACCGGGCAGCGGGGGCGATGCGTCTGCCGCCGACTCGTCGCGCCGCTCGTGCTGGCCGCATGGCTCGTCGCCCCGGCTGGGATCGGCCGGATCCGTGCCGATGACGCGGTCCTGCCCGTCACGGTCGCGGTGCGCAGCGGCGAGACGTATCTCCGCGCGGGGCCGGGGGACGATTTTTATCCGACCGAGCGACTCGCCGCTGGTGCGACCGTCGAGGTCTGGGCGATCGACCCGTCTGGGTACTGCGCCGTGCGGCCGGTCGAGGGGAGCTTCAGCTGGGTGCGCGCAAGCGACGTGGCCGATCGTCCGGAGCCCGACGACGAGGCGATCGCCGTCATCACGACCGATGGCGCCATCGCGCGGGTCGGCTCGCAGCTCAATGCGCTCAGGCACGTCTCCCAGGTGGCGCTCGAGGCCGGCGAACGCGTGCGCGTCGTGGCACGGGAGCGGATCACGACCGGCCGGCATGCCGGCGAGTGGGTGCGGATCGCTCCGCCATCGGGAGAGTTTCGCTGGGCGCGCGGCGAGGATCTCGACCTGCCCCGCACGCTCGCGGTCGTCGTCGATGCCGGTGAGGCGACGGCTGGACTCGCAGCCGCCGAACGCACCGTGGCCGCGCTGCGTGAGACGCAGGCGGCGCTCGCCGAGACGGTCGCGTCGCTCGAGCCCGTGCCGGCGGCCGGGCCCCCCGAGGTGCTCGCGCCGGTGCCGGTCGCGAAACGGCTGTTCGGCGGCTGGCTGCCGATGGGCACCACGATCTTCGACGGCGAGCCCGCTCCTCCGACCGCGGTCGCGGCGGGCGCCGTGGCGGCGCCGGCCGACGAACTGACCGACATCGATCTCGCGCTGTCGCTGGCGGTCACGGGACCGAGCGACTCGTGGAACCTCGGCCCGCTCCGCGAACGGCTGCGGCTCGTCGCGTCCCGCGCGCAGTCCGAGAGCGAGCGGATGCGGGCCCAGGCG
Organism: uncultured Planctomycetaceae bacterium; assembly: GCA_903917235.1. GTDB lineage: Bacteria > Planctomycetota > Planctomycetia > Pirellulales > UBA1268 > QWPN01. The sequence goes on along the minus strand of CAIWZS010000076.1, from coordinate 10,751 downwards.
ATCGACGCGCGGCTGTCGCGCTTCGAGGAGATCCAGGGTCGGCAGCGCTCGCTCGTCGCAGCCGAGGTCGGCGCCGACACGTCGCCGCTCCGGCTCGGCGCCATGTGGTCGAGCCTGTCGGCGCTCGGGTCGCGTCCGGTGCGGCCGGGGGTGCTGCCGGGCGGTCGCGCGGCCGACGGCCAGCCGACGTGGACGCCGCCGGACCAGATCGAGGTGACCGGCCGGCTGGCGACCGTCGTCTCCCGCCGCCCCGACGCGCCGCGCTGGGCGATCGTCGACGAACGCAACACGGTGCTGACCTTCGTCACCCCGCAGACGGGCGTCCAGCTCGCGCCGCTCGTCGGTCAGCAGGTGTCGGTGCGTGGCGCGAAGGGCTACATGCCCGAGTACCAGCGGCCCTACCTCGTGGCCACCGAGGCCCGCACGCGCATGGCCGCGGTGCCCGGGGGCGCCACCGGGCCGCGCTGACTGTCCGTGGACAAAGCCTTTCATGGCAACCCTGTTCGGCACGGGGATTGCCGGAGGTGCTCGCCACGTCCTGCGAGGGTCGGGGCTGCCCATACCCCGTCGCCGGACGCTCACTGCGCCCATCCAGGGCTTCGTTCGCTCGGAGATGCCTGCGCTCAGGCATCCATGCCTCCGCTGGCCATCTACGCCGGCTCTCAGGGCACGGGCAGCCCCTCCCAGCCCCCTGCTTTTGAGCGCTCGCGAAAGAAAGGCAACGCGCAGCGTCGAACGCCGTTGCATCACCAACGCGAAATGCGTCCGGGAGGACGGTAAACGTTCGCGACGCCTTGACCAGACCACCGTCGAAGACGAGGCGAGGGGGTCGGCGAACGCTCGACGAGCGTGTGGCCGCCGCGGCCACAGCGAGGAGACTTTTGCCGCCCCCGAGCCGGCGCACCACCATCGTCGGAATCGTCGGATGCGCTACCGGCTGCGCGACGCGTCGAGCTGCTCCACCGAGAGCCAGCGCGCGGCGAGCTCGGTGCGCAGCTCGTCGTCGGTCGGGCCGAGCGTCGTCGCGTCGCCGCCACCGGCGAGCAGGGCGAGCCTGCGACGGTCCTCCGGGGCGGTCCGGGGCATCCGCTCGGTGAAGCGGGCGACACCGCCGGGATTGCGGGCGCCTGCGGCCGCGAACTGGGAGACGAACAGCGCGATCTCGTGCAGGTTCGAGGCCGCCGACAGCACGATCAGCGGGTGGAGGGCGCGGGTCACGAGTTCGAGGCCGAGCCCGTCCACGTCGAGGAAGGCGTCGATGGTGACCACATGGCGAGCGAGCGCCGTGTCGTCGCCCTCCGTCTGGCGGTGCCGCACGACGACGAGGCATGAGCCGGTGAGCCGGCGGGGCGACAAGGGCCCCGAGTAGGCACCGCGACCGTGGAAGACGAGCAGGCCGGCGTGCCGCGTGCGCTCGCGATGGAGCAGCCGCACGACCCCTTCGGTGCCGTAGCCGTCGGCGAGCCGCCACTGGTCCGGCGCGATCGGGTCGAGCGAGAGGCGGCTGATCTCGAGCACACGCCACACGTCGACGAGGGCGTCCGGCTTGTCGAGGAGGAAGCCGAGCAGGTCGGCGTCGCAGGTGATGGTCGCCTCGGGCAGCCGGCGGAAGATCGTCGTGGATCGCGCGAACGCCTCGATGTCGCGGCGATGGGCGGCCGGCATCCGCTCCACCGGCAGGCTCTCGAGGGATTGGCGACGCACCTCGCGACTCGAGGAGCCGCCGTCCGCGAACATGCCCGGGGCGGACTGACCGGCGGCATCGCTGCCCGGTGCCGGTGCGGCACCGACGGCCGTGATGACGGCGAGCACCAGGCCACCGGCACCGCGTGCGAGAACGTCCCGACGGCGCAGACGGTCCCCTCCCAATGTCACCCGCTTCATCGGCTCTTCCCCCCGACATCCCCTCGACGGCGACGCGCCCGTCGGCGAAGAGAGTCTTCGGTCGGCGACGCCGTATCGCCCCAATCATTTCACCAGCCGGCACGAGCGCAACGACTGCGCGCGGTTCACCGGCTTGCCCAGGCTGCCGGAGCCACCTGAATCGACGCGCGCGGCCCGATGCGACCGCGTGGGGGCGGGGTGATGCGGCCTTGGCCGCGCGCGGGTCGTCACCTAGCATCCCGCCCCCACCCACCCCGCTCCGCGCGCCATGCTGCAGATCCACGACCCGCAACCCTTCCCGTCGCCGCCCGACGAGCCCGCGGCGCCGGAGGACGCGCCGGAGCGGCATCGACGCGGGCTGCTCGCGACCCTGATGGTCGCCTGGACGCGGCTGACGATCCGAGCGCCCGGCACGGTCGTGCTCGCCGCGGTGCTCTCGGCGGTCGTGGCCGGGTTCTGGACCGCGCGCCACCTCGGCTACAAGGTGGGCCGTGTCGACCTGCTCGATCCCGAGAGCGACTACAACAAGCTCTGGATCGACTACGCGCAGGAGTTCGGCGAGGAGGACGACGCGGTCATCGTCGTCGAGGGCTCCGACCGCGAGCAGGTCGTGGCCGTGCTCGATGAACTCTCCCGCGAGGTGGCACGGCACGACGCGCTGTTCCACGCCGTGCTTCACGAGGTCGATCTCTCCAGGATCCGCTCCAAGGGACTCCACTATCTCGCGCCGGCGGACCTCGAGGGACTCGACCGCTTCACCGCGCAGGCGGAGCCCGTGCTCGACGGTGGGTGGGGGCACCTCAAGGTGGCGACGACCGTCGGCGGGCTCGCCTCCCAGCTCGCGGCCGGCGATGCCACGACACCCGGCGGCGAGTCACCGTTGCCGGCGCTCGAACGCTACACCGAGGCGCTTCTCGCGGCGGTCGAGGCGAGCCTGGCGGCGCGGCCGCAGGCTGCGGCCGACTACGTGTCGCCCTGGCCGGGCATGCCCGCGTCGTTCGCGACGCTGCGCGATCTCTCGGGAGAGCACCTGCTCGCCAAAAACGGTCGCCTGGGCTTCGTGCTCCTGCGCCTCGCCAAGCAGGAGGGCGGGTTCGCCGGCGCGTCGGCCGCCACCGACGAGCTGCGGAGGGTCATCGACGCCGTGGCGGGCCGTCATCCCGACGTCGAGATCGGCCTGACCGGGCTGCCGGTCATGGAAAACGACGAGATGCGGGCCAGCGAACAGTCGATGGTGTGGGCGAGCGTGCTCTCGCTGATCGCCGTCGCCGTCGTGATCAGCGCGGGCTTCGGGGGTCTGCGGCACGCGCTCATGGCCAACGGCGTGCTCATCATCGGCATGGCGTGGGCGTTCGCGTGGGCGACGGCGAGCGTCGGCCATCTCAACATCCTCAGCGTGACGTTCACCGTCACGATGATCGGCGTGGGGATCGACTACGGCACCTACTACGTCGGCCGGTACCTCGAAAGCCGCCGTCGCGGGCTCTCGTGCGAGGCGGCGCTCCTCGAGACGAGCGAATCGGTCGGCCCGGGCATCCTCACCGGAGCGATCACCACGGCGATCGCCTTCTTCTGCGCGAGCCTCACGAGCTTCGTCGGCGTCGCGGAGCTGGGCACGATCGCGGGAGGCGGCATCCTCCTCTGCTGCGCCGCCGAGCTCCTCGTCCTGCCGGCGGTGCTGGCGATCGTCGACCGGAGCGTCCTCGGCCGGCGCCTGCCCGAACCGGTGCCGGTGCACGCCTGGCTCGACCCCCTCATGCGCCGGCCGCGGCTCGTGATGCTGGCCGGCATGGCCTGCACGATGGCCGTCGCGGGCGGCCTCCACGAGCTCGACTACGACCACAACCTGCTCAACATGCAGCCCGACGGGCTGGAGAGCGTCGAGGTCGAGAAGAAGCTCCTGGAGGAGTGCGACCAGAGCGTCTGGTATGCGCTCTCGATCGCCGACTCACGAGAGCAGCTGCTCGAGCGCAAGGAGCGGCTCGTCGCCCTGCCGAACGTGGAGCGCGTGGACGAGATCGCCTCGCTGCTGCCGGCGGACGAGGAGCTCAAGCGCCCCGTGATCGCGCGGGTGCGCGACCGGCTCGCCGGACTGCCGGAGCGGCCGCCACAGATTCCGGTCGACCGGATCGAGACGCTCGGCGAGACGCTCGCGTGGGCGCACGCCGAGGTCGTGAAGCGGCCCGGCGGACTGCGGACGGCCTGGCACATCGAACGCATCCGGGACGCCCTCCGGAGGCTCACGCCGGAGGAGTGCTACCGCACCGTGTCGGCCTTCCAGCAGCGGGCCGCGGGCGACCTGCTCAGCCGGCTCCATGCCCTCGCCGTCGTGGCCGACCCGGAGCCGCCGACGCTCGACGACCTGCCGCCGAGTCTCGTGGAACGGTTCGTCGGCTCGAGCGGCCGCCACCTCCTCAAGATCTACGGGCGCGGTGACATCTGGAACTTCGAATCCCTCGAGCGGTTCGTGCACGACGTCCGCAGCGTCGATCCCCGGGCCACCGGCAACCCGCTGCAGGCCTACGAGGCATCGCTCGAGATGAAGCGCAGCTACGAGCAGGCCGCGCTCGCCGCGCTCGTCGTGATCCTCGGCGTGCTCTGGCTCGACTTCCGCCACGTCGGCCACGCGCTGCTCGCCGCCCTGCCGCTCTTCGTGGGCATGCTGCAGATGTTCGGCCTGATGGGCCTCGTCGGCATCGACCTCAACCCGGCGAACCTGATCGGCATCCCGCTCATCCTCGGCATCGCCGTCGATTACGGCGTGCACGTGATGCACGACGCGATCGAGCGGCCCGGCCCCTACCGCATGAGCGCCTCGACCGCCAACTCCGTGCTCGTCGACGCGCTGACGACGATCCTCGGCTTCGGTGCGCTCATGGTGGCCAACCACCGTGGACTCGAGAGCCTCGGGCGCGTCCTGTCGCTCGGCGTGACCACATGCACGATCAGCGCGCTCATTCTGCTGCCGGCCCTCCTGACGATGCTCCGCAGCCGCACGCAGCAGCGAGCCGACACCGAAGACGAGGCGACCGCCGCCGAGGATGCGACCGTCGAGGCGGCGTCGGTGCGGCATGCGGCGTGACGGTCGTCACGGATGACCCCTGACCCGCCGCGGAAGTCGCCTTGTGCCGTGCCGGACGGCGCGGTACCTCCCCCCGCCCGCCACCCCCGAGGTCGATCCATGCACGCCTTCATTCCTGACCGGCATGCCGCGCGCGTCCGTCGCCGGAGCGAGTGTCGCGGATCGGCACTCCTCGCCGTGCTCGTGCTCGCCGCGTTCCACGGCCGGCCCGTCGAGGCGCAGTCGCCCGTGCCGCCGCAGGCCGCCCTCCAGGGGCCCGCCACCGGCGCGGTGACTCCGTCGCCGGCCGCCACGCAGCCGGTGGACGTCGTGCTGGAGGATCAGTTCCGCAACCGCCGCGGCACGGCCGACCTGCGCGGCGACGTGGTCGTGCTCGTCTATGCCGCGCGTCACGGCGCGGAGGCGGCCCTCGACGTCGGCCGCAGGCTGCACCTGCGCTTCCATCCGACGGCCGACGGGGCCGAGGCGGAGGCGTGGTCGACGCAGCCCGTCGTGCCCCCAGCGGGCTGGCCGGCCGGCGTCCGTGTCCCCGACGTGCACGTCGTGCCGATCGCGTGCGTGCCGGAGGTGCCGCGTCCGCTCCATGCGGTGGCCCGCACGAGGCTCAGGCAGGAGTCGCCCCACGTCTCGGTGTGGCTCGACTTCGACGACGTCATGCGGCAGCAATTCGGCATGGTGCCCGACGAGCCCAATGTCGCGGTGATCGACACCCGCGGCGTGGTCCACGGCGTCCGGTCAGGGCATGTCGACCCGGCGCTCTTCGAGGATCTCGTGCGGGTGGTGGACAGGCTGCGCGTCGCGTCGCTCGCGAACCTCCGCACTGCCGCCGTGCCGCCCCCCGTCGTCCCCGCCGGCTCGGTGGCCCCACGCGGCGCGGCTGCGGGAAGTGGCGTCGTGCCCGCCGGCGGGATTCGCTGATCGAGAGCCTCGCTCCCGCCGCGTCAGCCGAAGAGCTGACGCAGGGGACGCCCTCCGCTCACGATCGGGATCGGCCGGCCCTCGGCATCCGACAGCTGCAGGTCGGGGTCGATTCCCAACGCGTCGTAGATCGTCGCGGCGAGATCCTCCGGCGACGTCGGCGCATCGACCACCTCGGCGGCCTGACGGTCGGAGGCGCCGTGCACCGTGCCTCCACGGATGCCCCCGCCGGCGAGGAGCGCCGGAAAGAGCTGGCTCCAGTGCCCGCGGCCCCAGGTCGCGTTCGGCTTGGGCGTGCGCCCCATCTCGCCCAGGGCCACGACGAGCGTCTCCTCGAGCAGTCCGCGCCGGTCGAGATCCTCGACCAGCGCCGAGTAGGCCTGGTCGAACGTCGGCAGGAGCCGGTGCCGCACGTCGTCGCTGTTTCGATGCGAGTCCCAACTGTAACCGTCCACGCAGTCGTAGTGCACCGTGACGAACCGCACACCCGCCTCGACGAGCCGCCGTGCCATGAGCACCGACTGGCCGAAGAGGTGACGTCCGTAGCGATCGCGGATCGCCGCCGGCTCGCGACGGATGTCGAGAGCCGTGCGGGCATGCGGGGAACTGACGAGCCCCACGGCCCGTTCGCGGAAGCGGTCGAAGGCTGCCGCCGACGCACTCGCATCGAAGGACCGCCGCGCGACGTCCATCTGCTCGAGCAGGGAGAGCCGCCGCTCCACGCGGTCGAGCGTGAGCACGTGTTCGTCGGCGAGCCCCTGCAGGCGGAAGTCGGCCTCGTCGTCGGCGCAGTCGCGCCAGTAGGGATTGTCGCCGGCGTCGCGCTTGTCGATCGCCGTGGTGAGCGGATTGAATCCCTGTCCCAGCCAGCCGGCGTACTCGCCCGGGCGGATGTACTGTCCCGAGTCCTGCAGGCGGCCGAGCCGGTTCGGCAGGACGACGTACGACGGGAACGCCGCCGCGCCGTGGGGGCCCGCGGTGCGCTGCGCGATGTGCTCGACCACCGAGCCCATCGACGGCCAGTCCTTCGGCGTGGCGCTGAAGCCGCCGCCGACCGGCACGTGCCAGCGATGGCCGGTCTGGATGTAGTGCGCGCCGCCGCTGTGGTCGTTGTAGGAGTGCGTCATCGAGCGGATGACGCAGAATCGGTCCGACACCGCGGCGGTCAGCGGCAGGTGCTCGCAGATGCGGAGGTCGGGCGTCCGCGACGCGATCGGCAGGAACGGGCCGCGGATGTCGGCGGGCGCGTCGGGCTTGAGGTCGAACGTCTCGAGCTGGCTCGGGCCGCCGAACAGGAAGAGGAAGATGACCGACCGCGCCCGGGCAGGCCCGGCACCTCCGGACGCCTCGGCGGCGAGGAGCGTGGGCACGTCGAGCCCGAAGAGGCCGGCGCCGCCCGCCTGGAGGATGCGTCGCCGCGGCACGCGGGCTCGAGCCGCGCCGTGACCGGTCCGTTGTACGATCGACAGCATGGCACCGTCTCCCGGGGAACGAATCGACCGATCGTCCGTGCGTCCCACCGACGCGAGCGCATCTTGGGCAAGTTTAGCGACGACGTGGCGGACCAAGGCGGGTGGGCGAGGGGGTCGACGAACGCTCGAGGAGCACTGGGCCGCCGCGGCCCACGCGACGAGACTTGGCCGCCCCCGCGCCGGCGACACACCTCTCTTGCATGGGCTCTACCTCGACTGCTCGCGCTCCTTGAGCCGCCGGCTGGCGCGGGTGAGCGTGTCCCGCTCCTCGGCCGTGAGGCTCGACGCCCCGCTGCGGCTGATCTTCGCGAGGATGCGGTCGACGGTCTCCTGCAGCGTCTCCTCGTCGTCGTCCCCGCCGCGCGGGCCGTCGTCGTCGGGACGCACGACCCGCATCCGGCGGCTCGCCTGCCGGAGCTGTCGCGGCAGCTCGGCGAGCCCGTCGAGCCGCCAGCCGCGCCAGGCGTAGAGGAGGCCGAACGTCGCCCCGGCGATGTGCGCCACGTGGGCGACGTTGCCCACACCTGCCGCGGCACCGCGGATGTCGGAAAAGAAGTAGAGGATGCCGAGCGCCCACGCCGGCACGGGGAGCACGCCGTAGATCAGCACGGTCTGACGCGGGAAGTACCAGATGAACACGGCCAGCACCGCCATCACGCCGCCGCTCGCGCCGACGAGCCGCCCGCCCTGTCCGCCGAGCTGTGCCGCGATCACCCAGGCGAGGCCGGCGACCACGATCGACACGAGATAGAAGCGGAGGAACTCGGCACGGCCCACGACGCCCTCGACCTCGCGGCCGAAGAACCAGAGCGTGAGCATGTTGAAGAGCAGGTGGAGCGGCGAGTAGGGGAGCCCCGGAAACTCGACGCTCGGGCCGTCGTGCAGGAATCCGTAGGTGAGGAGCTGCCACGCCTTCCAGGGATGAAGCGGCAGGTCCGACGTGAGGCAGAAGACGTCGTTGAGCGACACCTCGAGCGGCAGGATCTCGCGCAGGAGGTTGCCGGCGAGGATGAAGTTGGCGAGCCAGATGGCGACGTTCGCCATGATGACGGCGTTGACGGCGGTCCAGTCGCCGCCGAAGCCGCCGTCGGAACGGTAGTAGCCGCGATCCTGGAATCCCATGATTCCCGCATCGTAGGTGAGCGTGCGGGCGGCGGCAAAAGCGGGCGGCTGCCGCGGCATGGGGGCGTGTGCTAGATTCCGCGCCCGACGGGTCCGCGACGCCGGGCCACCGATTCGGCAGGCACGTGCCGGCAGATCCACCCGGCGCACAGCGAAAGGGGAGGTGAGGATGGCGACCAACGGACCGCTCGGGCGCAAACTGCGGATGGGGATCGTCGGAGGCGGCCAGGGGTCGTTCATCGGCCGCGTGCACGTCACGGCGGCCGTGCTCGACAACCGGGCGACGCTCGTGGCGGGCGCGTTTTCCAGCGACGCGGCCCGCTCGAAGGCCAGTGCGGCCGACTACGACGTACCCGCGGGTCGGGCGTACGGCTCCTACACCGAGATGTTCGAGCGGGAGCGCTGGCTGCCGGAGGGGGAACGGATCGACTTCGTGTCGATCGCCACGCCGAACCACATGCACTTCCCCGTGGCGAAGGCGGCGCTCGCGGCGGGGTTCCACGTGGTCTGCGACAAGCCGCTGACGCTGACGCTCGCCGAGGCGGAGGAACTCGCTCGACTCGTGGACGCCTCGCGTTCGGTGTTCGTCGTGACGCACAACTACACCGGGTACCCGCTCGTGCGGCAGGCCCGCGAGATGATCCTCGGCGGCGAACTCGGCGAGATCCAGGCGGTCCGGGCCGAATACATCCAGGGCTGGCTGCGCACCCGCCTCGAGAGCGAGGGGCAGAAGCAGGCAGCGTGGCGCACCGACCCGGCGCGGAGCGGTGCCGCCGGCTGCTTCGGCGACATCGGCACGCATGCCTACAACCTCGGCCGCTCGATGACCGGTCTCCTCCCCGACGCGATCAGCGCCCATCTCAAGGTCTTCGTGCCAGACCGTCCGCTCGACGACTACGGCCACGCCGTGATCCGGTACGCGAACGGCGCCCTCGGCACCGTCACGGCGTCGCAGATCAGCCACGGCCGTGAGAACGACCTGCGCATCCAGATCGACGGCACGCTCGGCAGCCTCGAGTGGCGGCAGGAGGAGCCCAACCAGATGCTCGTGCGGCACAACGGCAAGCCGCACTTCCTCTACACGCGGGATCCGAACGCGCCCTTCACGAACGACGCGGGCCGGGCCGCCTGCCGCCTGCCGTCGGGGCATCCGGAGGCGTTCTTCGAGGCCTTTGCCAACGTCTACCGCGCCGGTTTCGACGCCATGGCAGCCGCCCTCACGGGCGGATCGTTCGAGCGGGTGGACACGATCTACCCCAACGTGCGCGACGGCGTCGAGGGGATGTACTTCATCGAGCAGTCGGTGGCCTCGAGCAACGCCGACGGGGCGTGGCTGCCGCTGAAGCACCCGCTGGCCCGCCGCTGAGACCCCCATGGCCGCCCACGACACCCGCTACCTCGTCTTCGACATCGAGAGCGTCGCCGACGGGCCGCTCGTGTCGCGATTGCGCTACCCGGGTGAGAATCTCCCGCCCGAGACGGCGATCGCGCGCTACCGCGGCGAGCTGCAGGCCGAGACCGGCAAGGACTTCATCCCCTACACGTTCCAGCTGCCGATCTCGCTCGTCGTCGCCCGCGTGGGGAAGGACCTGCGGCTCATCGACCTCACGTCGCTCGACGAGGAGCACAGCCGTCCCCACGAGATCACGCGGCGTTTCTGGGAGGGCTGGCGGCACTACGGCCGGCCGCGGCTCGTGAGCTTCAACGGCCGCGGCTTCGACCTGCCGCTCCTCGAGCTCTGCGCCTTCCGCTACGGCATCCAGATTCCGGACTGGTTCGCGGAGGACGCGCGAAACTTCGACCAGCCGAGGTATCGCTACAACACGGCGGCCCATCTCGATCTGCACGAGTGGATCACCAACAGCGGCGCCTCGCGATTCAACGGCGGCCTGTCGCTCGCGGCCAACCTCATCGGCAAGCCGGGGAAGACCGACGTCGCGGGCCACATGGTGCAGGATCTGTGGGCCGCCGGGAGGGCCGCCGACATCCACGCCTACTGCCGCGGGGATGTGCTCGACACCTACTTCGTCTTCCTGCGGTCGCGCGTGGTCGCGGGCGACATCGACCTGAAGCGCGAGCAGGCCCTCATCGAAGAGGCCAGGGGATGGATCGAGGAGCGGGCCGCCGACTGCCCCGGGCTCGAAAAATACCTGGCCGCCTGGGGGGAGTGGACAAACCCGTGGGCCTGATCCGCAGGGCCGGCGGACCGACGCCATCGTGTGCCCCGGCGACGTGAGTCGGCCGTCACGCGGCGTCGGCCGGCTTCGACTCGT
>CAIWZS010000075.1 GCA_903917235.1 uncultured Planctomycetaceae bacterium | reverse complement strand
GGTTCATCGCGCGGATTCGCACGCCTGGAGGCGTGCGCCACTGGAGCCCAGCCCCACGGGCGGATCGCACGATAACGTGTGATTTCAGAGATGCTGATTTATCTGGACATGTGCTGCCTCAAAAGGCCGTTCGACGACCAGTCGCAGCCGCGAATTCGCCTCGAATCCGAGGCGGGTGCTTTCATGAGCCACACGGTCTTGGATCCCTTGGAACTGCGGCATCGCGGTTTCGACGCACGGGTTGACTCGCTGGGATGGGTCAATGCCGTTCGGTTCGTGCAGCAGTATGAGATGAGCCGCCTCGACTACACGACCGAACGCGATGCGATCCTTCCCGCATGGGATAGAAAAGAATTCGCTCGAGGCCTCGAGCGGGCTCCCTGCGAAACGACTCCCCGCCCACAGGGTCAACGGGACGGCTGAGCGCTGACCGTGATCGCCTGTGACTCGCCCTCTTGCATCTCTGCCAGCTTTGTGCCGCTGCCCCTTTGTGGCGCACGCCTCCAGGCGTGCGAATGCGGCCTGTTCGACACACGACCTCGGATCCTCCCCCACGACCTCTCCACCAAGGACTCAGCTCTTACGGTTCATCGCGCGGATTCGCACGCCTGGAGGCGTGCGCCACTGGAGCGAATTCCAGCTCGACTCGAGCAACTCATCGACCGCACGCGTCGCTGTCAGCGGACGACCTTCAGGCGTTCAGTCTGCGGGGCCGTGATCTCGCGGTCGGCGAGGTTCCCGGCGAGGTCCGTGATCGTGCCGCCAACGATGCGCTGGCCGAGATCGACCGGCCGCACCTGGCCGCGACCGCTCACGGCGGGCACGGTGTACGCGAAGCGCAGGATCCGTGTCCCCGACCCATCGGCGTATTCCGCCTCGCGGACGGCAGACCCGATGAAGAGCCTGATCCGCGGCGTCCCCGTCACCGCGACCTCTTCCGAGAAGCGCACCGTGAAGACGAGCGTCTGCCCCGGCCGGTAGGTGCCCGCCCGCGGCATGCCCACGCGGCCCACGATCGCGGGGGCGACGCCATCCACGACCACGCCGACCGCCTCGAGGCCGCGGAACCTCGCCGGCAACGCCTCCGGCAGCCGCGCGCCCTCGGCGATGATCGCCGCACGACCCGGGAAATCGAAGACCGACCCGAGCGTCACGCGGTCCGCCGAGTCGCCAGCCGCGACGCGGTACGTGAAGGTGAGCACGGTCGAGCCGCTGCCGCCGGAATACACCGCGTCCCGCATCCGTCCACCGATTCGCAGCCGCAGCGACGGCACGCCGCGCACCGTGACGGGCCGCGAGTAGGCGACCGCCACCTCGAGCAACGCTCCGGCCCGATAGGTGCCCGCGGCGGGCAGCGTCACCGCCTCCACCGCCAGTGACTCCGATTCGTCGTCGATCACGTCGATCGTGAAGACGGCCTCCGTGGACGCCCCGGCACGATTGGTCGCCCGCACACGAATCGAATACCGGTCCTGCACCTCGAAATTGAATCGCTCCGCCGCCACGAGCCGGTCGCCGTCGATCGTGAAGGCCGCGTTGCCCTCGGCCCCCTCGCCCGACACGAGTTCATACGTGATCGGGCCCCCTGCATCGGGGTCGGCGACCGAGAACGCGCCGACAACCGTCCCAGGAGCGTTGTTCTCCCCGATGACCGTGCCATCGAGCACGAGCCCCGTTGGCGCTTCGTTGACGTCCATCACGGTGAGCGTGAAGGGGGCCGTGAGCGGTAGTACGCCCGAGAGCGCCGGGTCCGACACGACCACGCTCACGGCATACGACGCCTGCGATTCAAAATCGAGCACCGTGCCCGCCCGCAGGTAGAGCCCCGTCGCGTCGGCCTCGAACCGGCCGGCGTCAGGCCCGGCGAGCGAAATCACAGGCGTCCCGAGGGCGTCGTCGGTCACGGCGATGTCCGCCAGCCGCAGCCGCACCGGCGTCGCGGTGCCTTCCGGCAGCGTCACGGCGTTCGGCAGGAGCGCGAGCGCGGTCGGCGG
>CAIWZS010000074.1 GCA_903917235.1 uncultured Planctomycetaceae bacterium | reverse complement strand
GCCGGCGGACCGAGGCCGAGATCGCCGGCCTGCTCGCCGAGCGGGACCGCCTGGCGACGCGGTTCTCGGCCCTGGTCGCCGGATGCGATGCCGTCGTCTGCCCGGTGTCCGCGCTCCCCGCGCTTCGCCATGGTTCCGCGGCCCGGCTCGTCCTCGCGGCCGCGCCCTGCCTGCTGGCCAGCCTGCTCGACCTGCCCGCCGGTGCCGTGCCGATCACGACCGTCGCGGCCGCCGAAGAGCGGGCCCGTCGCTGGAGCGTCGATCGCGTCGTGCGGGCGGCCGCCAGGACCGACCGGGGCAGTGCCGGCCTCCCGATCGGCGTGCAGGTCGTCGGCTGCCCGGGCCGCGACGAGGCCACCGTGCTCGGGGTGATGCGGCTCCTCGAGCCCGGCCCGGGGACGGCGGTCGCCTAGCCGCCCATCCGCGCCGCGATCACCCGCGGCATCTGGTCGATCCGGAGCACCTCGCAGGCGGCCCCGGCGTCGATGGCCGCCTTCGGCATGCTGAACACGACGCTCGTCGCCTCGTCCTGCGCGATCGTGTGCCAGCCGCGGCTGCGGAGCTTCATCAAGCCCTTGGCGCCGTCCCGTCCCATGCCGGTGAGCACCACCGCGGTACCGGCCTGCGGCCAGAAGTCGGCGACGCTCTCGAAGAACACGTCGACGCTCGGGCGGAAGAACACGTCGCGGGGCTCCTGCCGGTACTCGAGCGTCTTGGCCTTCGTCATCACGAGGTGGTCGTTGGTGCCCGCGAGCAGGACGTCGCCCGCCAACGGCTCCTGGCCGTGCTCGATCACGCGGACGGCATGACCCGTGCGGTCGCCGAGCCACTTCGCCAGCCCCGGTGCGAAGGCGACGTCGACGTGCTGCACGACGATCACGGCGACGTTCCACTCGCGCGGCAGCGGAAACACCAGGTCGGAGATCGCCTTGGGCCCGCCGGTGGAGGCGCCCACGACCACCAGCCGCGGCGGCGTCGACGATGCCGTCCGTCGCGGCGCCCGCCGCGGGTCGCCGGTGGCGCCCACCAGTTTGGCGATCGTGCCGATCTTCTCCACGAGCGCGCCCGCGCCGGTCACCTCGCCGCCGGGGCCGAGCATCGGCGTGTCGACCGCATCGAGGGCCCCGTACCCCATGGCGTCGTACACGAGCGAGATGTTGCCGCTGACGGTGGCGGTGACGACGAGGATCGCGCACGGCGCCGCCGCCATGATCTGCCGAGTGGCCTGCGCGCCGTCCATGTGCGGCATCAGCAGGTCCATCAGGATCAGGTCGGGGCGGTCGCGCTTGGCCATCGCGATGGCCTCGACGCCGTCGGCGGCCGTCCACGCGACCTCATGGTCCGGGAGGCTGTCCACGACCCTCCGGAGGGCCTCGCACGCCGCCCGCAGGTCGTTCACGATCCCGATGCGCATGGGTTGTCCTACGTCGCGGCCTCACCGATCAGGTCCACGATCGTATCGACGAAGGTCTCGTCGTGGAAACTGCTTTTCGTGAGGTAGCGGTTCGCCCCGGCATCGAGGCCACGCAGGCGGTCCTCCTCCCGATCCTTGTAGGACACGATGACCACCGGAGTCTCGCGGCGGGCGGGGTCCGCCTTGAGCAGTGACACGAGGCCGATGCCGTCCATCCGCGGCATGTCGACGTCGGTGACGACCAGGTCGTAGTGCGTCCCACGGATGGCGTTCCAGCCGTCCATGCCGTCCACCGCCACGTCGACCGCGAAACCGCGGGCCTGGAGCAGCTGCCGCTCGAGCTCCCGTACCGTGATCGAGTCGTCGACCACGAGGATCCGCTTGCGGTGGCGTGCCTGCTCGGCCATCCGTTCGAACTCCACGCGCGACAGCCGGCGGCCCATCAGCACGTTGTCGATCGAGCGGACGAGGTCCTCGACGTCGACGATCAGCACCGGGTCGCCGTTCTCGAGCAGCGACGCGCTGTTGACGTCGGGCACCTTGCCGAGCCGCAGGTCGAGCGGCCGCACCTCGAGATCCCGCTCGCCGAGGAACGAGTCGACGATCATGCCGAACTGCTGGCCGCGGTCGCTGATCACCACCACCGGCATCGGGTCGGCCGGTACGGCCGCGGGCCGTTCGAGGATCTGCGCCGCCATCACCAGGCCGATCGACACGCCGTCGCGGTCGAAGTACTGCCGCCCCTCGACCGTGCGGATGTCCTCGGCGCGGCAGAACAGGATCTGGTCGATGCGGGTCAGCGGAAACGCGTAGGGCTCGCCGCCGATCTGGACCAGCAGCGCGCGGATCACCGACATCGTGATCGGCAGCTGGAGGGTGAACACGGTCTGTCGGCCAGGCTGGGTCGAGACCCGCACGCTGCCGCCCACGCTCTTCACCATGCTCTGGACGACGTCGAGCCCGACGCCGCGGCCGGAGATCTCGGTGACGCTCTCCTTGGTGGAGAAGCCCGGGAGGAAGAGGAACTCGAGCAGTTCCAGCTCGCTGAGCTGGTCGGCGACCTGTCGGGCGACGAGCCCCCTGGCCACGGCGTGGGACCGCAGCCGCTCGACGTCGATCCCGCGGCCGTCGTCCACGAGGGTGATCTGCAGCATGCCGGCGCGGTGCCGCGCCTCGAGGCGGATCGTGCCGGTGGCGGGCTTGCCGGCGGCCTCACGGTCGGCGGGCAGCTCGACCCCGTGGTCGAGGGAGTTGCGGATCAGGTGGGAGAGCGGAGCCTCGAGCTTGTCGAGGATGTCGCGATCGACACCGGTCTGCTCCCGCGCACCTCGAAGCGAACCTGCTTGCCGAGGGTTCGCGACACGTCGCGGACCAGTCGCGGGAATCCGCGGATGCCGTCGGCGAGCGGCCGCATCCGGCTGACGATGACCTCGTGGTGAAGGCGGTTCGAGAGATCCTCGTTGCGGCGGGCGAAGCTCTCGAAATCCTCGACGTGCCGCGTGAGCATGCCGAGGGTGGCGTCGGCCCGTTCGCGGATCGTGGTCAGCATCGCGGTGACGGTGGCGGGCACGGCCACGTCGCCCGACTTGAGCTTCTCGTCGAGGGCGGCGATCGCGTCGCAGAGGTCCACGTCGGTGGCCCGCAGCTGGAGGAGGGAGTCGACGAAGGGCCGCAGCTGCCTGGTCTCGACGAGCGACTCGCCGGCGAGCCCCACGAGGCGGGTCAGGCTGTCGGCCGACACGCGAACCACGCGGTCCGCCGTGTCGGGCGGAGGCTGCCTGCCTGCCGCCGGGGCCGCTGCCGCGGGTGGAGCCGCGGCGGCGGGGGCCGGGGCCGCCTCGGCCGCGGCGGGAGGCTCGGG
>CAIWZS010000073.1 GCA_903917235.1 uncultured Planctomycetaceae bacterium | reverse complement strand
CGGCGGTGGCGGACGACGCCACCCTCATGCTCGTGGGCGACCCCGACCAGTTGGCGAGCGTGGACGCCGGCACGGCCCTCGGCGACATCGCCGTATTCGGCCGGCCGGAGCATGAGGGCACGCCGCTGTACCGGCGCATCAAGACGCTCACGAAGTGCCATCGGACCGAGTCCGAGGAGATCCTCGCCCTCGCCCATGCCATCCGCGAGGGCGAGCCGGATCAGGCGATGAAGCTCTTGCGTTCCGCCGGCACCGCCGTCACCTGGGTCGATCCGGCGGAAAAAAAGAGGCTCGACGAGGTGACCACAACCGGCGTGGACCACGCCAGACAGCTCCGCGCGCTCGCCCGTGGCACCGACGTGAAAGCCGTGCTCGAAAAACAGCGTGAGTTGCAGGTGCTCTGCGCCCATCGCGAGGGGCCGATGAGCGTGGCCGACTGGAACAGGCGGGTCGAGAAGCAGCTCGACATTCGGCCGGGGTTTCCGTGGTACACCGGCCGGCCGGTGATGATCACCCGCAACAGCCGGTCACTGCGACTGGCCAACGGTGACGTGGGGGTCGTGATGTCGGGCGGCGACGTCCGGATCGCCGCCTTCGGGATCACGGATGTGGGAGGCCTGCCACTCGAGCTGCCGGTCTCCCGTCTCGAAGACATCGAGACCGTCCACGCCCTCACGATCCACAAGAGCCAGGGCTCGGAGTACGACCACGCCGTGGTCGTGCTGCCCGAGCGGGCGAGCCGGATCGTGACCCGGGAGCTGCTCTACACCGCCATGACGCGGGCCCGCAGGCACGTCACGGTCGTCGGCTCCCGGGACGTGATCGAGGCGGCCATCAAGACGCCGATCCGCCGGGCCACGGGCCTCGCGAGCCGGCTGGCCTGACCGACGGGAGTTCAGAGCGCGGGCCTGCGACGCCCATCCGCAACGACCGATCGTTTCTTTGAGGTCGCCTCCCTCTCCAGCCGCTCGGCCTGCTGATCGTGGCAGGTGAAGAAGAGCACCTGCGTGCTCTCGGAGAACGCGCGGAGCACGTCCGCCGCGACGGCCATGCGGTCCTTGTCGAAGTGGACGAGCGGGTCGTCGAGCATGATGAAGCCGCCGTGGCCCTGCAGGTAGGCATCCGCCATCGCCAGTCGCACGGCGAGCGCGAGAGCGCCGCCCCCGCCGTGCGACAGACGGTCCGGCGACAGGGAAACGTTGCCCCGCACCACGATGGCCGGCAGTTGGCCGTCGAACCGGAGGTCGGCTTCGCCTCCCACGATCCTGGAAAAGACTACCGCCACCCGCTCGCTGAAATCCGCCAGCGGATCGACGCCGGCGGCGCCCGCGAGGCGATCGAGTTCCTGCTCGATCCGCAGATACGCGCGCCCCTGCGCACGGGCCCGATGAAACACCCGCTCTGCCGCCGTGGCCTGCTCGGTGAGGTCTTCGCTGCGTTGATCCCCAAGCTCTCCGGTCAGTCTGCCAAAGGCCTGACGCAACTCGCCTCGCTGTGCCTGTTGCGTGACCAGGTCACGCTGCGCATCGTCGAGCGTCGTCAATAGTTCCTTGACCGACCCGAATCCTTCCGGCAGCTGAGGTAACTCTTCGAACGATGCTTCAGCACTTTTGAGCGTGTTCTTTTGCTCGAGCCATTGTTCCGCAAGCGTCTCGGGATCCAGAAACCGCGATTCCCATTTTGTGATCGCCTCCACATCCTTCTCAGCCTGCTTGTCGCCGTCGGCAAGCTGCTTGTCGATCCTTGCGATCTCCGCATCGATCGTGTTCAGATCGCGGGTGGCGGGCAGATTCTCGACCGCCTGCACCTCCATCTCCCACTGCTCGAACGTCTTGCCCTGCAGCAGCCCGTCGTACACCTGCTTGCGGGATGCCACGGCCGCCGTGCAGTCGCGATGCCTGTCGGCCATCTCGCGGGCGGCCTTCGGCGATGCGGCGTTACACGCTGCGAGCTGGGCGGCAAGGGCGGCCTGGTCATCCGCGATCGAACGAAACAGCGCGTCCACATTCTCCGCGCCGCTCTCCACGGTGAGCATGATGCCGGCCGCCTGCACGCGTATGCGCGCCGTGGCGCTGCCCGAAGTCGGTCCCTGCCCGACAGAGACCGTTTCCGCCGGCTCGGCGCCCCGCTCCACCACGACCGTCGCGGGCTCCACCGACTCGATGCGCCACGACAGCGACCTGGCGGCGAGCTTGTTTTCCGCGGCCGTGATGGCGGCCTCGAGCCGATCGACTCCCCGGAGGATGTCCTCGCCAGGGTGTGGATGAGCTTTTGCAACCTCGCCCGCTTTCTCCCACTCGTTCCTGGCTTGCTTGATCGCGGCAATGGACTTCAGTAACGCCCCGCCATTCGCCCTCTTCTGAGCGTTAACGCGTTCCCCCTCCACAGCGTCTCGCTGCGTCGCAAGATTCGGTCGCAGCTCGTTCCATGCGTCGATCGCGGCCCGCGCCTTCGGCCATGCCGCGAACGCAGCCGTCATGTCGACCACCGCTTGTTTCAGCCGTGGGATTCGCTCCTCGAGGAGCGCGCGATCGGCGAGGCCCTGGCGAAGGCCGCCATACTGCTCGATGAACGCGGCCAGCGTGCGAATCTCTTCATCGAGGGCTGCCACCTGCGTGCCGATGTCGTCGAGCCGATGCTCGACGTCGAGGATGTGATCCCGTTTCGCCGCGAGTTCCTGCCAGTCGTACCACGCTCTCAGGATATCGCCGACACCGTTGATCCACGGATCGGCGAGGCCCTTCTCTTTGCCGCCCTGGCGCTCGGGTCGACCGTTTGCATCGTCCCAGCGGCCAAACGCGTCGTCGATCTTCTCGGCAAGCCGCCGCCGCAGGGCCTGCTCATCCACGTCGGCTGACGAATCGACGGCCGCCTGCAGCAGGTCACCGATGTCCCGCAGTTCACCCGCCTGCTCCTTCTCCCGGATCGTGATGAACGTGCGTTCGAGTTCCGCCTGGCCCATGAACAGGACGTGCCGATACGTGGCCTCGCCGTGCACGAGCATCTCACCGAGCCGCTTCTGGACGGCGACGGGATCGGCGATCGCGGTCGTACCGTCGCCGAGCCGACTCATCTGGGCGGCGCCCCACCGCTTCTCGAGCGACCACGTCGCGCCCTCGTGCTCGAACGTGAGCGTCACCTGGGCGTGATCGCCGTCGGGCAGCGGCAGCCACGGCTTCACGCTTTTCGCCAACTGCGCCGCGGTCTGCTTGGTGGCCGTGAACAACGCATGAAAAATCGCCTGCCGCAGCGTGGTCTTGCCCAGTTCGTTGGGTCCGTGGATCACCACGAGCGGCTTCGCCAGATCCCAGGACTGGTCGGCGAAGCGGCCAAACGGGTGCAGTGTGATCGACTTGAGCCTCATGCCCGCGACACCTCCTCGATCAGCTGGTGGGCGAGCATGGCCGCGTCGGGGTGGTCTGTGTCGGCGAGCAACGCCGTCAGCAGTCGCTGGGCCAGGCCGCCGCTGCGATACCGCTGCTGGATCTGGTCGGCGTCGATCCGGTCATGGATGTTGGACTCCTCCGTGAGGCTCAAAAACCCGGGCCGCAGCCGTTCGATCTCGGCCGTCAGGTGCGTCCGCTCGGCCGCCGAGAGCCGGCCGGAGAGCTGCAGGTCGAGAACCGTGGAGCCGGCATCGAGTATCTCGCATGTGCGCACGAGGTCGGCCACGTCGTCCGCCGAGAGGAGCTCCCGCTCGAGCCTGTGGAATGCGGTCTGCCCGGGTGCAAGCCGCTCGTACCGCGTCACCCGCTCGCCATCGCACTCGATGCTCCAAGCCGACCCGCGATGGCGACACCGCAGCGAGTCGGGCGTGTGCGTGCCGGCCATGAAATACGGCGACCGCTCGCCCGACGGTGACGTCGGAAACGGCACGTGGATATGGCCGAGCAGCCACGCGGCCACGCCCGCCGCCTCGAGCGCGGCAGGCTCCATGTTGAAATACCGCCCCTCGGCATCGAGGCCCAGCCCCGCGACGTTGCCGTGGGCGATGCCGATCTTGAGGCCGGTGGCGTGCCTCCCCGCCGCCTCCGCGACCCAGCCGATGGTGGGTTCGGCGCCGGTCTTCGACGGGCATGCACAGGGAAAGAAGTGCACCGCCTGACCCTCGACGTCGTACGACTTCACGGCGGGATCCACCAGCAGGTCG
>CAIWZS010000072.1 GCA_903917235.1 uncultured Planctomycetaceae bacterium | reverse complement strand
GCGTCGTCGAACTGACCGTCCCAGTAGCGGATCGCACCCGCGAGGCGAGCCGGCTCGAGGCCGGGAGCGGCGGCGAGCGCGGCCCGGCGCCCGAGGAGGCCGACGCGTCCGAGCCGCTCCGAGCCTGAGAGCGCCTCGTAGACCGCCAGCCCGATGCCGTAGAAGGGCAGATCGACAAGCCGTCCGGCGAGGCCGTATGCGGGCACGAGGAAGGGAAGCGGCTGCGCGAGGTGCGGGGCGTTGTCGAGGAACAGTTTCCGTTCGCGGAGGGCCTCGCGGACGAGCGCCACGTTGCCCTGCGCGAGATACCGCACGCCCCCGTGCACCAGCTTTGTGGCCCGGCTCGACGTGCCCTTGGCGAAATCCTCCGCCTCCACCAGCAGCGTCGAGAAGCCACGAGCCGCGGCGTCGAGGGCGGTGCCCAGGCCGGTCGCGCCCCCACCCACGACGATGAGATCGAAGGTGGCGGTCGCCCGAGCCCGCTCGAGGAGGCTGTCGCGGGACTCGGCGCCGGCATGGGGGGCGTTCATGCGGCAGGCTCCAGGTCAGGCGGCGGGACCGCGCGGGCGGTCGTCAAGGACGCTCAGCCCGAGCAGGATCACCGCGGCGATCGCGGCCCCCACGAGCAGCACGAAGCCCCCGTCCCAGCCGAAGCGGTCGACGGTGTGGCCGAGCACGACGCTCGCCGCCACCGATCCGCCGAGATAGCCGAACAGGCCCGTGAAGCCGGCTGCGGTGCCGGCGGCCTTCTTCGGCGCGAGTTCCAGGGCGTGGAGGCCGATCAGCATCACCGGCCCGTAGATCAAAAAGCCGATTGCGACGAGCGCCGCCATGTCGATGCCCGGCCGGCCCGGCGGATTGAGCCAGTAGACGACGATCGTCGCCGCGACGAGCACCATGAACACCACGCCCGTCGCTCCGCGGCTGCCGCGGAAGAAGCGGCCCGAGATCCAGCCGCAGAGCAGCGTGCCCGGGATGCCGGCCCACTCGTACAGGAAGTAGGCCCACGACGACTTGTCGACCGTGAAGCCCTTGGCCTCCTTGAGATACGCGGGCGCCCAGTCGAGCACCCCGTAACGGAGGAAGTAGACAAACACGTTGGCCAGCGCGATCACCCACAGCATCCGGTTGGGGAGGATGTGCTTCAGGAAGATCTCCTTGGTGGAGAGTTCCTGCTCATGGGAGCCGTCGTAGTCGGGCGGGTAGTCGTTTCGCCACTCCTCGACCGGTGGCAGGCCGCACGACTGCGGGGTGTCGCGCATCGTCAGCAGGGCGAACAGGGCCACGGCGATCGCCACGGCGGCGGGCACGTAGAACGCCGACCGCCAGTCGCCGAAGAGGTGCATGCCGAGGAGGAACAGCGGCCCGATCAGGCCGCCGCCCACGTTGTGGGCGATGTTCCAGGCGGAGACGACGGTGCCCCGCTCCTGCTGCGACCACCAGTGCACCATCGTGCGGCCGCTCGGGGGCCAGCCCATGCCCTGCACCCAGCCGTTGGCGAGTTGCAGCGCGAACATCACGGCGATGCTCGAGAGCGCCCAGGGCACGAGCCCCATCACGAGCGTGAGGCCGGCCGAGAGCAGCAGGCCCGCCGGCAGGAAGAGCCGGGGGTTGGAGCGGTCGGAGACCGCGCCCATGAGAAACTTCGAGAAGCCGTAGGCGATGGCCACGCCCGACATCGCGAAGCCGAGGTCGCCCTTGGAGAAGCCCTGCTCGACGAGGTAGGGGACGGCGAGCGAGAAGTTCTTGCGGACGAGGTAGTATCCGGAGTAGCCGATGAAGATGCCGGCGAACACCTGCCACCGCAGCCGGCGGTAGAGCGGATCGATGCGGTCGGCGGCGACGCGGGGAAGATGGGGAGCCGGGGCGAAGAGCATGCTGTGGCTCGCGGACGCCGAGATGCCGGATGGGCGGCACTATACTCCATCCATGAGGCGGCCGATCGATCGAGGGCGGCTGCAAACGTCCACCCGTGGTGAGCGGGCGTCATGATCCTGGGGCTCGTCGTCGTCACGTTCGCGGTCGTCTCGTCCGCGCCCGCCGCCGACGAGCGACCCGGGAACGAGTCCTGCGAGGCGACCTCGCTCGATGCGGCCGGGGCGCGTGCGGTCCTCGGAGGGGGAGGCTCGCTGACGCTTCCGAAGGTCACCGCGGTCTCCCCCGACGTGGCCGCCATCCTCGCCGAAGGGGTCGGTCGGGTCGGCGGCGACCTGTCGCTTCCCGGGCTGGGTCATCTGCCCGCCGACGTGGCGGAGGCGTTCGCCGCACAGAACGTCTGGGTGAATCTCGACCTCTCCGCAGTGCGGGATCTCGGCCCGGCTGCGGCGACGGCGCTCGGTCGGCACCGGGGCCGCCTGCGGCTCGACGGCCTCGCATCGCTGCCGGTCGACGTGGCGGCCGAACTCGCCAAGCATTCCACCACCCTGCGGCTGGGATGGCCGTCGTCGATCACGCCCGAGGCGATGCGGGCGGTCGTCACGCGGACGGGCAACCTCGAGTTCTCGGGCACGGCCCGGCTCACGCCCGAACTCGCCGCGGCGATCGCCGGGGCCACCTGCCGGCTGACGTTCGCGGGACCGGTCGAGGGGCTGACACCCGAGGTGGCGCGAGTGCTCGTCCAGCAGCCGGGCACGCTCGCGTTTCACGGGCCGATCGAGGTGGACGCGGAGGTGGGGAGGATCCTCGCGGCCAAGCCCACCGGAATGTGTCTCCATGGGCTCACCCGGCTCGAGCCGGAACTTGCCGGTCTGCTCGCCGCCCGCAGCGAGGCCTTCGACATGCCCCTGCTCCGCGACCTGACTCCGGAGGTGGCCGCGATCGTGGTCGGCACGAGAAGTGCCACCGTCGAGTTCGACGGCCTCGCCGCGATCACGCCGGCGGTGGCCGAGGCGCTCGCGAGGCACGACGGGGCGCTCGTGCTGCGTGGTCTCGTGACGCTCGACCCGGCGACCGCCGCCGCCCTGGCGGAGCAATCGTCCCGGCTCGTCGTCGGCGTGACGAGCCTCTCGGCCGATGTGGCGCTGGCGTTGGCCCGGATGCGGGGGTGGCTCGAGTTCTCGCGGCTCGAGTCACTCGAGCCCGACGTCGCCGCGGCACTGGCCACGGCGCGGGGGCCGCTCGAGTTTCATGGCCTGCGGACGCTCACCCCGGAGGCGGCCCGGGCGCTGGCGACCCACGCCGACTCGGTCAGCCTGCCCCGGCTTGCCGCGCTGAGCGTCGACGTGGCCGAGGGTTTGGCGGCGCACCACGGGCTGCTCGTCCTCGGCGGCGTGACGCGGCTCGATGCGGAGACGGCCCGGGCGATCGTGGCGCACGGGGGGCGGGTCGACCTGAGGGGGCTCGACGACGTCTCACCGGACGTGGCCGAGATCCTCGCCCGCAGCGGCCGCGTGCGGTTCCGCACGGGGAGCCTCACCAGCCTGTCACCGGAGGCCGCCGCGGGCTTGGCGACCTGGGAGGAGGAACTCGACCTCGCAGGCCTGACGGCCCTGTCAGCCCCCGTCGCCGAGGCGCTCGTGCCCCACACGGGCCGCCTGTGGCTCGGCGGGATCACG
>CAIWZS010000071.1 GCA_903917235.1 uncultured Planctomycetaceae bacterium | reverse complement strand
TGAACCTCCGCACGCACCTCGAGCGGATCATCACCAAGGCCGGGCACAAGCCCTGGCCGCGGCTCCTGCAGAACCTCCGGGCGTCCTGCGAGACGGACTGGGTGGAGAAGTACCCGGCCCACGTCGTCGCCCCCTGGCTCGGGCACTCGCCGAAGGTCGCGGCCCAGCACTACCTGATGTCGCGCGAGCACCACTTTGCGCACGTGGTGAGCGGCGGCGAGTCGACCGCGGCTACGAGCGCGAAAACGCCCCCCGGCGGCCCGCCGCCGTGCGACGCATAGTGCGCAGCACTTGCGACGCATTTGGCGACGCAGCAGGCGTCCGCGCGGGACAGCGCGCCCCCGTACGAAACGACAGAACCCGCGGCAGCCACTCGGGTTACCGCGCGTTCTGCCGAACTTGCGCGGTTTCTCAAAACGGCCGCGCGGTACGACGCCGCGCAAAAAACAGCCCGCCGGGGCCATGGATGGCCCGGCGGGCGTGAAATGGCGGGGACAGGGCGCGAACAACCTGCGTTGTGCGCGGGAATTCCTGGGGTCGGCTCGGGCTGCGACGCACGATACGACGCACTTTCGCCCGATCGAGTGGAACTGCTCGCCCGTGCTGTGATGCTCGTGGCGGGCATGGCGATCCCCGAGGCCGCACGGGAGGCGGTGCTGGCGCGGGTGACGGCGGACCTTGCGAATGCCTCGGAGCCGCGAAAGCCATCGCCCACGGGGGCAGGGGAGATCACCGGGAGCTGAAGCGGATGCTCACGCCGCCTCCCGGATGACGTCCAGGTAGGCCCGCCAGACCCGGGAGCAGGCGCAGCGCCAGGCCTCATCATGGCTGGCCCGATCGAACACAACTGGATCGAGTCCACGCATCTTGGACAGCCTGTCGAGCGTGAAGTTCCAGGCCATCCACAGGTCGAGCAGCCGGGGCGCGTCGGCCACCGCCGCCACCTGCGGCAGCCGGCAGGAGTCGTCGAGCTTCCACTCCGCGGGGGGCCAGAGGCGGTCCCGCCGTCGGCACGGGAACCGAAAGCGGAACAGCGCGGCCGGGTTGACGAGCGGCATGGAGGTCGCGACACCGCGAGGGAAAGCCCTCGCTCATAGGACAGCCGCTCGCCGCCCAATATCGACGCACTGGCCACGGCCCGCCGGATCAGCCGTGATCGCCGAGCATCTGCTGGAGCCGCTGCATCGTGCGCGAGAGCATCACGCGGACCGACACGTCTGATTTGCCGAGCCGCTCGGCGATCTCCTTCGTGGCCAGGCCATCGACGTAGCGCAGCCTGATGGCGTCGCGCTGCTCGGGGGGAAGCTCGGCGATCGCCCGCTGCAGGCGCCGCTCGCGTGCGTCGCGCGAGAGCGCCTGGCTGGGGGTCGTCATCGTCACGGCGATGAGCGATGCCAGGCCGCCCGCGTCGGGATCGAGGGCGGCCGCCGGCGCGTCGATCGACACCTCCCGCCCAGCATCCCGCTTGGCGGCGCCGAAGTGCCGACGATGAGCGTCGATGATCCTCTGCTCCGCCACGTGGCACAGCCAGCCGAACGGATCCCGCTGCCTCACCGGTTCCTCGGCCGCGGCGTCGGGCCGCCTCACCGCGGCGAGGCTGACCTCCTGCAGGATGTCGTCGGGATCGAGCCGCTGACGCAGGCCGGGCGACATGCGCCGCTCCACGAAGGCCACCAGCGCCGCGCGGTGGGCTTCCACGCAGGCCGCGACGGCCTCGGGGTCGCTCCAGCACACCCGTTCCGACGAGCCGCTCATGCCCGGAATGTACACTCCGGTTCCCGCGGTTCGGGACTGGGGAAACCATGACGACGGGGACGACGCCTGGGACCGGAGACGCAGCCGACGCCACGTGGAGCGACGTGGCGGGGCATCTGGAGGCGTTCATCGCAGCGTGGGAATCAGGCCGGGAGCCCGATCTCGCCCCATACCTGCCTGCCGACGGCGGCCGGCGCTGGCGGCTCGTGCTCGTGGAACTGGTGAAGGTAGACATGGAGTTCCGGGCCCGCGCGGGCCGCCCTCGGCGGGTCGAACACTATCTCGCCGGGTACCCGGAACTTTCGTCCGACGAGGGGCCGCCGGTCGAACTCGTCTGCGAGGAATATCACGTCCGCAGGTCGCGGGGGGAGCGGGTCGACCTCGCGGAGCTCTGCGACCGGTTCCCCGGCCGCGCCCGGGAGATCTGGAACTGGCTCGGCGCCCTCGAGGGCACCAAGTCGACGAGTCTGGCGGCGGATCTCGTCCACGACCGGTTCCGTCCCGGAGAAACGCTCGACGACTTCCTGCTTGTCGACGAGTTGGGCCGGGGCGCCTTCTCTACGGTGTTCCTCGCCCGGCAGCTATCGATGGGCCGCCTCGTGGCCCTCAAGGTGTCGGCCGACCGTGGCGACGAGGCCCGCACCCTCGCCCAGCTCGATCACCCGCACGTCGTCCGCGTGTTCGACCAGAAGCGGCTCGAGCCGGCGGCCGGGGGGCCGGCCTTGCGGCTGGTCTACGAGCAGTATGTGCCGGGCGGCACGCTGGCGGCGGTGGTGGCGCGGGCCCGCCGCGTGCCCCACCCCGACCGCAGCGGGGCGATCCTCGTCGAGGCGGTGCGGCAGGCGGCGGGCGGCTCGGGTCTGGGATTGGCCGCGGATTCGCCGGCGCTCGGGAACCTCGAGCGGCTCTCATGGCCGGCGGTCGTCGCCCGCATCGGCATCCAACTGGCCGACGCGCTCCACCACGCACATTCCATGGGCATCCTCCACCGCGACGTGAAGCCGGCCAATGTGCTCCTGGCCGCCGACGGCACGGTCCGCCTCGGCGACTTCAACACCAGTTCCTTGGCGGCCCATCCGACCAACGGCCCCGCCTCCTACTTCGGCGGCAGCCTCGCATACATGTCACCGGAGCACCTCGAGGCCTTCGACGCCAGGCACGAGCGTTCGCCGGCGGAACTCGACGGCCGCAGCGACATCTACTCCCTGGCCGTGCTGCTGTGGGAACTGCTCGTCGGACGCAGGCCGTTTCTCGACCAGCCGTCGGACGGCGGGGGCGTGGAGCGGCTCCTTGGGGAGATGGTCGCCCGACGGCGTCGGGCCGAGTTCGATGCCGACGCGGTGCCGGCCGACCCGGCGACCCGCCCGCTCGCCCATGTGCTGACCGACTGTCTCGCCCCGGACCCCGCCCGGCGGCCGGCCACCGGGGCGGCCCTGGCCAAGCGGCTGGCGCTTGTGCTGCAGCCGCAGTCGATGCGGCTGGTCGCACCAGACTGGTCGGGCTGGCGGGCGTTCTCGCGGCGCTGGCCGTTCCTGGCCGCCGCAGCGTGCATCCTGCTGCCGAACGTGATCCTCGCCGCGTGCAACTTCTCCTTCAACCACCGGCTCCTGCTGGGCATCTACGCCGTGCCAGACCTACTCCCGGCCCGCGCCGCCTTCGACGCGGCGTTCCTGCGGATGTCGGCCGTCGTGAACGCGGTCTCGTTCCCCTTCGGCTTGCTCCTCGTGAGATTCTTCATCCGCGACGTCTCCGACCTTCTCGGCCGCGACCGCAGCGGCGGAGCGACGCCGCCGTCGGCCGAGCGGGCCGGCGAGGTCCGCCGGCGGCTGCTCGTGCTGGGCGACACGGCGGCGTGGATCGGCGTCGCGGTGTGGATGGCCTCGGGCGTGGCGTTTCCGCTGGGCCTCGCCCTGCAGGTGGGCCCGCTGCCCGCAGCGGTGCCCTGGCTGTTCATGCAGTCGCCGGTCGCCTGCGGCCTGCTGGCCGCTGCCTATCCCTTTTTCCTCACGACGCTGCTCGTGCTCAGGGTCTTCTATCCGGCGCTGCTGCGGCCCGACGACGAGGCCGGCTCGTTCGACGACGACGACGAAGAGTCGCTGCGCCGCCTGGCCCGCCGCAGCGGCCGTTACCTCCTCGTCGCCGCGGGCGTGCCGCTGGGCACGCTGGCGGCGCTGATCCTGTTTTCAGCGGCGACGGATCGGGGCTGGCTCGTGCTTCTCACGCTCGCCGGACTGGTGGGACTGGCCTTCGCCACCTGGGCCCGGCAGGCGATCGAGGCCGACGTGTCGGCGCTCGTCGCCGCCGGGCGGCCGCTGGAATCGCTGCGTGCCGACAGCCGGATCGTCGGCACGCGGTGACCGGCCTCGGGGTCCTCGGGGGTCCGCCGCAGGCTCACTGCACGACCTCGAAGTTCTTCACGTCGCGCAGGGTGAACAGCACGTTCTCCTCGACGAGCGTGTCGGTGCCCGCACCGCCGTCGAAGACGGCGCTCGCGGCCACCACCGTGTCGAGGTTCACGCGGTCGTCGCCGTTGCCGCCCTTCACCGTGAGGTCGCCCTTCAGTTCTCCCTTCGGGAGGACGAAGAGCCGTGCGAGGTTCACGGTGTCCTTGCCGCCGCCCGCCTCGATCGTGGCCTTGTTGCTCGCGACCCCGTCGACCGTGAGGATGTCGTCGCCGCCGCCCAGTAAAGCGAAGACGCTCGCCAGGGCCGACTGCCTGACGGTCACGGTGTCGGAGTTCGAGCCGGTCGTGACCGAGAACGCCGCTGCCGTGACGTTTGCGATGTCGGCGATCGTCGTTCCACTGGCGTAGTCGAGCTTCAGCTCCCCGGACTTCACGCCGTCGATGGTGACGTTGTTGAGGCCGCTGCCCCCCTTGAACTCCGCCTTGACGGCCACCTCGAGCCCGTCGACCGTGAGGATGCTGCCGCCGGCGCGAAATTCGACCAACAGGTCCCCGGCCGTCACCTCCTTCATGTCGAGCGTGTCGTCGCCCGACCCGCCGTTGACGGTGAGCTTGCCCTTCACCTCGATCGGCTCTCCAGCGGTGCCGAGCCCGACATCGTCGGCGCCGCCGCCGCCGTTGACGGTGAGGTTGCCGAGCACGGTGACGAACTGCGTGTCGGCCGCGATGATGACGTCGTCGTCGCCGTCCCCCCCGTTGACGACGACGTCGCGGCCCACCAGGATGAAGTCGCCGAAGTCGCCCACGAACACATCGTCGCCCCCCTTGCCCCCGTCGATTTTCAGGTCGCGAACGACCACCGTATCCCGCATTTCCACGTCGTCGCCGCCGTCGCCCATTTCGATCGATGCGTCGCGGCCGACTGCCGTGTCGCGGAGGGAGACGTCGTCGTTGCCCCCCGCCGACTCCACGCTCAGGTCGAGCGTGATCTGCGCCTGGTTGATGAAGACTTGGTCGCCGCCGCCGCCGGTGCGGATCTTGAGGCTGCCGTCGAACCGTACCTCGTCGAGTATCACGTCGTCCCCTTCGTTCTGCGAATCCACGCCGAGGTTGAGCGTCGTCTCGCCGACGTTCAGCACCCGCAGGTTGGCGAGGTCGATCGTGTCCTTGCCGGCCTCCGTCTCGACGGCGAGCTTGCGGACTGTCAGGGCTTGGCCGAAGGTGTCGTCGATCGTGAGGAGGTCGTCGCCTCCCTTGAGGTTGACCTGCAGATCGCCGGCGGCGAAGGGAACGATCCGGGCGGTCAGGCCGTTGATCGTGGTGCCTTCGAGACCGGTGACGCGAACCAGGTTTGCGGACAGCTGGTCGACGAGCACCTGGTTGCCGAGGTTGTCGCCGACGATCCGGAGGGTGTCGTCTTCGAGCGTGACGGAGACGTCACCGGCCATGCAGAGCCGCTTCTCGAGGCTTTCGACCGAGGTCGAGACGCCCGACGCGGGGCGGCGGTTGTGCTTGCGAACATGGCGGGACATGGCCGGGGTTCCTTTCGAGAGGGAGGTTCGAGCGGGGCCTCGCGACCCCTGCCTGAAGACCCAGCGGAAATCCCCCACGGATGTTACGGCGAGGGTTTTTCAGCCCCCGGAACGGCCCGCCGGCCGCCCTGCATCCCGGGGGCGATCTAATTTGGGCACGCTCGAGCGCATCCCGCCTCCATGGAGCGACAGCCGCAGTGCCTGAAACAGTTCGGTCACTCTGCCTCCGTGAACCTGTCGAGCATCGCGCCGCAGGCTGACCACAGAGCGCCGACGGTGCTCGCTGACGCGCTCTTCAACAACCACTTGAACTTCGACACCACGAGTTCACTCGGGTTGAGATCCGGGCTGTACGGCGGCAGATACACGAGCCTCGCCCCCACCGACTCGATCGCCCCACGAACCCCGGCGACCGTGTGGGCGCCGAGATTGTCCATCACGACGATGTCGCCGTGCATGAGCGTGGGCACCAGGTGGTGCCGGACCCAGCCAAGGAACAGTTCGCCGTTGATGGCTCCGTCCACGACCAGAGGGGCCGTCAGGCCCGTGCAGCGGAGCGCCGCGAGGAACGTCGTCGTCTTCCAGTGGCCGTGCGGCACGCTGGCCAGCAGACGCACTCCTTTGGGAGCCCGCCCACGAGGCCGGACCATGTTCGTCTTGGCCCACGTTTCGTCGATGAATACGAGCCGATCCGGATTCAAGAGCGGCTGCTCGCGTTTCAGCTCCTCCCGCCGCTCCGCGACGTCCGGCCGTTCCCGTTCCGAGGCGATGAGCACTTGTTTTTGACGGTCAGACGAAGCCACTGCAGTGCCACGCACAGCGCCTGAACCGACGGATCCGTCTCGAGTTCGGCCTTGAGCTCCCGCAGCGTCAGGTCGGGCCGATCACGAATCAACTCTCGAATCCGATCCGACAACGGAGCCCACCGCGGCGTCCGACGCTGCGTGAGGCACGGCGCCACCTTGTTCTGCTCCCTCCGCTCTTGTTTCACTCGACGCACCCACGACTCGCTCACATCGAAGTACGTCGCCACCTCACGGGTCGTACGACCGCGGTCGCACGCTGCGAGCACCTCGCCACGGAACTCCTTCGAGTACGGCTTCATGGACACCTCCTTGGAGATGCCCACACTACCTCCATTGCCCGGAGGGCGATGCTCCTCGGCGGGATGAGCTCTCAATACCGCCGCTTCCGAGGCGGGCCGCGGAGCGGCCGGCCGACTCTTGCCGTTACACCCGGGCTCGGCTCATTCGAAGTCGACCACGGTACCAGCGAAGGGCAGCGAGAGCAGCCGCCGGACGAGCGTGTCGGTGCCGGTGCCGCCCATGAGGGTTCCGACCCCCTCGAAGCTGAGATTCTTGAACTCGAGCTCGTCGTCGCCCGCTCCGAGGTCGGCGAACAGGCGGAAACGGGCCGACGAGCCTAGCATTATGACCGTGTCATCCTGCCGGCCGGTCGACACGACGAGTTCGCCGTCGCTGTGCACGAGGTTCAGCATGACCGAGTCCGCCCCGTCGCCGGTGTCGACTCCGATGCGGCGTCGGGCGTCGATCCCATCAAGATGGACTGTGTCGGCTCCGGCTTCGGTCCGGACGTCGACCGTGCCGGCGTCTCCGCCCCCAGCGCGGATGTTGCGGGCCCTGACATCGTCGTCGCCCGTACCGGTGCGGATCGTTACCGAGCCGCCATAACCCACCGTGTCGAGGGCGACCGTGTCGCCGAGTTTTCCTGTCTGGACGAAAACATCCTTCGCGAAGGTCGCCAGTCGTAGCGTGACGTCGGCGGCGTCCGTCTGGGACAGCTTGATCCTCGTCGCCCCTGCCACGAACACCGGGAAGAGCTCGGGCTCGGCTCCCGCGAACGTGGCGAGGTCGACGAAGTCGTCGTCCCGCACGTCCGGAGCACCGATCACGTTGACGTTCGCTGTGCCGCCACTCTTTGAAACCTCGACATCGCCGAAGAGGTGCGGCGAATACTGCTGGACGACGTTGGCGTTGAGGGTGGCGTCCGCGAATCGGATAAAAAGCAGTTCCTCGACATCACCCTCCGTGACGTCGAAACGATCGACGGCGCCGCCGCCCAGATCGACGAACAGGTCGCCGCGGATCCGCGCCGGGCCGATGACCTCCACCACGTCCGATCCTGCCCCCGCCTTGATGGATACGTCGCCGAGCGAGAGTTCGGCCACCGGCCGGTCGGGCTCGAAGACTCCGGGCGACGAGGTGCCCGTGACGAACGTGACGACGAACCGGTCCTGAACGGCGGCCTGTGGTCCGCGGACGGTCAAGGTGTCGTCGCCGTCGCCGAGCAACACCGTGAGCAGGCCCGTCAGCCGTGTCTCGCGTTCAAGTCGCACGGTATCGGTTCCCAGGCCGGTGTCGATGGTTGTCGTGCCCAGCACGGCCACGTTTCCCACCCGCACGGTGTCGCTGCCCGTGGCCCCCGTCACGGTCAGCGCACCGGTGACCCGCAGGTGGTCCAGGTCGAGGCTGTCCGCGCCGTCGCCGAGCCGTACGTCCACCCGCGTCAGCAGCAGGGGCCGCGTCGGGCTCCCGAAGAAGATCGAGTCGTCACCACCGGGGGATCACATCGAGTCGCGTCACGCCGGAGAATGTGAGTTCGGTCGTCCGCTGGCCGTTGAACACGAGGCCGGTCGAGCCGTCACTGCTGGACACTCGCACGACGTGGAGCGTGGGCATCACTCCCAGCGGGGCCCCCTCGATCGTCACCCGATTGGTTCCCGAGTCTCCCTGGACGGTGAGCACGCCGCCGCTGAGTGACAGCGTAACGTCGCCGGCCATGAGGCAGCGGTTTTCAAGCAGTTGAGGTGGGCAGAGGGTCGTCGTGTGGCGGCGATGCATGGCAGGGGCTCCGGAGATGGTGGGCGGCCTTGATGCCTCCCGAAAGCAGAGCGCAGCGGTCGCGAAGGTGTTACATTCGGGAAAAAAGCGCGGCGGCCGGCAGCGCGACCGCGGAGGCGCCAGCCGACGGGGCGCCGCTGTGCGACGCATATTGCGCCGCACCTGCAACGCATCTCGCGACGCAGCAGTCGTCCGCGCGGGACAGCGAGCCCTCGCACGAAACGACAGAACCCGCTGCCACCATTGAGGTCGCAGCGGGTTCTTCGGAACTTACGCCGTTGTTCAAAACGGCCGCGCGGCACGACGCCGCGCAAAAAACAGCCCGCCGGGGCCATCGATGGCCTGGCGGGTGTGAACGCGGCAGGAAGCCGCGCAAAAAAACAGCCCGCCGGGGCCATGGATGGCCCGGCGGGCGTGAAATGGCGGGGACAGGATTCGAACCTGTGACCTCGAGGTTATGAGCCTCGCGAGCTACCGGGCTGCTCCACCCCGCGACGTGTTCGGACTTTCGGCTGGGTCTCGCTCCGCACCCCATGGCCGCAGATGCGATGGCAGCCTTCTATCGACTTCGGAATAATACGGCCACGAACCGAAAAAAGGGAGGGGCTGCCGGATTGACCGCCAAAATCCGGATCTTCACGGTCCCGCCGGACGCCCATGCCTCTCCCACCGCCACCCCCCGCTCCGCGTCAACCACGCCGCGTGACGCTCGTGGGCGGGCTGCCCGGTGCGTCAGCCGAGTCCGTTCGTGTCACCAGCGTCGCAGGCGGGAACCGACACGGTGGCAGCCCTCGTCGCCACTGGCTCCTGCGGATTCCCGTGGTGGGCGAAATCATCGAGGAGCTCCCGTGGCGTGAGTGGGGCACGTCGGTCGCCGGCTGGATCCGGCGCAGTCCACCCTTCACAGCGAGCCTCGCGCTCCACGTCGTCGTGCTGATCGCGCTGGCGCTCGTGCTCGTCCGCGACGAGCGCCGCCGACGGCCAGCCCTGGAACTCGCGTTCGCGACCCCCACCGTCGCCGATCCTGGGGACGGGCCGGTCGAGGTCATGATCGCCCCGCAGGAGAAGCCTGAGCAGGAGGAAGTGCCTGTCGAAAAACCAGTCGTGCCCGAGCCGACGGCCGCCCCTCCCGCGGTCGTTCCAGACGAGGTGATCGCCGAGACCCCCGTCGCGGCATCCGAGCAACGCCCGCCGGTCGTCGGAGCGCTGCTCAACGGGCGCGAGGAAGGGCGACGCGAGGCACTCGTCGCCGAGTTCGGTGGCAGCGGCGAGACCGAGGCGGCCGTCGCGCGGGCGCTCGACTGGCTCGTGCGACAGCAGCAGAAAAAGGACGGGCTCTGGAGCCTGCAAGGGCCCTACGTGGATGGCGGATCGCAGGAGAACCGACTTGCGGCCACCGCGATGGCTCTGCTCGCGCTGCAGGGCGCCGGGAACACGCCCACGCTCGGCCGCCACAAGGAGGCGGTCGAGCGCGGATGGCGTGCCCTGCTCGGCAGGCAGCTCGACGACGGGCGTTTCGACGTCCCTCCGATCCCGGAGCATCACAAGCTCTACGCCCACGCCCAGGCGACCATCGCACTCTGCGAACTCTACGGCATGACCAAGGAACGTCGCTTCGCCGAGCCGGCCCGTCGCGCCGTCGACTACGCGATCACCGCGCAGGGGCCGAACGGCGGCTGGCGGTACGACCCGGGCAAGCCCGGCGACATGTCGGTGACGGGCTGGTATCTGATGGCACTCAAGAGCGCCGAGATGGCCGGAATCGAGCTGCCGCCGACGACGTGGACGCGCTTCGAGGAGTTCGTGAACAGCGTGGCGGTCGGAGACGGCAGTCAATACGGCTACCGCTTCGAGACGCCACTCCGCCCGCCCGGTCCGGTGACGGCGGCCGTGTCGGCCGAGGGGCTGCTGTGCCGGCAGTACTTCGGCTGGCCTCGTCGTGAGCCGCGGCTCGTCGCCGGAATCGAGCACCTGCTCGCGACGAACGCCATCGCGTGGCCGAGCCGGACGATGCGGCTCGAGGAAGCGCCGGTCGAGAAGGATGTCTATGCGTGGTACTACATCACGCAGGTCGTCCACCATGCCGGCGGGGAGCCATGGCAACGGTGGAACGCGGCGCTGCGTGACGTGCTGCCGAAGGCGCAGGTGTCCGGCGGTCCGCAGGCCGGCTCGTGGGACCCCGGGCTCGACAAGTGGGGGCACATCGGCGGCCGGCTCTTCACGACCTGCTTCTGCACATGGATGCTCGAGGTCTACTATCGCCACCTGCCGCTCTACCAGGACCTGGCCGACTGAACGTGCTCGTCTGGCAGCGACCGAGCGTTCTGATACGGCTCACGCTTGAAGCTCGCGCGGTTCGCTGGTCGGGCTGCCCATGCCCCATCGCCGGACGTTCGCTCCGGCCATCCTGGCCTGCGCTCACTCCGTGCTGGCCACGCTTTCGCCCCCGGGCTGCGCTCGCCAGCAAGGCCGGCTCCGGGGCACGAGCACCCCCGAGCCGGTCCGCGGAGATGCTGAGGAGCCGGGT